>CAZGLC010000163.1:0-11694 GCA_964526235.1 uncultured Bifidobacteriaceae bacterium
CGGGATCGTCGCTTCCCTCGACGTACGCCCGGCGGAAGCCGGCAAACTCGATCGCCTTGCCGCTGGCGGTCAGGACGGCGGTCTCGCCGTCGGGACCCGCCGCGGAAATCTCGATGGTCGTGCGCAGCACGCGCGCATCGACGATCTGCGACGCCATCGTCCGCTTCCAGATCAGGTCGTAGATCCTGAAGTCGTCCGCGTCGAGGATGCTCTCCATCTGCGCGGGGGCGAGGCGGAAGTCGCTCGGCCGAATCGCCTCGTGGGCCTCCTGCGCGTTCTTCACACGCGTCTGATAGCGGCGCGGGCCGTCGTAGTACTCCGCGCCGAACATTTCCTTGATGACCCGCGCGGACTCCTGCAGCGCTTTTTCCGAGAGCGTCGTCGAGTCGGTGCGGTGATAGGTGATGAGCCCCTCGCGCTCGCCGTTGCCGATGTCCTCGCCCTGGAACAGCCGCTGCGCCGCCTGCATCGTGCGCTCCGTGGAGAACCCGAGCTTCCGGCTCGCTTCCTGCGTGAGCGTCGAGGTCGTGAAGGGCGGCGCGGGCCGCTCGAGGCCCGGCTTCTGCTCGACCGACGTGACGGTCCACGGAACGTGGCTGCGGACCGCCGCGACGAGGCGGCCGGCGCCGGCTTCATCGAGGAGCCGCACGTGCTCGCCGCGTAGCGCGCCGGTCGCCGGATCGAAGTCCTTGCCGGTGGCGATCCGCTGATCGCCAAGGCGCACGAGCGTGGCGGCGAACTCGCGGCCGTCGCCCCTGAGCGTCGCCTCGAGATCCCAGTAGACGCCGGGACGAAACGCGCGGCGCTCCTCTTCGCGCTCGACGATGAGGCGGACGGCGACGCTCTGCACGCGGCCGGCGCTCAGCCCCGTCTGCACCTTCTTCCAGAGCAGCGGCGACAGCGTGTAGCCGTACAGCCGATCGAGGATGCGCCGGCTCTCCTGCGCGCGCACGAGGTTCTCGTTCAGGTCGCCCGGGTTGGCGAGCGCCTCCTTGACGGCATCCTCGGTGATCTCGTGAAACACGATGCGGCGGACCGGCACGCGCGGCTTGAGGACCTGGGTCAGGTGCCAGCTGATCGACTCGCCCTCGCGATCGGGGTCGGTCGCCAGCAGCACCTCCGACACGTCCTTCATCGCGGTCTTGAGGTGCGCGACCTGCTTCTTCTTGTCGCTCGGCACGACGTAGTACGGCTTGAAGTCGCTCTCGACGTCGACACCGAGCCGCCCCCAGTCCTTTTCCTTGATCTCCTTGGGGACCTCGGCGGCCGACTCCGGCAGATCGCGGATGTGGCCGTAGCTCGCCTCGACGCGGTACTTCGCGCCGAGAAAACGGCCGAGCGTCTTCGCCTTGGCCGGCGATTCCACGATTACAAGAGACTTGGCAGCAGCCATTCGACTCCAAAGTCAAAGTAACACGGTTCACGCCGGCCGCATGAAACGGCCGTCGCCGACCCGCTCGACCAGCCCGCGGAGCTCGAGCTCCAGCAGCCGCGGCAGCAATCGCACGCCCGCAACCCCGGACGCCGCCGCCAGCCGGTCGAGATCGTACGGCTCACCGGCGCGCATCAGCTGCAGGAGCGGATCGCGTGAGGGCGGGCCGTTGCCGCCCGCCTGCCCTTCGACGTTGCTCAGGGCACCCCGAGCGTCAGTCGAGGGGTGGCGCGGCGTCACGCCGCGTCCCGCGACCTCAGGGGCCCAGCCGAGTTCTTCTACGATATCGTCCGCACACTCCACAATCTTTGCGCCGTCCCTGAGCAGGGCGTGCGCACCCCGGTTGCGCCCGCTCAGCACGTTGCCGGGCACGGCCATCACGTCGCGCCCCTGCTCCAGCGCGCACGCGGCAGTAATCAGGGAGCCCGACTGCTCGGACGCTTCGATGACGACGACCGCGCGCGACAGTCCGCTGATCAGCCGGTTGCGCAACGGGAAGTGAAACGCGAGCGGCGGTGTGCCCGGTGGATACTCGCTCACGACGAGGCCCTCCGCGGCAATCTCACACGCGAGCGCGGTGTGCTCGCGTGGGTAGACGCGATCGAGCCCAGACCCGAGCACGGCGATCGTGCGGCCGGCGCGGAGCGCGCCGCGGTGCGCCGCCGAATCGACGCCGCGCGCGAGGCCGCTCACCACGACGACGCCGCGCGCCGCAAGATCGGCGGCCAGCCGCGCGGCGGTCTCGAGCGCCACGGCGGACGCGGCGCGCGACCCGACGATCGCGACGGCGGGCGCGTCCAACGCGTCGAGTGTGCCGCGGTACCAGAGCGCGGGCGGCATGTCCGAAATCGTGAGGAGCGCCGCCGGGAACCGCCGGTCGTTCCAGGCGATCACCTGCATGCCGCCGGAGGCGGCGCGTATCCGCACGGCGCGCGCCTCGTCGCACCTCTCCGAAGCGAGCTCGAGGAGCGCCGGATCGCGGACGCGCAGGCGATCCGTCAGACCCACGCGAGGGAGATCGGGAACGAGCGACAGCGCCACAGCCTCATCCAGCGTCATGCGGGCCTCCTCAGAAGGTGCATGCCCGGCTGCGCTGGCGGCGTGGCGGGGTCCCCAACGCGCGGACTTTGCGCGTTGGGGTGCCCATGGCGAGGGGGTGAAGGCAGAAAAGGCCGGAGCCCCCGCCGCGACACGCGCACGCGGAAGCGCCCGACCTCGTTGTCTCGATTATAGGCAGCCGGCGCGTCACTTCACAACGCAGCAGTGACGCATTGCGAAAACAGTCTAGGGACGTCGCGCGCCGATCCAGGCGTGTTTGGGCGGAATTCATCTGCCCGCGCCTGGTACGTGCCTTGCTCGGCCGTAGTAAACTGTTGAACCGTAAAGCGCTTGCGCGCTGCTGGTTCGATCACTATAGTTGGCCTTTTCCATGCGCGTTACTGCCGCCTCGGCCCTTTTCCTGCTGGTGCTCAGCGCGGTTCCTGCCGCCGCCGACGCCCGCAGTGACGCGAAAAAGCAGGTCGAATTCGGAATCGCCGTCGCCCAGCGCGGCCTGTGGCGTGAAGCGATCTACCGCTGGCTTCGCGCCGCGGAAATCGATTCGACGTACGCGGCGGCGCAGAACAACCTCGGCATTGCCTACGAGCACGAGGGAGAGCTGGACAAGGCCCGCGCCGCCTACGAGAAGGCGATCGAACTCGAGCCTGACAACACGTTCATCAAGCAGAACTACGAGCTCTTCAAGGAAATCAATGACCGCACGACTCGCCCGGACAATCAGTAGTCTCGCGGCGGTCGTGCTGACCGTGGCGTGTACGAGCTACTACGAGATCCCGATCGAGACCCCGATCCGTCCCAAGCTCGACATCTCGGCGTTCCAGCGCGTCTTCATCGCCGGCTTCATCGCGGGCGGCACCGAAGACGTCGACGGCAACCTGGAGACGACGCGCCTGCTGCGGAGTCAGCTGCGGACCAAGTCGGAGCTGCGCGTGATCGACGCCGACGTCCTCCCGCTGATGGAGGTCGCGCTCGAGGCACGGGAGGGATCCAACGGCGACAAGCCGTCGCAGCCGTCTGCGATCAAGGAAGATTCGGATCTCGAAGCGTACGAGCACGTGTTCGCCAACGTGGAGTACTGGAAGCGCATCGGCGAGGAATACCAGCAGCCGCTCATCGTCACCGGGACGGTCATGTTCGCGCCGCAGGCGCGCTCCGGGATCGTGCAGCGCGACCAGGAAGTCTACGACTCGTTCGGCCGGCGCCGTGTGGTTCCCGTACGGACGTACATGGAGCGCAAGGGCTTCGTGCTGCGCCCGCGGTTCGTCTTCATCGACGGCCGGAACGGGACGATCCTGCACTCCGAGAACTTCCGCGAGGAGATCCTCTACAACGCCAACCAGACGTCGCCGGCGCTGTCGTCGTACTTCGAGTTGATGGACCGGCTCATCCCGAGCTTCCTCAGCACGCTCAGCAGCCAGCGCATCCGCGGCACCCGCATCCTGCTGCAGTAGGGGCCAGACGAACGAAGCCGTCGGGCCTTCCATTGGCGGCCAAGTCGGGGTAAGCTGAGATGTTTGGGCGGGCCTCATGGCCGCCTCCGTGGAACTTCAGCCGAGGAAAACGCGTGTACGCCATTATTCAGGCCCGGGGCCGCCAGCTCAAGGTGACGCCCGGCGCCGTGGTCGAGATCGACGGGACGCCCGGCGTGACCGGGTCGGAGGTGACCTTCGACCAGGTGCTGCTCGTCGAGAAGGATGCCGGCGAAGTGATCGCGGGGGCGCCGTTCGTCGCCAACGCGCGCGTGGTCGGCGTCGTCGACGGCGAAGCGCGCGGGCCGAAACTGCGCGTGTTCAAGATGAAGCGGCGGAAGGGCTTCCGCAAGACGCGCGGCCACCGCAGCATCTTCACGCGGGTGCGCATCACCGACATTCAGGTGTAACGATGGCTCATAAAAAGGGACAGGGCAGCTCACGCAACGGCCGCGACAGCAACTCGCAGCGCCTCGGCGTCAAGCGCCACGACGGCAACCTCGTCACCGGCGGCTCGATTCTCGTCCGGCAGAAGGGGCGCCGCTTCGAGCCCGGACTGAACGTCGGGCTCGGCAAGGATCACACGCTGTTCGCGAAGATTGACGGCAAGGTGCGCTTCGAGGACCACGGCCAGCACGGCCGGCGCATCTCCATTATTCCGGTCGTGTAGCGCAGGGCTTCAGCCCCCGCGACCGATCCCCTCTATACTGATCGAGATGTTCGTCGACGAGGTGGACATCCACGTCGCCGCGGGCGGCGGCGGCCGCGGCGCGCTCAGCTTCCGCCGCGAGAAGTTCGTGCCTCGTGGCGGCCCCAACGGCGGCGACGGCGGCAGCGGCGGTTCGGTCTACATCGTCGCCACTCCACGCAAGAACACCCTCATCGATTTCCGTTATCACCCCGAGTTCGAAGCGCGCCGCGGCGACCACGGGCAGGGCTCGAACCGCACCGGCCAGGACGGCGAGGATCTCACCATCGAGGTGCCGGTCGGCACGCTCGTGTTCGAGAAGAGCGACGGGGGGGCGACGCATGCGTCGGCCCCACACCTCCTCGCCGACCTGACCCAGGAGGGAGAGCGTGTGCTCGTGGCAAAGGGGGGACGCGGGGGCCGCGGCAACGCCCGATTCGCCAGCTCGACCAATCGGGCGCCGCGCCGCACCGAGCCGGGCGAGCCGGGTGAGGAGCGGTTTCTTCGCCTGCAGCTGAAACTGCTTGCCGATGTGGGCCTCATCGGCTTCCCCAATGCCGGCAAGTCGACGCTCATCGCGCGCATCTCCGCCGCACGGCCGAAAATCGCCGACTATCCGTTCACCACCCTGACGCCGAACCTCGGGGTCGTCACGCTGAGCGACGACCGGAGCTTCGTCGTGGCCGACGTGCCCGGGCTCATCGCCGGCGCGCACGGCGGGCAGGGGCTCGGCGATCGATTTCTGCGGCACATCGAGCGGACGCTCGTCCTGATCCATCTCGTTGACGTGTCGGGTGCGTCGGGACGCGACCCGGTCGACGACTTCGAGGTGATCCTCGAGGAGCTGCGCCTGTTCGATCCGAAGGTGGCGGCCAAGCCGCAGATCGTGGCGGCGAACAAGATCGACGCGCTCGACGACCCCTCGCGCCTCGAGCGTCTGGAGGCGCAGGTGCGGCAGCGGCGTCTCCCCTTCTTCCGGATTTCTGGCGTCACCGGCGAAGGCGTGGGCGAGCTCCTCGAAACCGCCTGGCGTCACGTGGCGGCGGGGCGCGCCGCAGGGGAACCGTCGCTCGTGGCATCCCCCAACGCATGACGCCCTTCGGCGCGGCTCAGGACGCCCCGAGCGACAGTCGAGGGGCGCGGCGTCTCGGCGTGCTGGGCGGCACTTTCGATCCGATCCACTTCGGCCACCTCGACGCAGCGGATGCGGCGCGATCGGCGCTGGCGCTCGACGAGGTCGTCTTCGTGCCGTCTCACGACCCGCCCCATCGCCCCGTCCATCCGCATGCCACCGCCTTCCACCGGTTTTCGCTCGTCGCGCTCGCCATCGACAACCGTGCCGGCTGCCGCGTGTCGGACCTCGAGGTGCGCCGGCCGGGAAACTCGTACACGGCCGATACGCTGCGGAGCCTTCGCGCCACCGGCCGGCAGCCGTGGGAGCTGTACTTCATCCTCGGCGCCGACGCGTTTGCAGAAATTGCCACCTGGTACGAGTTTCCCGCGGTCCTCGACGGCGCCCATTTCGTCGTCGTGGCGCGCCCGGGCGTGACGATCGAGGCCGCGCTGGCGCGGACGCCGGACCTGCGCGCGCGGGTGCGCGCGGTGGCGGGAGGCGGCGCACAGGGCGGTCCCACCGCGATTTTCCGCGTCGAAGCCCGCACCCGCGACGTGTCTTCGACGACGATCCGCGCGCGCCTCGCCGCGAGGCAGCCGATCGACGATCTCGTACCGGCCGCCGTGGCGCGGCATATCGCCGCGCACCACCTCTATCTGGAAAGCAATTTGCATGGCCACGACCAAAACGTCCAGGGCACGTAAGTCGACGGTTGCCACGAAAGCGGCCCCACGCACGCGGGCGAAGCTGCCCCGGGCGGTGATCGGCGCGGTGAACGCGGTTCATGAGAAGAAGGCGATCGACGTGGTCGTTCTCGATCTTCGGAAGGCGGGCGGGTTCACCGACTATTTCGTGATCTGCACCGGCACGAACCCGCGGCAGATCCACGCGATCGCCGACGGGGCGACCGACGCGCTCCGGAAGGAGTTCGGCGAGCGGCCCGCCCTGGCGGAAGGCATCGAGAAGTCCGAGTGGATCCTGCTCGACTACTTCAACTTCGTCGTCCACATCTTCAGCCGCGACTGCCGGGCGTTCTACGGCCTGGAACGGCTCTGGGGGAACGCCGCGCGCGTCGAGTTTGCCGATCCGGCCTAGACGCGCTGCTCGCCGCCACGCTCGCACCCTGTTGCGCCGCATGCGGCACCGTCCTCGAACGCCCTCTCGACGGCCCCGTCTGCCACGCCTGCTGGAGCGCCGTCCGCCTCTGTGCCGCACCGTTCTGCCGCACCTGCGGTGATCCCCTGGTCTCGTGGCGCGTGATCAGCGTCGCGCTCGAATGCTGCCCGCGCTGCCGCCGCCGGCCGCCGCTGGTGCATGCGGCCCGCGCGGCGGGCGAGTACGATGGCGCGCTGCGCGAGATCCTGCAGGCCTTCAAGTACGACGGACGCCGCGCGCTCGCCTGCCGGCTCGGCGCGCTCATGCGGGATGCCGGCGCACACCTGCTTCGCGACGCCGACTGCGTCGTGCCGGTCCCGCTGCACCCCTGGCGCCGCATGCGACGCGGCTTCAATCAGGCCGACGCGCTGGCGCGGGAGCTCGGCCCGCCCGTCGTCCAGGCGCTCTGGCGCACGCGCGCCACGCCGCCGCAGACCGGTCTGACGGCGGCCGCGCGGCGCCGCAACCTCCGCGGCGCATTCATCCTCTCGCCGCTCCTGAGGCGGCGATCACGGTTGCGATGGCTCGCCGGCCGCGTCGTCGTCCTCGTCGACGACGTTCGGACGACGGGCGCGACGCTGAACGCCTGTGCGGCCGTGCTGTTGGAGGCGGGCGTACGGGAGGTCCGTGCGCTCACGGCCGCGCACGCGACGCTCGTCCTGCGCTAGCCGGTAGTCGGTAGTCGGTGGGTGGTAGCAAGAGCCAGGAACATTGAACCCGCTACCAACTACCGACTACCGACCACCGACTAGGCCAGCGACGGCAGTCCAGACGTCGGCGGCCACCGCGTCGCGATCGCGGTCGGCGTCGACACGCGCCCAGCCGCTCGCCGCCTGACGCAGGTAGCTGTCGCGGACGCGCCCGAGCAGCGCGAGGTCCTGCTCGTAGCGGTCGCGGTCGTCACGCTTGCGCCGCGCCGAGACGTCGGGCGGGATGTCGAGCAGGATCGTGACGTCCGGCTGCGGCAGGTACCGCTGAATCGTCACGAGCCATGCGGCGTCGAGCCCTTGTGCGTCGCCGTAGGCCACGCTCGACGCAAGATACCGGTCACAGACGACGATCGTGCCGCCGTCGCGTGCGGCGGCGATCTCCTGCTTCCGCTCGTAGCGGTTGGCGACATAGAGGAGCTGCATGACATCGGGGGGATAATGGCGCTCCCCGCGCAGCGCCCGGCCGATTTCGGCGCCAATGACGGTCGTGTAGTCCGGAAACGACAGGAGCTGCACGATGCGGCCGTGGGCCGCGAGCCGATCGCGCAGCAGCTCGGCCTGCGTCTGCTTGCCGCTCTGATCGAGCCCCTCGAATGCGACCAGCAGCCCGCGCGTCACGGCTCGAGCGCCAGCATGTCGTCGAGCGTCTGGCGGCGGCGGATCACGGCCCACTGTCCTTCGTCGACGAGCACTTCGGCCGGCAGCAGGTGGCGGTTGTAGTTCGAGGCCATGACCGACCCATACGCGCCCGCGTCGAGGACCGCGACCGCGTCGTCGACTTCGAGCGGCGGCAGCAGGCGGTCGCGCGCGAAGACGTCGCTGCTCTCGCAAATCGGCCCGACGACATCCCAGGCGGTTTCAGGTCCGGATCGGGGCCGGACCGGCACGATGCGATGGTACGAGCCGTACAGCGCCGGTCTGATGAACTCGGCCATGCCGGCATCGAGCACGGCGAACTGCCGGCCATCGGGATAGGCCTTCGTGTCGACGACGCGCGCGACGAGCGCGCCGGCGCGCCCCACAATCGCGCGGCCCGGCTCGAGCAGCACCGGCAGCCCGAGCGGCCGCAGCTCGGGGAGCACGGCGTCGGCGTACTCGGTGGCCCCGATCATCGGCCGCCCTTCGTAGGGAATGCCAAGACCGCCGCCGACGTCGACGTGCTCGAGCGCAATCCCGTCGGCGCGCAGCTCCGAGGCGAGCGCCGCCAGCGCCCGGGCGGCCTGCCGCAGCGGCTCGGCCGTGGTGATCTGCGAGCCGATATGGACGTGGACGCCGACGAGGCGCAGCCCGGGACGCGCTCGCCGTTCACGGTAGATGGCGCGCGCGTCGGGCAGCGGCACGCCGAACTTGTTGATCCTGAGGCCGGTGGAAATATTCGGGTGGCTGCCGGCGTCGATATCGGGGTTGACGCGCAGCGCCGCGCGCGCGACGCGTCCCTGCGCGGCCGCGATCGCGCCGATGCGGTCGAGCTCACCGGCCGACTCGGCATTGATGACGCCGACGCCGAGCGCAACGGCGTGCTCGAGCTCCTCGCGCGTCTTGCCGACGCCGGTGAAGACGATGTCGCGCGGCTCGAAGCCGGCGCGCCGCGCCACCTGAATTTCACCGCCGGAGTTGGCGTCGATGCCGCCTCCCATCGCACGGAGCAGACGCACGATCGCGAGCGTTGAATTCGCCTTGAGCGCGTAATGGATGACGTGCGGACAGGCCGCGAACGCCTCGTCGATGCGGCGATACGCGTCTCGGATGGCGCGCGCGCTGTAAATGTAGACCGGAGTGCCGACGCGTCCGACGATCGCGGCGACGCTCACCTCGTCGCATGTGAGCTCGCCCCCGATGTGAGTGAACGATTGGTACACGAGCGTCGGCATGTTATCATGCGCGCATCGACAGTCCATCGCGCACGCAGCAGGCCGGCGTGAATCTCACCACCGATCGCGCGCAGGGAGTGGCGATCGTCCGCGTCAACGAGACGCGTCTCCTCTATCCTCTGCTCTCCGACTTCGCCACGAGCGTCACCTCACTCATCACCGCGGGCGAGCGTCGTCTGCTGATCGATCTGTCGAGCGTCACCTACGTGGACAGTGCGACCATCGGATGCCTGATGGACCTCCATCGTCAGGCGGCCGAGGCCGGCGGCGTGCTGAAGCTCGCCGGCGTGCAGAAGCGCGTCGAGACAATGCTCACGATGACGGGGGCACACGACGTGCTCGAGGTCCATCCGGACGAGCCGTCGGCGATGAAGAGCTTCGGATAGGTAGCGCGCAGGCTTCAGCCTGCGCGTCAGTTGATCGCCCGCACGGCGTTCTTGGCGGGCAGCATGACGGGCGAGGCGGCAGCCGCAGGCACGACAGGCGCGTCGACGAGCGTCCACGCATCCACTTCTTCCAGTACCCGGACCGCGAACGCGGTGTGCAGGGCATGACCGCCGCGGTGCGCGATGAGATGGCCGATGATCGGGTGTCCGACGAGCGCCATGTCCCCGATGACGTCCAGGATCTTGTGGCGCACGAACTCGTCCTCGAAGCGGAGCGCGTTGTTCAGCACGCCGGTGTCGCCGATGACGACCGCGTTTTCGAGCGAGCCGCCGAGCGCCAGCCCCTGCTGCCGCATCATCTCGACTTCCTCGAGGAAGCCGAAGGTGCGCGCGGGTGCGATGTCCTCGACGAACGACTCCTCCGTGATGCGAATCGTGCGCGACTGGTGCCGCAGGAGCGGGTGATCGAACGCGATACTGTAGGTCACCTTGAGGTGGTCGGACGGATAGATCGCGATGCGCTTGTCGCCGCGCGAGAGCGAGATCGGCCGCAGCACCTTCAGGTACCGCCGGGGAGCGGCGAGTTGCTTGATGCCCGCCTCCTGAATCAGGTAGACGAACGGCGCCGCGCTGCCGTCCATGATCGGCACTTCGGGCGAGTTCAGCTCCACGATGGCGTTGTCGACGCCGAGGCTGACGAACGCCGCCAGGAGATGTTCCACCGTATCGACGGTGACGGCGTCGCGCGTGAGCCCGGTCGCATGGTTGATGCCGCCGACGTGGCTGACGGTCGCCGGCACCTCGAGACCGCCGAGATCGGACCGGCGGAAGCGGATGCCGCTGTTGCCGGCGGCAGGTTTGAGGGACAGGGTGACTTTGTGGCCCGAATGGAGGCCGATTCCCGCGCAGGAGATCGATCGGCGAAGCGTCCGTTGTGCGTGCATCAGGCTCCCTGGCCGCTAGCGGTAGAGGTTCGCCCGGAAGAAGCAAGCACGGTGCCGAACCGTGCAATTTGCTGCGAACCTTTTAACTGCTTGCCAGGGATACCTTTGCAGCTCAAGGCGCGCGCGATCATCGATTCGGAGCATCGCGATGTTGCATGGCAGCCACAACGCAATTGTCGAAGGTTGTGGCGAGTTTACCACACAAGGGCAGAGGGGTCAGACCCCAGTGATGTGTCGTACAGGGGTCAGACCCCTGTACAACTCGACTCAACATTTGAGGATGGGGCGCAGAAAGGCGCCGGTCGCCGACTGTGGATCGTCGGCGACCTCCTCCGGAGTACCCGTGGCGACGACGAAGCCGCCCGCCGCGCCCCCTTCGGGTCCGAGATCGACCAGATAATCGGCCGAGCGGACGACATCGAGGTTGTGCTCGATGACGACGACGGTGTTTCCCTGATCGACCAGCTTGTTCAGCACGTCGAGCAGCTTGCGCGTGTCCTCGAAGTGCAGCCCGGTCGTCGGCTCGTCGAGGATGTAGAGCGTCCGCCCGGTGCTCCGGCGTGACAGCTCGCGCGACAGCTTCACCCGCTGCGCCTCACCCCCGCTCAGCGTCGTGGCCGACTGCCCCAGCTCGATGTACCCGAGACCGACGTCCTGCAGCGTGCGGAGCTTCGAGGCGATCGGCGGGATGTTCTCGAGCAGCGGCAGCGCCTGATCGACGGTCAGCTCGAGCACTTCGGCGATCGACTTGCCGCGGTAGTGCACCTCCAGCGTCTCGCGGTTGTACCGCCGCCCCTTGCACTGTTCGCAGGTCACGTAGACGTCGGGCAGGAAGTGCATCTCGATCGCGATGACGCCGTCGCCCT
>CAZGLC010000164.1:0-11563 GCA_964526235.1 uncultured Bifidobacteriaceae bacterium
CACCGCCGAGGTGGTTGTCACCGTAGGCGTAGCAGCCGGGACAGCGAAGGGGGCACTCCTTGGTGATCTCGATCGAAAGGTTGGGTCGATAGCCCGTGAGGATCCGGCCCCACGCCTGGATCACGTCGCGCGCGATAACACCGGTAGCCGCCATCGTGCCGTCCATTATGAGTGACTTGGCGGCTCGGTCGCCAGGAAGTTGAGTCGCGAGGCTGCTGCTTTGCTATTCTGTGGTCCGGAATGCCCGCGACTGTGCGACCGCCGCGGATTGCGCGGCGGCGCTCGACACTCCACGGCTGGGGCGTCTTCGCGCTCGAGCCCGTCAACAAGAACAGGCGCATCATCGACTACGCAGGCGAGTTGATCACGCACCGCGAGAGCCTGAAGCGCGAGACGGGGTACCTGACGCGCAACCAGATCTGGTGCTTTACCGTCAACGATCGCTGGGTGCGCGACGCCAACGCCGGCGGCAACGTCGCGCGCTTCATCAACCACGCGTGCCGGCCGAACTGCTACACGGAAGTGGTCGGCCGCACGATCTGGATCCGCGCCGCGCGCAACATCAAGAAAGGCGAAGAGCTGACCTACGACTACCACACGGACGGCGAGCACACGATTCCATGCCGCTGCAGGCCGGGATGCACGCGCAAGCTGTAGCCCGGATCGCCCTGATCCTCACGGTCGTCACCGTGCTGGTGTCGGCGCAGGCCGGGGCCCCCAACGCGCGGACTGTGCGCGTTGGGGTGGAGGCCGACATCACCGACGCGCAGCTCGAGACGGCAAGCGCCGGGCGGACGATCCGCCTCGGTCCCGCCGCCGGCGGCCGCGGTCCCGTCGTCGAGCTGCCGCTCGAGGTCTACGTGGCGCGCGTGCTCGCGGGCGAGGGAGAGCCGCGCGCCGGCGAGGCGGCCCAGCAGGCGCTGGCCATCGCCGTTCGCACGTTTGCGCTCGCCAATCCCGGGCGCCACGCGCGCGACGGCTTCGATCTCTGCGACGGCACGCACTGTCAGGTCCCGCGTCCGGCCACCGCCGCATCGCGGCGCGCCGGGTGGGCGACCGTCGCCCAGCTGCTCACCTACAACGGCGCTCCCGCAGAGCTCTTTTACTCGGCGTCGTGCGGCGGCTTTTCCGAAAGCGCCGGGCAGGTGTGGCCGGGCCTGAACTATCCATATCTGCGTGCGGCCCCAGACGAGGTGCACGCTGATGAGGTGCCGTGGACGCTGGAGCTGACGCTCGACGAGGTACAGCGAGGGCTCGAGCGCGCCGGCTTCGAGGGGCGGCTCCGCGACGTGCGGGTCGACGAGCGGAGCGCGTCGGGACGCGCGGCACGCATTCAGCTCGCGGGTCTCGCGCCGGACGTGATTGCGGGAGAGCCGTTCCGCGCGGCCGTCGGCACCACGCGGCTTCGGAGCACGGCATTCACGGTCGAGCGGCGCGGAGAGAGGCTCCACTTCACCGGCCGCGGATACGGACACGGGGTCGGCATGTGCGTGATCGGCGCGGGCCGGCGCGCCGAGCGCGGCGAGACGGCGGCGGCGATTCTCGCGCACTATTTCCCGGGACTCGTCCTGACCCCCCTTCGCGACGAGACGACCACGTCGTCGCTTCGGCGGGGCGGGCCCGCGACCGCCACGGTGTCAGCCGAGGTCGAGCGTCTTACGGCCGCGGCCCATCAGTCGCTGAGCGCGACGCTCGGCGTGTCGGTCGCGCCGATCACCGTTCGGGTGCACGAGTCGCTCGAGAGCTTTCGACAGAGGACGGGACAGCCGTGGTGGGTGAGCAGCGTCGTCGACGGCACGACGATCGATCTCGTCCCTGCGCCGCTCCTCGCGCAGCGCGACGGCTTCGAGACCGCTCTGCGCATCGCGGTGGCGGAGCTGCTCGTGGGGCCGGCGCTCGCCGGGCGGCCGCGGTGGGTGCGTGTCGGGGCGGCGCGCTATTTCGGGCGCGATGCCGTCCGGCCGCCGGGTGACCCGGGCCAGGACGAGCTCCGATGTCCCTCCGACGCCGAACTGACGCTTGCGGTGTCCGCTCCCGCGCAGCGCGAGGCGGAAGCGCGCGCCGAGGCCTGTTTTGCGCGCGCCTATACCCGAACGCGCGACTGGCGCGCGGTGCGATAAACACCCCACGCCCAATCCCCAACTCCCAAATGTCCAACTCCCAAACTCCCCAAAAGTGGTTGGGAGTTGCGTCGTTGGGCGTTGGGAGTTTACGCAGCGGCGACCGGCCTCGCGCGTGTGCTGCGCCAGAGCAGCACAGCAGAGAGGATCGTGCCGGACACCGCGATCACGATGAAGCCGGTGATGACGATCCGGATGATCCCGCCGCGTCGATCCCGAAAGGCATGAAGAACACCAGGGACGAGTCGAGCGCGCATTTCGGTAATCAGGGCGTTGAGGCGCCCGCACGAACGCTCGGCTTCTTCGAGCATTGTCCGCTGCCGGTCGCTCACCGGGCCCGCCTGCTCGCGCAGCAGCATGCGCACATAGCCGGCGGTGACCGTCACCGGCGTCCGCAGCTCGTGCACCGCGAGCGAGAGCGCGCGGGCGAACGCACTGTGTTCAAAAGGCATGCATTTCGAGGCTACCACGCACGCCGGCCCGCAAAGCTCGGCTGTGCAGCGGAAAAGAGACCGCCCTATAATTGGCGCATGGTGATCCGGAAAGCGCCCGATCTCCGGTACTCGGACGTGACCCCCAAGGGGCTGTACGTGCGCCGGCGCGAGTTCATTCAGGCGGCCGCCGTGGCGGCGGTCGGCGCGGCCGCGGCGCTCGCGCCGGGCGCCGGCCGGCTTCGTGCCCAGGGGACCGGCGCCAAGCTGCCGAACGTCAAGAAGGGCCAGTTCAGCACCGACGAGAAGCTGAATTCGCTGGACGACATCACCAGCTACAACAACTACTACGAGTTCGGCACCGATAAAGACGATCCGCAGCGGAATGCGCACCGGCTGGTGACGCGCCCGTGGACGATCCGCGTCGACGGGATGGTCAAGGCCCCGGCGACGTACGACATCGACAGCTTCATCAAGCCATACGCCCTCGAGGAGCGAATCTACCGCCTGCGATGCGTCGAGGCCTGGTCGATGGTGATTCCGTGGGTCGGATTCCCGCTCGCCGACGTGATCAAGCGGCTCGAGCCGCTGCCGAGCGCGCGGTACATCGAATTCACCACGCTGAACAATCCGGCGCAGATGCCCGGCCTGCGCGTGCCGGTGCTCGACTGGCCGTACGTCGAGGGCCTCCGGCTGGACGAGGCGATGCACCCGCTGGCGATCCTCTCGGTGGGGCTGTACGGGGAAGTGCTGCCCAAGCAGAACGGCGCGCCGATCCGGCTCGTCGTGCCGTGGAAGTACGGGTTCAAGAGCATCAAGTCGATCGTCCGCATCCGCTTCACCGATCAGCTGCCGCGGACGTCGTGGGCGGTGGCCAACGCGCGCGAGTACGGCTTCTACTCGAACGTGAACCCGACGGTCGATCACCCGCGCTGGAGCCAGGCCACCGAGCGGCGCCTCGGCGACTTCTTCCGCCGGAAGACGCTGATGTTCAACGGCTACGGCGACCAGGTGGCGCAGCTCTACTCGGGCATGGATCTTCGCAAGTCCTATTGACGCGATTTGCCGTCTTCCGCTGGTGCATCTTCGCAGCGGCGCTCGTGCCCGCGGCTGCGCTCGTCTACTGGACGTTCGTCGGCGATCTCGGCGCCAATCCTATCGAGTTCCTCACGCATACGACCGGGACGACGGCGCTGTCGCTGCTCGTCATTACGCTGACGATCACGCCGCTGCGACGCCTGATAGCCAGGAACGAGCTGATTCGGCTCAGGCGGATGCTCGGCCTTCTCGCGTTCTTCTACGCCTGCCTCCACATGGTGACGTGGGTGGTGCTCGACTGGTTTTTCGACGTGGCGAGCATGGCCGCCGATGTCGTGAAGCGTCCGTTCATCACGATGGGCATGGCGACGTTCCTGCTGCTCGTGCCGCTCGCCGCGACGTCGACCGCCGGCATGATCCGCAGGCTCGGCACACACTGGCAGCAGCTGCACCGGCTGGTCTATGTGGCGGCGGTGACCGCCGTGATCCACTTCTGGTGGGTCGAGAAAGCAGACTTCCGGCAGCCGCGTCTCTGGGCGCTCGCGCTCAGCGTGCTCTTCGGGTTCCGCGCGTGGTGGGCGCTTCAGCCGCGGTTCCGGCAGTCCTGAACCCCGGAAGATCTGAACGATCCCGAGCGATTCCGCCACGCAGGCATCGCACGCGTACTGGTGAAGCCGTGCGATCCGGAGGCGATCGCGGAGGCGTTGCGGGCGCTGCTAGGAACGCGACGCGGATTCGAAACTGGCGACGGCGGTGGCTTCGCTGTCGTACGCATCGAAGACCGTCAGTAGCTTCGTCACGACGAGCAGGTCGCGAAGGCGCTTCGTGACATTGAGCAGCTTGAGCGCGCCGCCGCGGTTCTTCGTGGTCGCGTACGCCTGCACCAGCTGCCCCAGTCCCGAGCTGTCCACGTAGGAGACGCCGCTCAAGTCGACCAGCAGGTTCTTGTGCCCCTGCTGAATCAGGCTCTGCACCTTGTCCTTCAGCTGGACGTCGCCCCCCTTGCTCAAGGTGATGTCTCCGGTGATCTTGACGATGGCGACGGTGCCGACGATCCGTTCCTCGAGCTGCATGCGTCCTCCTGGGACAGTAGTCCGGCGGATTCTACCTCAACCGTCGTAGCGCACCACAACCATCGTGACGTCGTCGTTCGGCGTGGCGCGGCCGCAGAAGTGCCGCACGTCCGCCAGCAGCCCCATCAGCAGCTCCTGCGGCGCCTTGCCCCGGTGCGTGTGGACGGACGCGAGCAGCCGCTCGTCGGTGAACTCTTCGCCCGCTTCGTTGAACGCCTCGCTGACGCCGTCGCTGAAGGCGACGATCACGTCGCCGGGCGCCAACTGCAACCTCTCTTCCTCATATGCGGCGTGATCGAACAATCCGAGCACGAGCCCGCCCGTCTCGAGCCGGCGGATCGAGTCGCGTCCGACGAGCACGGGCGCGTTGTGGCCGGCGTTCGAGTAGGTGAGCGTGCCGTCGGGCGCGATCATGCCGTAGAACGCCGTCAGGAACCGCGCTTCGATGCCGCGCCGGAAGACGTTCTGATTGAGGCGCGTGACGAGCGGCGCCGGGCTCAACTGGTACTGGGCCTCCGCCCCGAACATGCCGAGGACCGCGGCCGCGAGGAGCGCGGCCGGCGCGCCTTTGCCCGCCACGTCGCCGAGCATGAAGCCGAACTGGCCGGTGGGGAGGTCGACATAGTCGAAGAAGTCGCCGCCGACCGAGCGGCAGGGGACAGAGGTGCCGGCCGTCGAAAAGAAGGGGCCGCTCCGGTTCGACGCGGGCAGCAGCGCCTGCTGGATGGCCGCCGCGACCTTCAGCTCCTGATCGAGCTTGACCCGCTCGAGCGCCTCGCGGTACAGGCGCGCGTTCTCGATGGCCACCGCCGCCTCGGCGCTGAGCGTCTCGAGCGCCGCCAGCGACGTGTGCGACCGCAGGGCGCCGCGCTCGCGGCTGTCCAGGTACAGCACGCCGATCATCTTGTCGTCGCCGTGCTCCTCGCCGCGCTCGACGTACCGCACCAGGCGGAGCGGGGCGCAGAGCACGTGGCGGATACCGAGCGCGACCGTGCCCGTGTGGAGCGCCGCCATGCCGCCGTCCATCAGGTCCTCGACAATGCGGACCTTCCCGGTGCCGAAGACGTCCTCCGGAATCTTCCGGCTCGTCTCGAAGGTGCGGCCCGACAGCGTGACGCGTCCGAGCGCCCGGCCCAGCTTGAACTCGAGCGTCCCTTCGTCGTTGGCGAGCATGATGAAGCCGCGCTCGGCGCCCGTCACGGCGATCGCCGAGTCGAGCACCATCGCCAGCACGTCGTCGAGGACCCGGCCGGACCCGAGCGCGCGCAGCCCCTCCAGGAGCGTGGCCATGTGACGGAGCTCAGTGGCGGCCGACAGCGCACTGCGCTCCCGCGAGGGCTCCTCGTCGTCGATCAGGAAGACGATCTCGGGTTCGTCGGAATCGCCGAGCCGGATGCGATCCCCGTGCGCGAGCACGTGCTCCGTGGTGCGCGTGCCGTTGACGAACGTTCCGAACTTGGAGTCGCAGTCCCGCAGCCGGCAGCCGCCGTTGTCGGCGACGATCTCGGCGTGATGGCGCGACACGCCGACGCCCGTCACGCGCACGTCGCTCTCGCTGCGGCGGCCGATCGTGAGGAGCGGCTTGTCGATGGGAATGTGCCGGCGGCCCTCGGCGTCGGCGACGAGGAGGCGCGGCACCGGTGGCGTCATGCGGGGCGCGCTTTCAGCACGCCAATCTGGACGAGGAGGCCGGTGAAATCGTAGATGCGGCGCTCGTGCGCGATGCAGCCGTCCTTCAGAGTGTAGATGCGGACCATGGCGACGCGGAACGGCTTGTGGGAGGGCGGAAGTCCCATGAACCCGCCCCGGTGCGTGCCCGCCACCGTCGACACCATCACTGCCCCGTCGCCGTCGATGACCAGACGGTCGGTCGTCACCGTGACGTCGGGAAACGCCGCGAACCACGCGCGATAGACGTCGCCGATCGCGGCGCGGCCCTTGACGGTGCCCGCCATGAGGCTCTCGACCACGCCGTCCTCGGCGTGCAGGTTCGTCAATGCCTCGACGTCGCGGCGGCTGACCGCATCCTGCAGCCTGTCGAAGAGCGCCTGGATCTCCTCCCGGGTCATGAGCGGTGGGGATTATAGACCGAGTGCGGGCGGACGCCCGGCGCGCGGGTCGCCTAGTGCGGACGCGCGGCAGCCTCTTCGCGCGTAATGGACCGCACCGGCGAGGTGACGATGCGCTGGCCCTGCGCCCAGATTTCCATGCAGAGCCCGACGCCGATCCAGCCCATTTTCAGCATCGTGCCGCCGGCACTGGACCCTTCCAGCCGCGCGTCGGTCGCTTCCGGGAAGAAGCGTCCGCCCTGCACGTAGATGGCGGTGTGATGCGAAATCACGATCCGGTAATAGGAGTTGCACGTCCGTACGTGCAGGGTCGTCAGCGGATCGAGATCGCGAACGCAGAGGCCGTCGCTGGCCGACGAGGCGGCCAGAAAGCCGTCCATCGTGGCGGCGCGCGGGACCAGGATCGATGTGTTATTGGTCGTCACGAGCTGAGCGAGACGCAAGGGATTGTGCCACGGATCCGCGCGCAACGGAAGTCTCCGGCACGAGATCCCGGCCGTTCCCGTCTGACGAGCTCGTTGTGGCGTACCCCCTGCACTCGGCAGGCTACCTGGCGGCCGCCTGTCGGACGCTGGCCGGAACCGGCATCACGACGTACACGTTGCCGGTTTCGGTTTCGACGGTCGTCAGCTCGCGCAAGACCAGGCCGTTGCGGCGCTCCAAGATCGTGCCGGCGTAGAACGCCTCAATCTTGTTGAGGGGGTTGTTCCAGTCGTCGTACGTGCCGTAGGTGAACTCGTACGTGTTCTTTCCGTCGGTCACGTCGATCCGTTCGGCCTGGAACTGCGCGCTGAGCGCCGCCTTCGCCACGGCGCCGGGGACCCCGGGAATCGGGAACGTCACCACAGCCTTCCCCGTGTCCCACGAGACCGACGTCTTGTCGCCGCCGGCCGTGGCCGCTTTCGGCGCGCCCTGCGGTCCACCCCAGAGTCGAATCAGCCGCTCACGCAGCGCATTCGGCGCCGGCGTGGCCTTGCCGCGGCCCGGGGTGATCTCGGCGCCCGGAATGTCCTCGTTCCAGGAGTACTGGCCGCTCACGACCTCGACGTTCGAGTACGGCTGGCCGTTCGCGCGCGTGCACGTGTACTGAATGCGCTGGCCGGGCACCTGGTAATTGGTGCTCACGCGATACTTCGTCACCGTGCACGGCTGGCCGTCGATCTGGATGGTGCCGGTCGCCTGATGTTCGAGCGTCGCGACCGCTTCGACTTCCTGCGGACCGCGGAGCATGCCCATGTGCCAGAACCAGTTGAACAGCGTCGCCTTCAGGTCTTTCGCGCCCGCGGCGGGGGTATACCCGCGGCGCGGACCGCCTGACGTGACCTGCTGGGCCACGGCGGCGCTGATGAAGACGGATGTGATGAGACACGCAATGAATGCTTTGCTCTTCATGAATCCCCGTTTGAGGCGGGTCTGAAGACCCGCCTCTACGTGCATCAAATAGCGAAACGCCGTTAAGGCGTTTTGCCAGACTCAGTGCGAAACGCCGTTAAGGCGTTTTGCCAGACTCAGTGCCGAATCTGCGTCACCATGTTCGCGTGGTCGTAATCGCGGCATGGCGTCGCTTCGGGCAGCAGGCCCGCGTCCGTGGTCGTGTTGAGGCGCAGCGTGCGCGGCGCCATCACCCACGGTTCGGCGAGCACCTCCGGATCCTCGACGGTGACCTCGTACAGGACGGTGTGGCCTTTGCGGGTGAAGCGCTCGATCACGCGCTTCTTGTCCGACGTGAAATAGCCGCCCTTGTCGAGCCACGTCAGGTCGTTGAAGGCGACCGAGTCGACGACGAGCGTGTCGCCCTCCCAGCGGCCGACCGAGTGGCCCCAGAACGTCACGTCGAGCGACTTCTCCGGATCGTGCTTCCGGCCGTCGGTGGGAATCGTGCGGTACTCCGCGTTGCCGGACCCGCCCCCGCCGGCGATGTAGAGCAACACCACGTCAGTGGCGGTCTGGAGGATCCGGGCGGGCGCGCCGGCACGCGGGATCCCGAGCGGCTGGCAGACGAACAGCGGATCGTGCTTGTTGGTCCACATGTCCAGCTGCTGGACCTTGTCCCAGTGCTCCGGCTTGTAGATCGGCCGGGTGGCATTCAACCGCGCCGTGAACTCGCCGTCCTCCGACTGGTTCGTATAGTCGCCGCACTTCACCTGGTTCGGCCCGCAGCGGCGTGACGGGAACTCCTCGACGAGGTTCCCGCGCTCGTCTTCGAGCGCCGGACGCCCGCCGCCGCCCCCGCCGCCGGCGGTCCAGGTCCCCGTGAGATCCGGCTTCCCGTCCGGCATGCGCGGCGTCGGCGCCGCCGCCGGATCGGCGGTGGATCCGTTCGATTGCGCCTGCTGCGCAGCCGTCGCACCTGCGGCGAGAGTGACGGCCGCGAGCAGGCCCGCGAGAAGGAATCGACGCTTCATGGCCGCCTCCCTTAGTCGTTGGGGTCGCCGAACCAGAAGATCATCTCCCGGTTGTCGGGGAAGACCAGCACACGCAGGAAGCCCATCGGGTTGCCGTTCCGCGCCGCGAAGCCCTTGACCGTGTAGGTGGCGCCCTGCTTGAGCGATCCCGCGCCCTCGCGCGCCAGCCCCCGCTTGCGCAGCGTGCCCGCGTTGGTCGTCTGGAAGACCCACGTGGTCACGGTCCCGTTGGGATTTGTGACGTCGAGATGGAGCATCGAGTGCGGATTGATGAACTCCATCTTGTTCAGGGTCCCGGTGATCTCGAGCGGCTTGTCCATGTCGTACTGCGCCGCCAGCGCGTGGTGCGCCGCCGTTGGCACGGCCGCCACGAGCAGGCCGCAAGCCGCCAGAATGCCAAGAGAACGTCTGCTCATCGCCCGGTCCTCCTCGATCAGAACGTGACGCGGAAACCGAACTGCATCACCCGCGGTTGAAAGGCAATGTTGCTGTCGAAGCTCGGCGCGCCGAAGTTGCGGGCCTGCTCGTTCAGCACGAAGGAATTATAGTTCTCGTGGTTGAAGAGGTTGAAGACTTCGACCGTCCCCTCCAGCGCCACGCGGTCGCGGAGCCTGAATCGCTTCAGCAGCCGGACGTCCACGCGGTGCAGATCCGACCGGTCGAAGCTGTTCCGCTCGACGAGCGTGCCGTTCGCCCGGAGGCGCCCGAGCGCGGGACTTGCCGTGTTCACGGTGCCGGCCGTGATCGCCGGCGGCACGCTGCCGGTCAGGAGCGCGTCGACGCCGGAGGTCGGCGTGGCCTTGCCGTTGTCGGCCAAGAAATAGAGCCCGCTCACCTGGACGCCGTACGGCAGCTGCCAGATCCCGTTGAAGGTCAGCCGGTGCATCTGGTCGGGGGAGCGGAACCGCTCGTACTGCAGCACCGGGTGCAGCGTGATCGGGGCATCGCACGTGAACACGCCCGGCGCGGGGTTCGTGAGGGCGTACTGGCACCCGGGTCGCACGGGCGGGTGTTGATAGTCCCATCCGGCCGTGAGCGAGTAGCCGAGCGAGGCCGACCAGTTGTCGGACATGCGCTTGTTCACTTCGAGCTGCAGCCCGACGTCTTCGCCCCCCTTCGGATAATGCTGGTTCATGTTCACGTTGCCCCAGCCCCGATTCAGCCGGCGCGCCTGGTTGTTGAAGGGATAGTTCGCCCCCGTCGCCGGGTCGTAGGCCAGGTTGATGTCCATCGGGACGAGCACCGAGCGCTCGTTGCTGTAGACCAGATCCGCCGCGACCGACACGTTGCTGCCGACCTGCCGCTGGACGCCGACCGAGGCCTGGTGGGCGTAGGGAATCACCGGATGGTCGGACGGCAGCGAGAGGAAGAGGGAGCGCACCGCGCTGCTGCGGGCGACCTGCTCGTAGGTCGGAATCGGGCCGTTGAACGGGTTGCTCGCGAAATCGGGCCGCCCATCGTTGTCCACCCGCACGTTGATGATCTGCGTTTCGGTGTAGTACGCGTGGGCCGCGCCGGTGCCGCCGCCGTAGAACAGGCCCCACCCGCCGCGCATCAACGTGCGGTCGTTGATGCTGTAGGCCACGCCGAGCCGCGGCTGGATGTTGTCCTTGTCGAGCGGCAGGTCCGGCGGCCGCCACGGGTCGAACCCGCGCTCCTCGCCGTAGGTGCCCTTGATGAGGTCGTAGCGGACGCCGAGGTTGAGCGTCAGGCGGCCGAATGTCCAGTCATCCTGCGCCCACCCGGCCACGCTCGTGATCGGGTTGTTCGACTCGAAATTGCCGACCGCCAGCTGATAGAACCGCGCGATGGGGTTGAGCGCGTTCAGGTTCCAGGTGGAGATGTCGTTCCACACGGGGAACAACCGCTCGATGTTCGCGGGGATCGGGCCGCCCTGGACGTCGAGGAAGCCGTTCGAGTTGATGCCCAGAAAGATCGGCTGGCTGCTGTAGACGTACTCGCCGCCCACGTTCAGATCGTGACGGCCCCCCTTGTTGAACGCGTAGATGAAGTCGTTGCGGAGGCTCGGGCCCTTCTCGGTCAGGATCTGCGGCGACCGGTTGTGCTGCTGGCCGATGCGGTAGCCGCGCAGCTGGATGGTGGGCGAGCCGTTGGTCTTGCCGTACGGCGCCAGCGGGTGAGTCGGCCAGTTCACGACCGGCTGCGTCTTCCAGTGGTACCGGCTCCAGTTGACCGCGAGCTCGTTGACGGCGCGATCGCCGATCACGTGGGTCAGCCGGTTCGCGACGCTCTCGCTCTCCTTCGGTACGGCCGTCGCCGACGAGGGGTGGAGATTGCCTCCCGACCAGCGCGCATCGAGCGGATCGAACGACCGCTGGATGTTCGTGCGCACCGTGAGCCGCGTCCGCGTGGAGAACTGATAGTCGAGGCGGACGCCGCCCTTCTTCTCCGTCCGCGTGCCCGGCT
>CAZGLC010000165.1:0-9466 GCA_964526235.1 uncultured Bifidobacteriaceae bacterium
AGAACACGAACCGAGAAGTGAGAACTCAAGAAGTGTGAACGGCTTTCCAGGCGCTCCGGCCTGGCTCCGGTTCCCACATCGTGTACGGCAGATGACTGCCCGCACCCTCGAGCATCTCGCGGACGTCTGGCGTCACGCCGGCGAGGCGCAGGCGGATGCCGCGGCGTTCGAGATCGGCAGCCCACCACTCGAGCGCGCGCAAGCCGGTGAACCGCAGCTCGTGCGCATGCGACAGGTCGACGATGACGAGCGTCGCGGCCGACGGCAGGTGGCGTTCGACATCCTCGAGCAGCGGATCGACGGCCGCGTAGTGCACGGCGCCGGAGACTTCCAGCACGACGACCTCCGGGTTCTCTCCCGGCTCGAGCGGCACGAGCCGATCGTCACGGACCGTGAGCGCGCGCACGCGCGGCGCGCTCGTGCGCTTGAGATGAATGAGGAGCCCGAGCCCGGCGCCGGCGAACACCGCCCAGTGGAGCGGCATCACGAGCGTGCTCACCGCGGTGACGGCCAGCAGCAGTCGGCTGGCGGGCGACGCGCGCCACATCCGTGCGAGCGCCGGCTGCCGCACCATCGACGCCGCGGTCACCACGAGGACGCCGGCGAGCGCGGCCTGCGGAATGAACGCGATCAGACGCGATCCGAAGAGCAGGATCGGCAGCGTCAGGAGCGCCGCCAGCGCCGCGGCCGTCCTGCTGCGCGGCAGGCTCAGGCGGAGCAGCGCCGACCGCGTGAGACTCGCCGAGGCGGGAAACGCCGCGGTGAAGGCGCCGGCGACGTTGGCCGCGCCCTGCGCGACGATTTCGCGCCGCATCGCGGGCCGGGCTTCGTCGGCCCGGACGCTGACGAGCAGCTCGAGCGTACCGAGCAGCACGATGGCGGCGGAGGGCGCGAGCAGGCTGGCGACGACCGTTGGCCGCAGGTCGGGCAGCGCGCCGGGTGGCCATCCGGCTGGGACGTCGGTGAGGTCGCCGACGAGCGGCAGCCCCTCCGCGCCGTCGACGCCGAGCAGCCACGCGGCGAGCGCGGCGCCCACCACCACGAGCAGCGCCGCGGGTACACGCGGCCACCGGCGCTGCCCGACGGCGACACCCGCGACGCACGCCAGCGTCGCCACGGACGCGAGCAGGGAGGGACGCACGCCGGCGGCGAGCAGAACGGAGAGGCCGCGGTACTCGGCCCAGAGTCCGGCGGCGCTCACGGCTGGCAGCCCCAGCGCCTCGTCCAGCTGCATCGTCGCGATGAGAATGCCGACGCCGACCGTGAACCCGGCGAGCACCGACTCCGGGATGAAGCGGACGAGCACGACGCCGCCCGCGAACGCGAACGCGAACCGCAGCACGCCGCAGAGGAGCGTCAACGTGGCGAGCCAGGCGAGGCCTGCCGGCTGCAGGAGCCCGTTGGCGCCGAGGTACGGCACGAGCGCGCCGAGCACGAGCAGGCCCGTCGTGTTCGTGGGGCCCGTAATCACGTGGCGGCTGCGGCCGGCGAGCGCCGCGACGAGGCCGGGCACGACCGCCGTGACCAGTCCGTACGCCGGCGGCAGCCCCGACATCGTGGCGTAGGCGAGGCACTGCGGCAGCCCTACAAGGGCTACCGTCGCCCCGGCGAGGAGATCCGCACGAAAGGCGCTCGTTGTCACGCGGGTGCTCCGATCTTAGAATGACCATTCCTCTTCCGCGACCAAGGAGTTGACGCATGCGACGGATCAGTCTTGCCCTAGCGGTCTTCCTGTTCGTCCCGGCCATCGCGCTGGCCCAGCCTCCGACGCTCTCCAAGGAGGTGCCGCCGATGCTGCCGCTGAAGCAGATCGCCTATATCAAGGCGTCGAACACGGAAGCGTACGACCACTTTGCCTGCGGCGGCGGCAACCAGGGCCATACCGGCAACTCGATCGCGCTGAGCGGCGACGGGAGCACGATGGCCGTCGGCGCCCCGTTCGAGAGCGGCGGTGCGGCCGGCATCAACGGCAACCAGCGCGACAACTCCATGTATGCGGCCGGGGCCGTCTATCTGTACGTGCGGCAGGGCGATTCGTGGGTCCAGCAGGCATACGTCAAAGCCTCGAACCCCGGACAAAGCGATCATTTCGGGTCGTCGGTCGCGCTGAGCCGCGACGGCAGCACGCTGGCAGTGGCCGCTCACTGGGAAGCGAGCGCCGCCACCGGCATCAATGGCAATCAGAGCGACAACTCGATCCCGCAGGCGGGCGCGGTCTACGTCTTCACGCGCACCGGCACCACCTGGACGCAGCAGGCCTACGTCAAGGCGTCGAACACCGGCCGGCCCGGCAAAGGAGGCGACGACGTCGGCGACGGCGACCAGTTCGGGTACGCGATGGCGTTGAGCGGCGACGGCAACACGCTCGCCGCCGGGGCCATCACGGAAGACGGCGGCGCGATGCAGATCGACGGCAACCAGCATGACGACTCGGCGACCTCCGCCGGCGCGGTGTACGTGTACGCGCGCACGGGGACGACGTGGGCGCAGCAGGCCTATGTGAAAACCTCACACATGGGCGCCGGAGATTTGCTCGGATTCGCCCTCGCGCTCAGCTTCGACGGCAACACGCTTGCCGCCACCGCATTCGACGAAGACGGGGCGGGCAAGGGGTTCAATCCGGCCCACGACAATGCCTCGATCAATTCCGGCGCGCTCTACATCTTCACGCGCCAGACCGGCACCTGGAGCCAGCAGGCGTACCTGAAGGGCTCGCGCAACGAGACGAGCGACGGGTTCGGCTTCGCCGTCGGGCTCAGCGACGACGGGAATACCGTGGCCGTGGGGGCGGGCGACGAGGCGTGCCTGACGCCGGGCGTCGATCCGCCCGGGTGCATGGACGACGCGCCGCCCGGGCGCGGCGCGAACATCTGGGTCGGCGCCGCGTACGTCTTCGTCCGCACCGGCGCCACCTGGGCGGAGCAGACGTTCATCAAGGCGCCGAACGCGCGGCCGTACACCTCCTTCGGCGCGAAGCTCGCGCTCAGCGGCGACGGCAACACGCTCGCCGTCTCCTCGTACCTCGAGGACAGCGGCGGCCGCGGCGTCCGCCCGCCGATGGTGCAGCAGCTCCTCGTCCAGGAGATGCTGAACGCCTGGCGGGAGGGACGGAATCAGGCGGAGGAATCGGGCGCGGTGTACTTCTACACGCGGACCGGCGGCAAGTGGACGGCCGGCGCGTACGTGAAGGCGACCAACACGGACGCCGGCGACGAGTTCGGCAGCACCCTGGCGCTCAGCACAGACGGCCGCATGATGGTGGTCGGCGCCCATCAGGAGGACGGCGGCGCGACGGGCGTCAACGGCAACCAGAGCGACAACTCGGTTGCCGACGCCGGTGCGGCGTACGTCTTCGTGTATTAAGGTGCCGCGCACCGATTTCATCGTGCACGACAAGGCCGACACGGTCGGCGTGGCGGTCGTCGAGGACATCCAGCCGAATACGACGGTCACCGGCTGGATCATGGAGACCGACGAGACGATCACGCTGACGGCGCTCGACGCCATTCCGCTCGGCCACAAGCTCGCCCTCGCCGACATCGAGCCCGGCGACACGGTGCTCAAGTACGGCCACGACATCGGCAAGGCGGTCACGAGCATCGGCACGGGACGGCACGTGCACGTGCACAACCTCAAGACGAAGAGGTGGTAACGGTGGGACGCTACGATTTCTCCGGGTATCGCCGCGAGAACGGCCGCATCGGCATCCGCAATCACGTCGTCATCCTGCCGCTCGACGATCTGTCGAACGCCGCCTGCGAGGCGGTGGCGAACAACATCAAAGGCACGCTCGCCCTTCCGCACCATTACGGACGACTCCAGTTCGGGGAGGACCTCGAGCTCCACTTCCGCACGCTCATCGGGACGGGATCCAATCCAAACGTCGCCGCGTGCGTCGTCATCGGGATCGAGCCCGCCTGGACCGGGACGGTCGTCGAGGGCATCGCGAAGACCGGGAAGCCCGTGGCCGGCTTCTCGATCGAGGAGCACGGCGACATCAGCACCATCGCGGCGGCGTCGCGGAAGGCGTTTGAGTTCGTGCAGCACGCCTCTGAGCAGCAGCGGCAGCGCTGCGCCATTCAGGACCTCTTCATCTCGACCAAGTGCGGCGAGAGCGACACCACGTCGGGGCTCGCCTCGTGCCCGACCGTCGGCAACCTCATCGACAAGCTCGACCCCCTGGGCGTCACCACCTGCTTCGGCGAGACGTCGGAGCTCACCGGCGCCGAGACGGTCTGCGCCAGCCGCGCCGCGACGCCCGAAGTGGCGGCCCGGTTCATGGAGGTCTTCAACGCGTATCAGGACGTCATCAACCGGCACAAGACGAGCGACCTGTCGGACTCGCAGCCGACGAAGGGGAACATCGCCGGCGGGTTGACGACCATCGAGGAAAAGGCGTTCGGCAACTTGCAGAAGATCGGCAGGGATACGAAGTACATCGACGTCCTGCAGCCGGCCGAGGCGCCGGCGAAGGGGCCGGGCCTGTACTACATGGACACCTCGTCGGCGGCCGCCGAGTGCGTGACGCTGCAGGCCGCGGCGGGGTTCGTCGTGCACCTCTTCCCCACCGGCCAGGGCAACGTGATCGGCAACCCGATCGAGCCGGTCATCAAGCTCACCGCCAACCCGAAGACCGCTCGGACGATGGTGGAGCACATCGACCTCGACGTGTCGGGGATCCTGCGCCGCGAGCTGACGCTCGACCAGGCCGGGGATCTGCTCATCGACATGGTCATCCGCACCTGCAACGGCCGGCTCACCTGCGCCGAGATCATGGGCCACCGCGAGTTCGTGATGACGAAGCTCTATCAATCGGCCTGATGCGCAAGAAAGTCACGGTCGTCGGCGCCGGCTTCGTCGGGTCCACGACCGCCCAGCGCATCGTCGATCGCGAGCTGGCCGACGTCGTCCTCACCGACGTGATCGAGGGCGTGCCGGCGGGCCGGGCGCTCGACCTGCTCGAATCGACGCCCATCGTGGGCGCCGACGTGCAGGCCCGCGGCATCTCGACCTCCGCCGGCGACTACCGCGAGACGGCCGGCAGCGACATCGTCGTGATCACCGCCGGCTTCCCGCGCACGCCGGGCATGAGCCGGAACGATCTGCTGCAGGCGAACTACGAGGTCATCAGGACCGTCGTCGAGGCGATTGTGAGCCAGTCGCCCGAGGCGATCGTGATCATGGTGACGAATCCGCTCGACGCGATGGCGCAGGCGGCGTACCGGATCAGCGGCTTGCCGAAGCAACGCGTGATCGGCATGGCCGGCATCCTCGACTCCGGCCGCATGCGCACGTTCGTCGCGCAGGAGCTCGGCGTCTCGGTCGACAACGTGCACGCACTCGTGCTCGGCGGCCACGGCGACACGATGGTGCCGCTCCCGCGCTACACCACCGTGGCGGGCATTCCGCTGCCGGAGCTGCTCCCGCGCGAGCGGATCGAGGCGATCAACCAGCGCACGCGCGACGGCGGCATCGAGATCGTGAACCTGCTTCGAACCGGGGGCGCGTACTATGCGCCGTCGGCGGCAGTCGTCCAGATGGTGGAAGCGATTCTCAAGGATCAGAAGAAGATCCTGCCGTGCTCGGTGCTGCTCGACGGCGAGTACGGCCTGCGGGATGTGTTCGTCGGCGTGCCGGTCAAGCTCGGCGCCGGCGGCGTCGAACAGATCATCGAGCTCGCCCTCACCGCCGACGAGCGCGCGGCGCTGCATGCATCGGCAGCCGCGGTGCGCGAACTGGTCGACATCCTGCGCTTGTGAAGGCGGCGAGCCGCGCTCTGTTAGAATCCTGCCCGGATGTCATCGATTGCCGCGCTGACGGACGAGCTCTTTCGGGAAGAAATCGCGCGGGCTCGCACCATGCGACCGGAGGACAAGCTTCTCGAAGGGCCACGACTGTTCGAGCGAGCGCACCGGCTGATGGCCGACGGCATCCGACAGGCCCATCCCGAGCTCGACGAGGCAGGGGTCCGCGCCCTCCTCGAGGATCGGTTGGCCCGGCTCGCGGCGATCGAGCGCAGGTGACCGCTGACGAAGCGGTCGTCGCGGTGCTCGATGCGCTCGATATCGCTGCGGTGCCGTACATGATCGTCGGCTCTCTGGCCTCGAATTTTCACGGCATTCCACGATCGACGCGCGACGCGGACTTCGTCGTCGAAATGCCGCCTGGAAACCTTTCGCACCTCGGTGGGGCGCTTCCGCCTGACCTCACTCTCCAGCGTCAAGGATCCTTCGAAGCGGTGACGGGTACGACACGGTATCTGATCGAGCTGGCCGGCAGCCCTTTCGTGTGCGAGCTGTTCGTCCGCAGCGATGATGCGCACGATCGCGAGCGATTCAGCCGCCGGCAGCGCGTGCATCTGATGAAGCGGACCGCGTTCGTCGCGACGGCCGAAGACATGATCGTGACGAAGCTGCGGTGGGCTGCTTCGGCCCATCGGTCGAAAGACATCGACGATATCCGCAACATGGTTGCGGTACGTGGGTCCGAGCTCGATTGGACGTATGTCGAGCGCTGGGCGCGCGAGCACGGTACCACGGCGTTGCTCGAGCAGATCCGGCGCAGTATCCCGCCGGTGTAACCGGGCCCAAGCCCGCGCGCCGAGCTCTGATATATCCTGTCGGCGCGTGCGTCCGCTGGTGGTGGCCGTCCTCTGTGCCGCGCTGTTCGTCACGCTGCGCGGCCAGTCGCAGCCCGCCGAAGCGCGCCGCGCGCGCGAAGGCGGGCCTGCCGCGGGGCTCGTCCGCGCGTCCCGCATCGTGATGCCTGGCGCCGTCGACTCCAACGTGCCGCTCGCGTGGGAGCTCGTCGACGGCCGCTGGCAGTTGTTTGCGCTCACCTCATTCGGGGGCATTCCCACACGCCACGCCGGATCCGCGCTCGACCAGATGCAGCCGGCCGGTCCGCTGACGATTGCGCCACACCCGGGCGACGGCGTGTGGATCGAGAGCGTCGTGCCCGACGGCCACGGCACCTGGTACGGCTATTACCATCACGAACGCCCCGCGGTGGCGTGCGGCCGTGCCGACCGGTTCCTGCCGCGGCTCGGCGCCGTGCGATCGACCGACCGCGGAGCCACGTGGGAGCATCTCGGCTTCATCCTGGAGGCGCCTGGCGATACGGCGGCCTGTGCGTCGACGAACCTGTTCGTCCTCGGCGGCGTCGGCGACGTGAGCGCGGTGCTCGACCGCACGAGCACGAATCTCTTCCTGTATGTCAGCCAGTACCCGAAAACGCCCGCCGACCAGGGCATCGCCGTCGCCCGTCTGGCCTGGGCCGATCGCGATACGCCGGTCGGCCGCGTCGATGTGTGGCGCGGCGGCGCCTGGATCCCCGCGCCGGCGGCCGGGACACCGCTCGTCGCGCCGTCGCGTCCGTGGCACGATGGCCAGATTGCCGCCGACGTCTTCTGGGGGCCGTCCATCCACTGGAACCGCTACCTCGAGCAGTACGTCATGCTGATGAACCGCGCGGCGAACGAGCGATTCGACAACGAGGGGATCTACGTGTCGTACGCGCCCGGGCTCGACGACCCGCGCCGCTGGAGCGCGCCGCGCAAGATCCTGAACGGCGGAGGCTGGTACCCGCAGGTGGCCGGTCTCGAGCCGGCCGCCGGCACCGATCGGGAGGCCGGCCAGCGCGCACGCTTTCTGCTGACCGGCCGGTCGGACTACGTGATCGAATTCCAGAAGTGACGCGTCAGGCGCCATACAATAGCCGGCACGCTGAGGAGATGACGCCATGCCAGACTCGATTCGCCTCGTCGAATACTTCTACGTCCTGGCTGCCGACAAGCCGGGCGAGGGCGCGCGCGCGCTCAGGACGCTGCAGGAGAGCGGCGTCGACCTGCTCGCCTTTTCCGGATTTCCCGAGGGGCGCAAGTCGCAGCTCGATTTCGTGCCGGCCGACCCGGCGGCGTTCAAGGCGGCGGCCAAGCGCGCCAAATGGCGCGTCGTGGGACCGAAGCGCGGCTTCCTGGTGCAGGGCGACAACCGGGTCGGCGCCGTCGCCGACCTGATGGATCGGCTCGCCGCCGCGAAGATCAACGTCACGGCGATCGACGCGGTCACCGTGGACGGACGCTACGGCGCGCTCTGCTGGGTGGCGCCGCGCGACGTCAAGAAGGCGGCTGCGACGCTCGGGGCGGCGTAGGTCACCGCATCGCGTCGATCGTGCGCGCCAGCGCGCGTCCGATCCGGACCGGGTAGCGCGCCGCGCCCGCGAGCCGTCGCACGTCGCGCGGCAGGCGGGCAACCTCGGTACGGTGGCGTGCCTGCAGCTGCGCGACCGATTCGGGCGGCTGCTCGCGGCGACCGCCGCGCATGACGCGCGCGAGCAGCGCCTCGGGCACCACGCCTCCCGGCGTCGGCGGCGCAGGGGCGTTCGCTCGCTCGATGACGTCTTCGACCGCGGTACTCCTGTCGACGATCCTCCAGACCTGCTTGCAGCCCGGATAGGTCTCCTTGCCAGGACTCTGCTTCGCCACGGGGACCACGTTCCCCCCGCGTTCGATTTCCACCAGCTTGTACACGGCGCCGAGCGACGGCGCGTCGCTCACCACGCTCAGTGCGGCGCCGACGCCAAAGCCGTCCACGGGCGCGCCGGCGTCCACGATCGCGGCGATGCGCCATTCATCGAGATCGCCGCTCACGAAAATTTTCGTCGCGTGAAGACCGCCGCTGTCGAGGATTGCGCGCACCTCGCGGCTGAGCGCGATGAGGTCTCCGCTGTCGAGCCGCACGGCCGCGGGCGCCAGGCCGCCGGCCGCCACCGCGCGGGCGGCCGCCAGCGTATCGTAGGTGTCGAGCAGGATTACGGTGCTCTCGCCGAACACGTCCGCGTACTGGCGGAAGGCAGCCGCCTCCGTCGGGAAGGCGGTGACCCACGCGTGCGCCATCGTGCCGGAGACGGGAATTCCGAACCGGCGGCCCGCTTCGACGTTCGACGTCGAGTCGCATCCAGCGATGAATGCCGCCCGCGCGGCGAGCACGGCCGCTTCCATGCCGTGCGCACGGCGAGAGCCGAATTCGACCACGCGGCGCCCGGCCGCCGCCTCGACCACACGGGCGGCGCGGCTCGCGGCCGACGTCTGGAAGCCGACGATCGCGAGCAGCGCCGTTTCGACGAGCTGCGCCTCGGGGAGCGGCGCCGTCACGCGGAGCAGCGGCGCCGGTGGAAACACCGGCACGCCTTCGGCGACCGCCCACACCTCGCCCGTGAACCTGAAGCGCGGCAGGTAGTCGTCGAAGAAGTCGCGCCTGACGCCGCGCAGGCCGGGCAGCTCGCGGAGATGCGCGATGTCTGCGGCTGTGAAGCGGAGCTGCTCCAGGTACTCGAGCACCTGCTCCAGTCCAGCGGCCACGAGAAACGCACGGTTGGGCGGGAGCTTCCTGACGTACAGCTCGAAGGTCGCCGGCGCATCCAGCCCGGCGGTGTAGTAGCCGGCCACCATCGTCAGCTCGTAGAG
>CAZGLC010000165.1:9566-11522 GCA_964526235.1 uncultured Bifidobacteriaceae bacterium
TCGGCACTGCTTATCATCGACGTGCAGCGCGACTTCTGCCCGGGCGGGGCGCTTGCCGCGCCCGCCGGCGACCGCGTCGTCGCGCCGCTCAACCGCTGCCTCGACGAGGCGGCGGCGCACGGCTGGCCCGTCTACGCCTCGAGAGACTGGCACCCGCCGGTGACGCGCCATTTCCGGGACTACGGCGGCGAGTGGCCGGTGCACTGCGTCGAACACACCGCCGGCGCCGACTTCCACCCGGCGCTGCGGCTGCCGACTACGGCCGTCATCGTCAGCAAGGGGCGGAGCGCCGACCGACCGGGCTACTCCGCGTTCGAGGGATCCACACCCGACGGCAGAACGCTCGCCGACGATCTGCGCGCGAAGGGGATCGAACACCTGTATGTGGGGGGCATCGCCACCGACTACTGCGTCAGGCATTCGGTGCTCGACGCGCGCAGGGCGGGATTCGACGTGACGGTGGTCGCGGATGCGATTGCCGGCGTCGACGTGGCGCCAGGCGATTCGGCGCGCGCGCTGGAGGAGATGCGCGCGGCGGGAGCGGCGGTTACGGGACCGGACCGACGATAGCGGTGCGGCCGGCGCCGCGCATCGCCGCGGGCTGATTCACGCTGAACGCGTCCGGATCGACATCCGGCCACTGGTTCCCGGGCGGCCGCTGGAACACGATGGCCGCGGCCTGCCGGTCGAATTCGGTCACGTCGCTCGTCACCGTCGCCGTCATCACCGAGGGTGCCGCACTCACGTGGCCGTAGCCGAGCGCGTGGCCAAGTTCGTGAGCAATGATCGAGGCGAGCGAGGCGGCGGCGGTCCTCGCATCCGTGCAGGTCTTCATGAACACCCGTGCCTGCGAGGCTTCGAGCGTCATCGTGTCGTAGAGAAAGAACGTGTACCCGCTGCACTGCGTGTCGAGCCCTCGGAACTGCTGGACGATGATGGTTCCAGTCGCGTCCATGTCCAACACGGTGCCAGCCGCCGCCGTCGACCGGCTGACCGAGCTGAATGCCTGAATGTGTCCGCCCGTCATGAGCGGCAGCGCGCGGGTGAAGTGCGTGACCAGCTCGTTGATCGACGCCTCCGAGAGCTGGTCGGCGGACGCGACCGGCGGATACTGCGGCACGCCGCCGGCGTCGACGCTCTGTGGATCGACGAGTGACGTTTCGATGACGAGCGCGGGCGCCTGCGTCCAGCGCTTCGTCACGCCAAGCGGCTCGCCGAACTGGCGCACCATCTGATCGAAGGCCCGCACGTTGAATGTCGTGGGAATGAGCGACAGGAGCGCGGTCCCACCCGGAAACGCAATCGACGTCTGGCGCTCGACCACGTTCGCGCCCGACACGCTTACGCGATAGCGGCCGTCCGGCGCCTCGGATTCGAGCGCGAAGTTCCCGTTGGCGTCGGCGGCAAGGTCGGCGACCCCCGCGATGCGGACCGTGACGCCGGCTGCGCCCGCACCCGTCAGCGCGTTGGTGGCGCGTCCGGCCAGCGCGCGCAGGGCGACAGCGCCATCCTCAGACGACGCGCCCACCGCCGGCACGCCGTCGAACGCCGCGCTCGGCGCAGTGGGGTGCTGGCTGCAGGCGACGGCCGTACACAATACAACAGCGAGGGGGAGCGAGTGTCGCATCACAATCACGCCGCCGAATCAGAACATGCCGAGCTGGAGTTTGGCCGCGTCCGACATCCGGTCGCGATCCCACGGCGGATCCCAGACCACGTCGACCGTGACGCTGACGACACCGGGCACCGCGGCCGCCGCGGCGCGCACCTGCTCCGGCAGAATCTGCGCCGCCGGGCAGGCCGGTGCGGTCAGCGTCATCCGGATGCCGACCGCGCTCGAGGCGTCCACGGCAATGTCGTAGATCAACCCGAGGTCGTAGATATTAACAGGAATCTCCGGGTCGTAGACCGTCGCCAGGGCCTTCGCAATCGCGGGCGTGAGCGCGGCGGTCCGCT
>CAZGLC010000166.1:0-7174 GCA_964526235.1 uncultured Bifidobacteriaceae bacterium
CGCTGACGACGATTGTCGTCAGCGTCCCCGGCTTAGGCGACGACATTCAGGCCATGAAGGCCGGCCTGCTTGAAATCGCCGACATCCACGTGGTCAACAAGGCCGATCGGGACGGAGCGGACCGCACGATCGCGCAGCTGCGCGGCATGCTCGGGATGAACACGCCGGCACAGGGTGCATGGCAGCCGTCTGTCGTTCGCTGCGTGGCGACGACAGAAGAGGGCGCCGGAGCGCTCCTCGCGGAGGTGGACCGCCACCGGACGTGGCTGCAGGAGAGTGGACTGCTCGCGGTCCGGCAGCGGCACATCGCCGAGGCGCGGGTGCTCCGGCTGGCGCAGGCGGAGGTGGCGCGGCGGTTCGAGCAGCCGATGGAGACGCAGGCCCATCTCATTGCCGCGGCGATCGATCAGGTGACTTCGCGCACGCTGTCCCCCGCGCGCTGCGCGCGCATGCTGCTGGCGAAGGTGTCCGACGCGGAGCGGATCGTCTCGGAAGTATGAATGCGCCGCTGATGGTGTGGCTTAGCCGGGAGCAGATGACGTTATGCGAATGAGAACGCTCGTGATCGTGACGATGCTGTCAACTGTGGTCGCAGGACGCGCGATGGCGTCCCTCGCGGTCCAGGGTTATACGCCGCCCGCGAGCACTGTGGCCGCGGCCAAAGGTGACGTCAAGGCCGTGATCTTCAATTGGATGTGGTACATGGGCATGTTGCGCGGCGTCGAGGAACAGGACCGTGTTGCCACCATCGACATCCGGAAGGGCATGGGAACCACTCTTGTCGACGGCCAGCCGTGCAAGCTCTCGGACTACCGAGCGAGCATCAACTATCAGGTGCCCGGCATGCGCGCGCAGTACACGTGCACCCGGCCCAACGGCCAGTCGTACCAAGGCATCGAGGTCGTCAGCGGCCGGTTTGCGTGGGACGAGGACATCGTCGGCGGGGGCCTGGTGCCCGGAAAAGGCACGGCGACCCCGAATCCGAACACCGTCGCCGCGCGGCTGATTCGCATCTGGAGCGGTCCGCAGGGCGCGCCCAAGGCGGCCGCGGCCGGCGGGTCGGACACGAAGGTGGGAGTGGAGAGCGGCAAAGTCGTCGTCACGTTTCCGATTCCCGGCGTCGCGGGCGCAACGGCCAAGGCGACATTGAATGCGAGTAATCAGGCCGAACGCGTCGAGGTTCGACAGGGCAACACTGTCACGGAGTTCACCTATAGCGAGTACGGTGACTGGAATGCGGAGGACAACAAGGTGGAGGGCTTCTTCGCGCGTCGGGTCGTCGAAAGGCGCGAGGGCATGACCGTTCTCGACGTGACGGTGGGCGAGACCGAAGTCGGCAATCCGTATGTGGTCATGCCGGTGCCACCGGCGGTGCGGAAAGCATTCGCCGCGCGCTGACGTCTTCTCGTCGAGTCACATGGTGCAGAGGAGAAGGATCATGAAAGTCGAGACGTTTCGCTCCTGTGTGGCCATCGCCTTTGCTGTGGGAGTCTGCGTGACCCCGGCGAGCCAGGCACGTGCGCAGAACGCCGCGGCGACGTCTGCGGGATCGACGCCTCGTACCGCCGCGGGCAAGCCGGACCTCACCGGCTTCTGGGCTGCAACTCCCCGCGATCCGACCGTCGCGGACAGCGACGGTAACATCACCAGGGAATTCCCGTCGCGTCGCTGCGGCCCGAGTCAGGTGAATTGTGATATCCGCACGAACCAGTCGGCCGATGGGCAACTCGTCGACCGGTGGAATCCAAACCGGCCGTTATACAAGCCGGAGTACTGGGACAAGATCCTGGAGCTCGACGCCAACACAAATTTCGCTGACCCGATGATGCGGTGCCAGCCGATGGGGGTACCACGGATGGGGCCGCCCACCCGGATCCTCCAGACCGCCGCCGAGGTCGTGTTCTTCTACGCGCAGCCACCGGCGTTCACCGCGCCGCAGGATTTCCGGCTCGTTCCGATTGACGGCCGGAAGCACCCGCCGGACGCTGCCAAGGATTGGACCTACTACGGCCGGAGCGTCGGGTATTGGGACGGAGACACGCTGGTGGTCGATTCGGTGGGCTTCAACGACATCACGTGGCTCAGTGCCGGTAGCAACAACAACCGGTACGTCGGGGCAGGGTATTTCCACTCCGACCAGATGCGAGTCCTCGAGCGGTTCCGGCGCGAGGGGGACGTTCTGAACTACCAGGTGACCGTCGAGGATCCCGTCGTCTTGTTGGAGCCGTGGACGATGACCCCGCGTCAACTCCAGTTGAACAGGGATCCCGACGCGCGCATCCCAGAGGGTTCTCCCTGTAGGGATGTCGATTCGGACAACATGATCCTCAAAGTACGGCACTGATTGCACTACCCGCTCGTAAACGGGAGCGCGACGGTGCCCGAGCTCTGGATGTGGCAGACGACTACAACGAACCGCTCAACAAGATCGATGCGTATTTTCCGGCCGGATCATCGACGGCGCAATGGCGTCACGATTCTCGACCTCGCGATTGTCGATACCGAGACTGGCAGTCTCTACGTCGTCATCCCCGTACCGCAGAGCGTTCGGACGGCCGCGACAACCCGGTAGATACCCTCAGCACGGTTATCGAACGCTGCTTCCCGACGATGCGTTCCGCAGCAGCAGCAGTTCCTCTGCCTCGTGCCATTTTCGAAGCGCCTGCCGCGCACAGACGTCCGCGAAACCGCTTTCGAAGTCGGGCGAGGTCGGCAGAGCGCTGACTAGCACCTCGACCAGCGCGGGCGCACTGGTGAACGCGCGGTCCAGGGCGTCCGGCAGCGCGGCCGCCTGCTCGACGCGTTCGGCATGTAGCCCCAGAGCGCCCGCGATCTCGCTGTGGCGCGGTCCAGGAAGCTGCACTCCGACCACGTGCCGGTAGTTCCGGAGCTGATCGTGCCGATCGATGTTCCATCCCTCATTGTTCGCGATGACGAACACGGCGGGGATGCGCTTCCGCGCCGCGGTATCGAGTTCCAACGCCGTGAACCCAAATGCGCCATCGCCCACCAACGCGACCACCTGCCGCCCAGGAAGCGTGAGACCCGCGGCGTTCGCGAACGGCACACCGACGCCGATGCATCCGAGAGGCCCGGGATCGAGATAGACGGAGGTGACCTTGAGGCCGACGCGGGCGAACGACAGGATGTCGCCGCCGTCGGCCACCACGACGGTCTCTTCGTCGATCCGGTCGTTGATCGCGGCGATCAGCGTGTACGGGTGCATGCGTCCGTCAGCTTCGGGCGCTGTATCGCGTAACCGCGCCGCCATCCTGGCCGTTCGCTCGGCGTTGGCGGCGATGAGGCTGCGTGCCCACGTCCGGTCGGCATCCGCCGACAGATTCGAGGCACGCAGCAGACGGACTGTCGGTTCCACGTCGGCGCGGATCTCGACATCGGCGTGGCGATTGTCACTGGTTTCGCCGCTCGTCCGGCCGACGCGAATAAATCGGGCATCGGGGGCGAATACCGCCCTGGATCCGTACGCCAGTTGGAAGTCCAGGCGGCGGCCGAGCGTGATCACGAGATCGGCCTCGCTCATGGCTCGTCCGCGCATCGCAGGAACGAATGCAGGATGCGAGGACGGCACGGCACCTCGACTCTCGGTCGTATCGAGGTAGACGGCGCCCGTCGTGTCGAGCAGCTCCACCAGGGCCTGCGAGCACGCACGCGCGGCGCGGCCCCCGATGATGAGTGGACGTTCAGCCCGGCGGAGCAGGTTGCCGGCCGCCTCCACACCCGCTGCGTCCGGTGTCATTGCTGTGGGGTGCCACGGCCGCAGCCAGTCGGCGTCGACTTCCTCCGCCGAGACACGCTCACGCAGCAGATCTGTGGGGAAGTCGATATAGGCCGGGCCCGCGGCGCCGTCGGCGCCGAGCGCGGCGCGGCAGACTGCATCGAGCCGGGACAACACGTGGTGCCGTTCCGAAACGGCGTCGACGCGGCGGCAGAGCGGCTGGACGATCGCTGCCTGCGGAACGTCCTGCATGGCGCCCATGCCGGCCTGCGGTCGCGGCGTCCGTCCCGAGACCACGAGCACCGGCGCGCACGACACGTGCGCGTTGGCGATGCCCGTGACGGCGTTGGTCAGGCCAGGTCCCGCTGTGACGAGCGCGACTCCCATCCGGCCGGTCAGCAGGGATTCGGCGTGTGCCATGTAAACGGCCGCCGACTCGTGGCGTACATCGACGATCGGAATCCCTTGCTCCGCCAACTCGTCCCAGATTGGCTGGATATGCCCTCCCACGAGCCCGTACACGCGCGCGACGCCACGCGCAGCGAGAAAACGGACGATGAGGTGCGCGACCGTGCCCATGGGGATGGTGGTGAGGACGGACTAAGAACCCGTCGTGCCGCGCCCCGGGACGCGACGCCACTGCGTCCTGATGCCGTTCGACGGACTGTAGAGATTCACCTCGCCGTTCACGATGCGGATCTGACAAGGCGCCAATGCTGGACACGATCCCTGGAGGCTCGTCGACAGTGGGTTGCTTTCGTCAGTGAGCGTCAGAACATACGGCGATCCGTTGCCGGTGAGCGTATACCGGCCCAGGCGGACCTGAATGCCCTGAAGATGACGAATCAGTTCCTCCTTCGTCATGTCCTTGGCGACCTTCGGCAGGTTGTCCTGTCCTTTGGGCACGCCGGTAATGAAGAAGTGGCCGTCGGCCGTGAACGTCAGGAAGAACCATCCGGCGCTTCCCGTTTCCACGCCTTGCGCGTTCTTGATCGAATAGCGATCCCACACGCCACCGGCGAGCGGATTGGCCACCTGCGCCCGCGGCTGGTCGGGCGCGGCGGCAATGAGCGCCGTGACAACCAGGCATGCGCCCGACCACCGACTGATGCTCTTCATCGCCTCTTGCCTCCTCGTGCGGATGACGACGCGCGGAGAGAACTGGCCGACGTCGTGTTACCGAAGCTTTGCGGCGTCGAGGACGCGCAGCCAGTTCTCGCCCAGAACCTTGGCCGGCACGTTGCGCTTCTGGAGCGCGGCGACGAGCCGCGGGTAGCCGCTGGCATCGAAGTCCTTCAGATGACTGCGCCCATGCCAGAGATCCTGGCCGATCGCGACGTGGTCCGCGCCCGCAATCGCCACGGCGCGTGCGATGTAATCCGCGTACTCATCGACCGTCGGCACGGGCGCGTCCGGTGAGTCGTGCCACGGCTTCTCCCACATCTGGAACCACCGATTCCGCATGTACGCGTCGAACGCCTCCGCGTACTCGCCGTAGTCTGGCGCGCGCCGCCGTTGCCGGGTCCAATCGTCGCCGGGGCGAATGCCGCCCGGCGTGGCGGGCACACGATTGTTCTGGCTCCACTCGAGGTACTTCCGGCTGATGGTCGGAGCGTTCGAGTTGATCGCGAGAACGCCCCCCTTTGCGGCGAGCGACCGCACGACGTCATCCGGGACGGCACCCGGCCGCGGGACGATCGAATAAATCCCCACATGGCTGCCGACCACGGGCGTCCGGCTCGCCTCGACGATCTGCCGCATCGAATCGTCAGTGGCATGGGAGATGTCGATGAGGATGCCGAGACGATTCATCTCCGCGATCAACTCGCGGCCGCGGGCATTCAGGCCCTTCCAATGCTGCCCGCCCGGCATCGCCGAGTCCGCATAGGCGTTCCCCCCGTGGCTCGTGAATTGGATCGACCGCACGCCGAGCCGGTGCCATAACCGGAGGATCTCGATGTCGCCGTCCTGATCGAAGCCCGACTCGATGCCGAGCAGGACCACCATCTTGCCGCTGGCAACGATTCGACGGACGTCGGCGGCCGTGAGGGCGAGCTCCATCTTGTCGCGATTTCGTTCGAGCACGCGATGGAAGGTCTCGATCAGCCGCGCAACCTGTTTAACCGTGCCGTTGTAATCCTCGTATCCGTACGGCGAGACGTTTTCGAAGACCACGTTGACGCCGCCTTGCCGGGCGCGCGCATAGTCGAACATTCCGACCTGCTGCGGCTGCCACGGGTCGATGCCCTCCCAGTAGACGCGATTCGTGATGTGGGTGTGGCCGTCCATCAGCAGGGCTGGCGTGGGTCGCGCGCCCTGCGCGAGAGGAACGGTTCCGGCTACGGCGGCGAGAAGCCCTACACCGATGATGCGCCAACCCATGACACCTCCGCAGTTACTTGATGAAGACCCGGCCGTGCTGCGCGCCGGGGTGCGCGTCCTGAATGTTCTGCAGGCTCTTTTCGCCTTCGCGGCAGGCGAACTCGATGTGCTGGTAGCCAGGATCCTTCAAGCGGATGAGACGGAACGCCATCGTCCACGGCCGTGAGTACATGCTCGGCGCATCGAGCGTCACCTGGTAGTGGATGCGGTCCGATTCGATCATCGTGAACCGCTCGACCAGCCGCAGGTCGGGACTGGTGAAATCGCCGTTCGCGCTGAGCCACGCATTCCCGTTGAGGTTCGTCGTGTCGACCACCAGCGTGTCGCCTTCCCACCGGCCGCGCGAATCGCCGACATATAGCGCGAAGCGTTTGCCGATGTGGGGGCGGCCGTCCGTCGGGATCACCCGGTAATTGGCATCCCACTCGTGGACGATCACGACCTGCCCCGGAGTTTGGAGAATCTGTACGCCGCCGGGGGCGTAAATCTGGCGCGGCGGCGCATTCCGGAAGCATTTGACGTGTGGGTCGACCCCGCCGATGTACTCGATGAAGTCGGTGCTGACCAGCTCATGCCGCGTCCTCGCCGCCCACTCCTGATACGGGATCTTGCCGTCGGCCGGATCGACGACCAGACTGGGATGCTCGTTCCACCATGCGTTCTTGGCGTTCGCCTGCACATCGAGGGCGAACGGCGTCGCCCGGCGGCGGCCGTCGACGTATTCAAGCGCATCCCAGTAACCCTGGAGGTCTGGACGACCATCTGGCGTCTGCGGTGGCCTCCACCCTGGAGCGATCGCCGCCTGCGCAGCGGCTGCGTTGCCCGGGCCGGACGGCGGCGGCGCCCCCGCGCGGCTATCGATCATCAAGAACGCGGTTGCGAGCAACGCACCGATGGCGACGACGAGGAGGCCGCGTCTCATGCCGTGATCCCCCTTCATGGATGGTTCATCGCTGCGCGGATGACGTCAGGGTTGCCGCCTGGATGGCCTCGTCCTCATCGAAGGTAAAGCACTCTTATTCGAGCTCGCGGCCGTTCATGTCCAGCAGTCGGTGC
>CAZGLC010000166.1:7184-11473 GCA_964526235.1 uncultured Bifidobacteriaceae bacterium
CCAGCCGGCGGTGCAGCGGCATCCGGATGGTCCATGGTCTCGTGAACACTTCGGGATCTTCGATCGTGGCCTCGTAGTCGAGGTGATCTGGTCCTCTTGGCGTGAAGCGTTCGACGACGTGCAGCTCTTCACTGTGAAAATTGCCCGCACGGTCGAGCCATGTGTCGGCATTGAAGTGGATGGTGTCGACGACCAACGTGTCGCCGTCCCAGCGTCCGCGCGAATCTCCCATCCAGAACTCGAGCGGCCCCTCGAGGTGCGGGCTGTTCATGTAGATGCGGCGCACGGCGTGTCTGTACTCGTGCAGGAACGTGATCTGCCCGGGCGTCTGCACGATCTGAAATGGAAACGGCATGTAGGTGGCGCGCGGCACGCCGGGCAGCGTGCACCTGGCTTCCGGATCCGCGGTTGCGCGGTTCTTGTAGTTCTCCTGTTTCCTCGCCAGCGCCTCGGGACGATAGGGAATCTCGTTTCCGTCGACAACCGTCTGGCCGGCGGGAACGCCGCGAGCTGCGCCATGGTCCTCCAGATCCCACGCGGCGGTATTCAGCACTTGCCAGATGCCCGATAGGTCCGGCTTGCCGTCGCTGGTGCGCGGCAGCGTCTGTCCCGCGGCGGGCGTGGGATCGACCCCGGTCATCACCCACCACGCCAAAGCGGCACCGAGCAGGAACGTGAGCGCCAATGCGGCACCGAACCGATTCCAGGACACGCGGAACGCCGACATCGTGATCCTCTCGGTCGTCAGAACAGCACGCGGAATCCGAGTTGAAGCGTTCGTGGCGCGTACGCGACATTCGGGCTCGGATCGGGCTGGCCGTAGCGTACGCTGCTTTCCTGCGTCGTGTAGGCGCCGAAGTTCGCGTGGTTGAACATGTTGTACAGCTCGAGAATCCCCTGGATCGCCCTTCGCCCGCCGATCCGCAGTTCCTGCTGGATCCGCATGTCCACGCGGTGGATCGACTTGCCGACCAGGTTGTTGCGCGGGACGAGCGTGCCATTCGGACGCAGGCGGCTGACGCCGCTGATCCCCTGAATGCGCAGGTCGGGACCCCAGGTCGTGGTGAAACGCTGGCCGGAGCCGAAGAAGTACAGGCCGCTCAACTGCAGCCCGCGCCCGACCTCCCAAATGCCGTTGACCACGGCCCGATGCCGCTGGTCGGTTGCCGCCAGTGCACGCTCGGCACCCATGTCTGGTGTGAGCGGAAAGCCGACCGCGGGCGGCTCGACTTCATCCCAGAAGCCTGAGAGCGCATACGTCGCGGCGGCCTGCCACCGGTTGCTGAACCGCTTCGTGAACGACGTCTCCAACGCGTGCATCTGGGACCGTCCGATGTTCGAGTCCATGTTGATGGCCCCCCAGTGGGGAAACGGACGCCGCAGAATATCGGAGAACGGATAGTTGGTCCCGGTCGCGGGGTTGTAGGCGAGATTGAAGTTCCTCCCCGTCAGCTCCCTCTTGGCGGCGTTGTAGACGTAATCGGCGGTCACCGCCATCGTTGCCCCGAGCTGCCGCTGCACACCGAACGAGCCCTGGTAGCTGTAAGGAATCTCGCCCGATGCGTCGCGGATGCCCGTCGTAATCGACGGCCGTGTACATCCCGTACGTAGCGGGTTGTCGGCCGGGCACAGCAGCGCGATGGCCTCGTCGTAGGTTGGCGGCGGCCCGCTGAACGGATTAGACGCGAAATCGGGCCGGCCGTCATTGAAGAATTCGACCACCACCGACTGTTGATAGATCTGAGCGAAGAACGTCGTGGCGGTCTGGCTGAAGAACCGGCCGAACCCGCCGCGAACGACCGTCCGGTCATTCAGCGTGCCGGTAAACCCGAGCCGCGGCGCGATGTTGTCCTTGTCATTCGGCCGGTTCGGCGGAACGAGCGGGCCGACCCCCAGGTTGTTGGCGAACGCGTTGATCGGAAAGTCGTACCGTACGCCGAGATTGAGCGTCAGACGCGACGTGATCGCCCAATCGTCCTGCGCCCAACCGGCCACCTCGGATCGGCGGAACGGAAAGTCGAACTTGCCGATCCCTACGCGGTAGAGGACGGCAATCGGCGAGAGGGCGCGCAGGTTCCACGTCGACGCATCCTGCATGCTCGGAAACAGCGCCTCGAGATTCGCGGGTGGCGGGGCAATGTTGGCCTCCAGATGGCCGTTGCAGAGATTGCAGAAATAGTTCTGGAAGTCGTAGAAGAGGTACTCGCCGCCCGTCCGCAAGTCGTGGCGGCCGCGCCACGTGAACGACAGCGTCAGATCGTCGCGGATCGAATAAAGGTCCTGGATGAATTCCTGCGGGGAGAACTGGTTGCCCTGGCCAATCGTCAGCCCGCGCACGAACACCCTCGGGGTGCCGGGCGTGCTGCCATTCCGCGAGTTGGGCATGAAGTTCCACCCGTACCGGGCAAACCCCGCCTTCACCTCGTTGACCGTGCGATTGCTCACGACCTGCGTAAGCGTTCCGAACGCCTGGCGGGAGATGCGCTGGACCGTCGTAGCCGCCGATGGCGTGAGCGTGGCGCCGACCACGGCAACGACCCCGACACCTGTGGGATTGAGGTACTCGGAGAAGTTGCCGCGCACGGCCAGCCGCAGCCTGCCCGAAAACTCCATGTCCACGCGGCCGCCGCCGAGGTGTTCGCGGCGCGTGGCTTGCAGATCCGTATTGAAGCTTGGGTATGGGGTCTGGTACACGAGCGTCTGCGGCTCGCGCTCGTATTCGTAGTTGCCGAAGAAGTGGACGCGGTCGCGCCGGATTGGCCCGCCGAGCGTCCCGCTCGCCTGCGTATTGGAGTACGGCAGCACGCGCCGCGCGATGTGGTCGGCGGCATTAAAGCGGTCGTCACGGAAATAGCCGGCGGCTGTTCCCGCAAACGTGTTCGTCCCCGATTTCGTGATCGCGTTCACCTGCACGCCCAGGGAGCGCCCCTGTGTCGCGTCGAAGCGGTTCGCCACGAACTGAAATTCGGCGATCGCATCACGGCTGTACTTCGGGTTGCCGAACGTGCTCGGCACGATCATCTGCGTGACCTGCTGGCCGTCGACGTTGAGCTGATAGCCCACGTACGCCCCGGGCGCCCGGTCAACCGGCACGTTCTCACCAATGGCGTTTGCCCGCGATCCGGCGGCGAGCAGGACGAGGCTCTGCCAGTTCCGGCCCTGTACCGGAAGCTCCTGCATCTGCCGCGGATCGATGTTCGCCGCAAGGCCGGAATCTCGCGTGTTGAGGAGCGGCGCCTCGCCGGTGACGATGACCGACTCCTGGACGCCGGAGGGCGACATCTGAAGATCCACCTGCGCCTGCTGGCCGACGAGCAACGTCATCATGCGGGTGAGGGTCGCAAATCCGGACAGCTCGAGCACGAGCGTGTAGGTGCCGGTTCGCACCGGCATGCGGTATGTCCCGCCCTCGTCCGTGACGGTCGTGAAGGTGTTGCCCGAGGCCGTGTGCGTGGCGGTCACCGTGACGCCGGGTAGCACGCCGCCGGTCGAATCGGTGATGGTGCCGGCAATTGTCGCCTCCTGGGCATATCCGGGAGCGGGCAGCACCAGGAGTATCGCGAGGAGGAAGGCGCCGGGGGTCGGATACCGCGATCTCAACAGTCGCATCGGGCGCCTCCCTCTCGGTTCCGGCGTTGGGCGTTGGGATCCTGGATCCTACGGAGAAGCTTGATAAACCAGCAGCGGCCCGCGTGTCAAGCCGAAAAATCGGCACGCGCGCACCGCGACACGCGATATCGAGCGCGTGGCCGGGCACGACCGGATGGCCTAGGAAACGACGAGACGTGCGCTCGCTGCGGACCGGAGGAGCGTGTTCCTCATCCGGCCCGCGCGGGGTGGCGCAAAAAGGGGCTCGAGCGCCGGATTCAGTGGCGGACCTTCAGCATCATGTGCTCCGAGTCGACATCCTTGCACGGCGAGCCTTCGGGGATGTAGACGTTCGGGTCGGTGTTCAGCCGCATCTGGCGAGGATTCATCACCCACGGCTCCAGCAGCATGACCGGATCCTCCACCGTCACCTGATAGTGGAGCACGTTGCCGTCGCGCCGGAACCGTTCGAGCACGCGCATCTGATCGGAGTGAATGTACCCGCCTCGCGCCAGCCACGTGAGGTCGTTGAATCCGACCGAATCGACCACCAGCGTGTCTCCTTCCCAGTAGCCGACCGCGCGCCCATAGTCGGTCCAGTCCTTCGCGGCGTCGGGGGCGTGCTTGCGGCCATCAATCGGAATAAGCCGAAAGTCCTGCGGCTGCGTGCCCGCCCCTATCGCGGCATAGAAGAAGACGAC
>CAZGLC010000167.1:0-11408 GCA_964526235.1 uncultured Bifidobacteriaceae bacterium
TGCTCAAGACGCTGACGCCGCGCGAGGAGAAGGTGATCAAGATGCGGTTCGGCGTGGGCGACGGCAGCGAGCACACGCTCGAAGAGGTGGGCCAGAACTTTGCCGTCACCCGCGAGCGGATACGCCAGATCGAGGCGAAGGCGCTCCGGAAGCTGCGCCACCCGTCGCGGTCGCGTAAGCTTAGAGCGTTTTTGGAGGGACGGACGTAACAAGTGCTACTTCGGAACTTCCTTTTGACTTTGCACTTTGAACTTTGCACTTGCGGCGAACGTTCCACGGGCCCGTAGCTCAGCGGTGAGAGCGGCCGGCTCATAATCGGTTGGTCCCAGGTTCGAATCCTGGCGGGCCCACTCATACGCATGTCTCCGGATCTGGAACGACTCGTACGGCTGCAGCAGCTGGACACCACCCTTGAGGAGGCGCGCCGCCGGGTGGCGGCGCACCCTCAGCGCCTCGCCGAGGCCGACGCGCGCCTCAGCGAGGCGAGAGAGCGCGTCGAGAGCGCCCGCCAGCGCCTCAAGGAGTGCATCGACGCGCGCCGCGCCCTGGAGAAGGACGCCGCGGTCTTCCAGGCGCGCGTCACGAAATTCAAGGACCAGCTCGTCGACGTCAAAACCAACCGCGAATACCAGGCCCTCCAGCACGAAATCGCCACCGCGCAGTCCGAGCTCGGCGCCGTCGAGGAAAAGGAGCTCGAGCGGATGCTCGAGGCCGATCAGATCGGCGTTGACATCAAGCAGGGGGAGGCCGCGCTCGCGTCCGAGCAGAAGCAGGTCGACGCCGAGAAGACGGCGCTCGCGCGCGAGCTGACCGACACCGAGCGCGCCCTCGACGCCGCCACGGCCGCGCGCGCCGGGCTCCTCGCGCAGCTGGAGACCCGCCTCATCGCGCTCTACGACCAGGTCGCGAAGGCGCGCAAAGGGATCGCCATCTGCGCGGCCACCACAGACGGCCTCTGCTCGGTATGCCACGTCCGGCTCCGACCGCACGTGTTTCAGCAGATCCGGCAGAACGACGCGATCATCCAGTGCGAAAGCTGCCAGCGGATTCTGTATTACGCGCCTCCCCCGCCGGCTGCCGCCAGCACCGCGGCGACGCCCGCGCCGTGAGTCAGCCCTCGCTGTTTGGATCAGGCACCGGCCGATCGGCCGTCGCCCACATCGACGGCGGCGCGCGCGGCAATCCCGGGCCGGCCGGCTATGGCGTCCACATCCAGGAGGATGACGGGACCGTCGTCGAGTTGAAGGAAGCGCTCGGCGTCGCGACCAACAACGTCGCGGAGTATCGCGGCCTCATCGCCGCGCTCGCGTGGGCCGCCGCGCACGGCGTGAGCCGGCTGCACGTGCGATCGGACTCACTGCTGCTCGTCAAGCAGATGCAGGGCGAGTATCGCGTCAAGCACCCGGGGCTGCAGCCGCTCTCCGCCGAGGCGCGGCGCCTCGCGGCGCAGATCGGCGACGTGCGGTTCGAGCACGTGCCGCGCGAGCAGAACACGGACGCCGATCGCCTCGCCAACGAGGCGATGGACGAGGCGGCCGGCCAGCCGTAAATCAAGATTCAAGAGACAGATGTCAAAGTGGAGCTGACCGATTACCACGCGAAGCTCTTTGCCAGCGAGCTCACGCGGCGGTCGCCGTCGGACAGCGTTGAAAAGCTCGCCTCGGCCCTGGCAGATGCGCAGGCGCAGGTGGATCTCAACCCCCATCAGATCGAAGCCGCGCTGTTCGCATTCCGCTCGCCTTTTTCCCGCGGCGCCATTCTCGCCGACGAGGTTGGCCTCGGGAAGACGATCGAAGCGGGCCTGCTGCTCTCGCAGAAGTGGGCCGAGCGGAAGCGCCGGCTGCTGGCGATCTTGCCGGCGAATCTCCGCAAGCAATGGAGCCAGGAGCTCGCCGACAAGTTTCACCTGCCCTCCGTCATCCTGGAAGCACGCACCTTCAACGACGCGATCCGCCGCGGTAATCTGAACCCGTTCGAGGCGCCGGGCATCGTCCTGTGCTCGTATCAGTTCGCGAGATCGAAGGAGGCGTACATCAGACAGACTCCGTGGGACCTGGTCGTCATCGACGAGGCGCATCGCCTGCGGAACGTCTACAAGCCACCTGCTCCGCGAGGACGCTGTCTTCGATGAGGACGGGGCCTTCAGCTTTCGACTGCTGAGAAACCCGTTCGCGGGCGAAATAATTCACCCCGGACCGCACCGGATGGCGAAGGCCGCCGAGGAGGCGAACCTCTATCGCGTCGGACACCCGCTCGCGCAGCGTCTCATCGACCGCGCGAAGGCGCTCGCGATGCCGGCCGCGGCTGACGTGACCTTTCAGTACACAGGATCCGGGAAGAACATCGCAATCCTTCAGCCGTTCATCGGAACCAGCGGCTGGCTCCGCTGCGCACGGCTCACGATGACCGCGCTCGAGGCCGAGGACGCACTGGTCTTTGTCGCCCGCTCCGACGATGGGCGCCAGCTCGATGCCGCAGTCCCGGCGATTGTTCGACCTTCCCGGGACTTCGGTTTCGCGAACGGAAGTATCGACGGGCGCCGATGACGACCGTCTTGGGAAAGCGCTGGCCGATGCCGAGCGGCCGTTTCTCGACGACCTGAATCAGCGGAACGGGCGCTGGTTCGACGCCGAGATCGAGAAACTGGATCGCTGGACGGGCGACCGCAGGGACGCCCTGAAATCCGAACTGGAGGAACTGGACGATCGCCTGAAGGAGCTGCGAAAAGCGGCGCGGTTTGCGCCGAGCCTGCCCGACAAGCTCGAAATGCAGCGCGAGGCGAAGCGGCTCGAATCGCGCCGCGACGAGGCCTGGCGGGCCTTCGACCAGGCGAGCCGTGAGCTGGAGCGCCAGAAGGACGCCATGCTCGACGACATCGGCCGCCGGCTCACCGCACGGGTCGAGCGCGACACTCTCTTTACGATTCGCTGGCACCTGGCCTGAGCGGATACGGCCCCTGCTCAGAGGGGAACCGTCGCCATGTGCGCCTCGAGACTCTTGCGCATGCGATCCGGCAGCGCCCGGATCGGCTCGTGCGCGGGCCACAGGTCGCGCACCCTCGCGGCCGTCTCGCGCGCCGTTTGCATGACGAGCCGGACCGGAAGTCCGCCCTTCTCCGCCAGTCGGCGGAACCGATCCAGATCGACCTGTGCGAAGTCCTTCGTGTCACCAAGAGACAGGGCCAGGCGGTCGCCGGGAATGTACGAAATCGTTCCGACCAAATCGTAGGCCGGCGCCAGCCTGGGCGTGCGGCCGTCGGGATAGATCAGCGACCAGTTCTTCAGGTGCGCGTCTGCGTTCCCGATCAGGACATTGAAGACCAGGCGTCGCGTGTATTCCGCCACCCCCTCCTCTCCCGTCTCGAGCCAGAGGACGCGAGCCAGGCTGCCGTAGCTGGCGCGGCGGTACTTCTGCTCCGGATAGACGCCGAAGACCTGGGCGAAATCCTCGATGTGCACACGCTCGCCGGCGCCAGGCCGATCGAACCGGCGCACGGCCAGTGCCTGACCGAAGACTTCAGGCAGATCCTTCGGCAGCCCGCCGATATCGCCGGCCGCCACAAGACGAACGTCCGGAACCTCGATGCCGACCGCCCGGGCGAGCGTCATCATGGCGTATTCGTTCTCGGGTACCGCGTCGAACCGGAGTGATGGCAGCTTGACGATCCAGTCGCCGCCAATGCCGCTCACCGGCAATGTGAGCCCCGCCGACGCTTTCATCACGGCCGAGAACTTCAGCTGCACTCCCGCCAGTGAGAAGCGCAGGGGCGGCTCCTCGTGGCGGTCACGAGCGGCACCCTCACGGTCTGCGATCGTGGCGGGCGCGGTTCCGTCGCGTGCCCGGACCTCGAGTGCCCCTGGCAGGTCTGCACCCAGCAGCCAGATCAGAAAGAATTCGCGATCTGGATGGATTCCGCCGCGTGCGGCCAGATACTCGCGAAGGTGCGCCTCCGGCAGCAGGTTGGAGAAAACGGGGGGGAGCCGGACGCGCGTGGGTCGTGTTTGTTCGACGAGACCGCCGTCCGCGGCCTTCAATCCAAGGCTGAGCGTCGGACGCGCCTCGCCGGCGTCGACATAGGAGCGATCGAATGTGAAGATCACGGCCTCGTTGCCGAGATGCGTGAGCGCGCCGACGACGGTCTGCCCCAGACGCACGTCGAGCGTCTGAACATCGCCGCGAGGCGCCGGGGCCGCAGGAACCGTCATCGCAGCTCCGTCTCGTCCTCATCGTCGCCGAGGGCATACATCGGGGTCCCGGGCGAGTTGAGACCGCCGCGCTGTAGGCTCTCGACTGCGGCGATGAGCGGCCGGGGGATGAGCATGAGTTCGAGATCAAGCGCGCGCGCCACGTTCTGAATGGTCGACAGCCGCGGATCGACCGTGGCGCGCTCGAGATCCGATATCTGGCGTTGACGAACGCCGAGTTTGCGGGCAAGTTCCTCTTGCGTCAGATGGCGGTCGAGCCGGCTGAGACGCAATCGCTCATGAATTCCTTGGCTGGTATCACTTTTAGATGATACTACGACTATATTATCACTTTTAAGTGATTGACTACGCTTGACCATGCGTCATTATATCACTTATAAGTTATTTTTAGTTGTATATATCCCTTAACAGTGATTACGAGCGGAAATCGGGGGCGCGGCATCAAGGTGCTCACGCTCTTCTTCGTCGACCGCGTGGAATTCTCTACGGACATGCTCGTAGGCCGCGCCATCCAGGCGATCCAGACGATGCCGGCCACCGAGATTCCCACGATCGTCGTGTCGACAGGGCAAGTCGCGGTGAGAAAAAGTGGGGTTTCCGCCCACGCCCTCGCCGTATCGGAGGAGCGCGCCGTTTATCATGGACCGCTGCCGGACATTCTTGCGTACCTGCAGAATGAAACCGAGCTGACGCGTGCCACGCTCGTGCGCATTCTGAAAGGCTCAGGCAGGCTTCGTGAATTTCTCGTGAATCCGCAGCGTTTCATGGATGCAGTGGCCGGCGTGTTGAAGTATGAACTACACCGCCTTCTGGTCGATGGCATCAAGTACGAACGCATCCAAGATGGACCCAACGCCCTATGGGAGATGGTGCTGTTCGAGAGCGAGGAGCTCATCGACTACCTGTCGGCACTCGAGGTCAAGAAATCAGTCTACGACCATGTCGTCTACGAATCGGAAGTGGAACGGGAGTTCGCGCAGCGGCTTGACGAGCGCGAGGACATCAGGTTGTTCGTCAAGTTGCCGCGCTGGTTCGTCGTCGACACGCCCGTCGGCGCCTACAATCCCGACTGGGCGATCCTGAAACACGATGGAAGTGCGCTGTACCTCGTTCGTGAGACGAAGAGCACGAAGGACTTCCTGAAACTGCGAACGACCGAGGCAGACAAGGTGCGCTGCGGACAACGCCACTTCGAAGCGATTGGCGTACCGTTCGCCGTCGTCGTCAGCGCGAACGAGATCTGACGCTACGGCAGGCTGAACGCCACGAATTCGGCCGGGTGCTCCCGCGATCCGATCGCGACGACCACGTACTGCTTGCCGTCGTAGACGTAGGTCATCGGCGCGCCCGTCGTCCCCGCCGGCAGATCGGTCTCCCACAGCATCTTCCCCGTCGCCTTGTCCCAGGCGCGGAACTTCCGGTCGCCGGCGCTCGGCGCCAGCGCGAGCGGCAGGCTCGCCGGTACGCGCTCGCGCGCCACCATGATCGGATCGCCCTCGCCGACGAACAGGATCGACCGCGTGAGGAGCGGCGCACTGCGTCCCGGATTCCCGAGGGGCGGCAGGTTGAGGTGCTCGAGCAGCGGATGATCCCGGGGGCCGTTGCCATTGGCCACGCTCCAGGCAATCTCTCCCTTGTTCAGATCGATGGCGGTGATGCGGCCGTACGGCGGCTTGAGCAGCGGCAGCCCCAGGACCGACGGCGGAAATTCCCGCGTGCCGCGCGTGAAGGTGAGGTTGGTCTGCGTCGGGTTGCCGGGCACCAGATCGGCGACGAACGGCGCCGCGATCGACGGCACGTACAGCATGCCGGTGACCGGGTCGAATGCCGCGCCCTGCCAGTCGGCGCCGCCGACCGAGCCGGGCAGCTGGATCGTCCCTTTCGTGCCGGCGGCGGTCTTGAGCGACGGCGGCGTGAACAGCGGACCGATCACGTAGTTCTCGACGATCGCCAGCGCTGCGGCGCGCAGCTCGGGCGTGAAGTCGATGAGATCGTCGACCGTCACACCCTGGCGGTCGAACGCGGGCGGCTTCGTGGGAAACGGCTGCGTCGCGGCCGCCTGCTCCCCGGGGGTCGTCGAGCGCGGCACCGGGCGCTCCTCGATCGGCCAGACCGGCTGCCCGTTCGTGCGGTCGAAGACGAACGCGAACGCCTGCTTGGTCACCTGCACGACCGCCGGAATCCGGCGGCCGTCGACGGTGATGTCGGCCAGCACCGGCGCCGCCGGATTGTCGTAATCCCACAGATCGTGGTGGACGAGCTGCTGATGCCAGACGCGCGTGCCGTTCTGGCAGTTCACGGCCACGAGCGTGCTGCTGAACAGGTTGTCGCCGCGGCGATGGCCGCCGTACATGTCGCTGGTGGCGCTCGTTAGCGGGAGGTACGCGTAGCCGAGCTGCTCGTCGACGCTCACGAGCGACCAGAGGTTCGCAGCGCCCGTGTACGCCCAGGAGTCGTCTTGCCACGTCTCGATGCCGAACTCGCCCTGGCGCGGAACGACGTGGAACGTCCAGCGCAGGCGGCCGGTGCGCACGTCGTAGGCACGCACGTCACCGGGGGTGCCCTCCTTGTTGGGCGGCGAATCGCTCATCGACGACCCGATGATGACGACGTCGCGGCACACCTGCGGGGCACCGGTCCACCGGAACGGCTCCGGTCCGGTCCCGTACCGGAGGCTCACGCTGCCGCCGGTGCCGAAGCTCGCGTGCGGACGTCCGGTCCTCGGATCGAGCGCCATGAGCGTCTCGCCGCGCTGGACGAAGAGGCGCTCCTCCGCCGCGTCGCGCCAATACGCGAGGCCGCGCGTGCTGTCGCCCCGCAGCCCCTCGGCGCCGCCCGTCGGCGGCTGCACCCAGATCGTGCGTCCGGTGGCCGGGTGAAACGCCTCGACGAGCCCCACGCCGTTCGGGCTATAGAGGACGCCGCCGATCATCAGCGGCGTGGCGCGGAAGTTGTTGGAGAACGTCAGCGAGGGATCGAGCTTCGTGACCGAGGCATCGACGGCCGGACGCCGCCACGCCACCCTCAGCGTCGCCACGTTCGACGCGTTGATCTGATCGATGGGCGCGTACTTCGTGCTGCCGGGATCGGCGCTGTAGCTGCGCCACTCCACCTGCTGCTGCGCCGACAGGACTGCCGTCCCCGCCATGACCATCGCCGCCACACATCGCAGTGTTCTCATACGCGCGGATTGTAGCCCGGAGCGCGAATGGCGGCGGCGATTCGCCCGGCTTGCTCCTTTTCCGCGCGATACGACGTCAGCACGTCGAGGTGCATGGCCGTGCACAGGCCGGATGCGTGAATCTGCGTCTCCGGCACGCCCGCGAGGATCAGCTGATCGCGATTGGCAGCCGCCAGGTCGAGAAAGAGTCCCTTCGGATCCCGAATCCCCGATCCCGGATCCCGCCTCACGAACCACCGCCCCGGCTCCGCGTGACCGGCGGCGGCGAAGGCATCTCTGACATCCTGTCCCACGCGGTAGCAGCACGCGCCGATGCTGGGGCCGATGGCGACGACGAGGCTCCGGGGTTTCGCACCACAGCTGCGCCGCAGCGCATCGACGGCGGCCGCCGCCACACCCGCTGCCGTCCCCCGCCAGCCCGCGTGTACCGCCGCCACCGCGCCGGTTGCCGTGTCGGCGATGAGCAGCGGCACGCAGTCGGCCGCGCGCACCGCCACGGCGACCCGCGGGTCGTTCGACACGAGCGCGTCCGCGCGCGGCCGTTCGGCCGGCTGACGTGTCTCGCGTGTGATCGCGACAACGTCGCGGCCGTGGACCTGCTCGAGTGTCGCGACGCGTTCGGCGCCGACGGCCTCCGCGACGCGCCGCCAGTCCTCAGCGGACGACAACGCCAGTGCACGCGTGGTGAAGACGTGCGATGCCACCGCGTCGAGCGTCCGGCAGCGGAGCACGACGCCGCACGGGGAGGACGTCCAGTAGAACGGCTCGGGAACGGGCGGCAACGTCATGTAGGATGACTACCAACCACCAACCACCAACCACCAACCATGGAGATTATAGGGACCGGCCTGGACGCGACCGAGATTGCGCGCATCGCCGCCGCCATCGAGCGCTATGGCGACCGGTTCGTCCACCGGGTGTTCACCGACGGGGAGATCGCCTATTGCCGCGGCAAGCGCGACTTCGCCTCCTCGTTTGCCGCGCGGTTTGCCGCGAAGGAAGCGGCCATGAAGGCGCTCGGCACCGGCCACTCGCGCGGCGTGTTCTGGCGCGGCATCGAAGTAGTGCGCCGTGGCGGCCCGCCCCAGCTCCGCTTCCATGAGGGCGCGGCGGCGCGCCTCGCCGCGATGGGCGGCACCAGATCGTTGCTGACGCTCACCCACTCGCAGGATCTGGCCATCGCGCACGTCCTGATCGTCCGCTGACAACCCGCGTCACACCCGCTGAACGCCTCGCCCAGCACGCGTTTCGGACCGACGCGTAACCCGCCGCCGCTCAGGCCCTTCGACCCACACGGCGCGCCGCCCCCGCATCGAACATCGAGGAATACAAGAAACGCGAGCACCCCGCGCCAGGAGTGATCCTGTTATGACCCTGTCGCAATACTCGCAACTTGCGGCGCGTGCGACACACGCGGACACGATGGTGCTCCGGCAGCGACCGATTCGGCGTCGATCGCGCCACTGTCCGGCGATCACAACCGGCGAACCCGACGCCGTCAGGCCACTTTCAGTCGACGGCGCGAAGACTTCAGCACAAAGCGCACGTGCACGCCAAGGCGCGCCAGCATGTCAATCAAGCTGTCCGTGCTGAAGAGATCGATTCGTCCTCGCAACACGTCGCTCACACGAGGCTGCGTGACACGCAGGATCTTGGCAGCCTTCGCCTGCGTCAGCCCGCGGGAGGCGATGGCTTTCTGAAGCTGGATCAGCAAATCGGCGCGGATCAGCAGGTGCTCGGCCTCCTCGGCGGAGAACCCGAGATCGCGAAACACATTGCCGGTCGAGGGCGTGACCTTCAGGTTATTTGTTCTTGGCATCATCAGCTCGCTTCTTGAACAGCGCGCGGTAGCGATCGCGCGCCAGCTTCACGTCATGGGGCGGTGTCTTCCGCGTCCGCTTCTCGAAGGCATGCAGGACGTACACCGCTTCTTCGAACGTGGCGAGATAGAACACGCGATGTGCAAGCTCCGTCTGAATCCGGATCTCTCGCACGCCAGCCCCGACGCTCGTCATCGGCTTCCAGTCCTCCGGATCGAGACCGTGCTGAACCCGTCGAAGCTGGAACCCGCCACGCCGCCGGGCATCGCCGGGAAACGCGCGGATGTCGCGGCGCGCGCTCCCGAGCCAGACCAGTGGCTTATCCGGCACGACCCACTATGCAAGTGTTTGTATATACTGTCAACGCGTCAGCGGCCCTGAACGCCACGACCATGTCCGGTCACGCCGTCCCGACGATTGTCAAGCCGCGGTTCGATGAGATCTCGACTATCGGGTGGTCCAGCATGAGGGCTTGCCGGCCGTCGAATTCTCCTTCGAGGGATCTGATGAAGGTGATCGGATCTCGGGGCGTGGCTGGGCGATCCTCGATGGAGAGCAGCTTCGCGGCCGCCTCTTCTTCCATCACGGCGACGACTCTGGGTTTACGGCCAGCCGTACCCATGGGTGACGACGTGGTGCTGCGCGAATCGTGAACTGGCGACCCGTGCCGGTCTGGTGACCACGCGGCCACGCGATGCGCGTGGCCAGCCACGCCGACGCGGCTGACCCTCTCATTCCAGCGTGAGCACATGGTGAAACCAACGGGCTGGGTCGTGGACATGCGGCATTACATCGACGAGGACACGGGTGATCTGCCGGAGGCGATCCCGGAGCGCGTCGTGAGTCTGGCCGTCTTCTTCGGCGCCGTCGTGGCCTGGGTCACGGACCACCTGCCGGAGGGCGACGAGCACACGAATGTGCCCTGCCGGCGCAGTCCCGGCCGTCGGCGGTGTCGAGGCGACATCATCGCGCAACTCGACCGCGCCTCCGGATACATTGTCTGGCAGTGTCCGCTCTGCGGCGACCACGGCATGATCCACGGCTGGGAGGACACGCTGTGGAATCGCCACGGCGGTGCGCGCCCACGACCGAGCGACGCACCGCCGACAACGAGGCACTGAACCCTGCCTCACCCATCACAATGACGACAGCCACGTCAGTAGCGCGGCGTCGTCGCGCCACGCCGGTTTCCGCATCGGCAGGCCCGCGCCGGTCGGCTCGCCCAGTTTCATCGCGGCTTCTTTCATGCGCACGGTGATTTCGGCGTACCGATTCGTCGTCTCGAGGCTGACGTGTCCGAGCCAGACGCGCCTTGCCGCGATGGGCGGCACCAGATCGTTGCTGACGCTCACCCACTCGCAGGATCTGGCCATCGCGCACGTCCTGATCGTCCGCTGACAACCCGCGTTGACACGCGCCGCGCGTCCATGCCGGCACGTGTTTCGCGCGTGTGCGTAACCCACTGCCGCTGAACCCTTTCGGGCTGCGCGGCGCGCGTGCGCTGCCTGGCCGCCCCCTTGCCATCCTCTGCGGCGGAGGACAGCGTGGTCATCAAGATCAGTCAGTCGGACAACAACAACCCGCCCGGCAAGCTTGCCGATGCGGAGCTCCACTTCACCGAGGGCGTGCTCGAAGGGCTGAAGCTGATTGGCTTCACCATCTGGGAGCGCCGCACCGGCGGCGGCCGCAACGTCACCTTCCCCGCCCGCCAGTACGTCGTCAACGGCGAGCGCCGCAGCTTTGCGCTGCTCCGGCCCCTTGGAGACGCGACCGCGCAGGACCGCATTCGTGAAGCGATTCTCGAGGCCTACGCGGAGCACGAGGAGAAAGCGGCGGTGGCGACGTGAAGATCGCGCAGGCTGAAGCCTGCGCGCTACTGGAGGACCGGCAGCAGGCGCGCGTTCTCCTTCTGCCTTTTGGGCGGAAGCGTCGATTCTGCGCGGAGCGACTTGTCGAACTCGGCGCGGAAGAAGTCGGCCTTCATGCCGCCGTCGATGATGTCCCACGGCAGCACGCGGTCGTGCGAGCGATCCCGGAAGACGAAGAAGCCGGCGTCGACGCCCGCCTCGGCGACCGCGGCGCGCCAGTTGGCGCCGTTCCGCTCGGCCGCCTCGATCGCGGGCGCGACCCGGCGGTCGCCGAGCGACAGGAGCGCCTGGTAGAAGGAATGCCGTTCCGACTTGATGTTGACGTAGACGTTGT
>CAZGLC010000168.1:0-11265 GCA_964526235.1 uncultured Bifidobacteriaceae bacterium
CCTACTGCCTACTGCCTACCGCCTACTGCCTACTGCCTACCGCCTACTGCCTACTTATGTTTCACGTCGCCGTCGCGGATTCAGTTTTTCCGAACCTCGACCCGGCCCGCGAGGTGCTCTCGCGGGTCGGGGCCACCCTCGACCTCGCGCCCGAGCCGACCCCCGAGGCGATCCTGCGCCTCGCGCGCGACGCCGACGCCATCCTCGTGACCTACGCCAGGATCACCGGCGACATGATCCGGCAGCTCACGAAGTGCCGCGTCATCTCGCGGTTCGGCATCGGCGTCGACAACGTCGACATCCCCGAGGCGACGAAGAAGGGCATCGTCGTGACGAAGGTGCCCGACTACTGCATCGACGAAGTCTCCGACCACACGATGGCGCTGCTCCTGGCCGTGGTCCGGAAGATTCCGTTCGTCAATGCGCAGGTGCACGGCGGCACGTGGAAGATGCCGAACGTCGTGCCGATCCACCGTCTGCGCGGAAGCGTCCTCGGGCTCGTCGGCTTCGGACGGATCCCGCAGCTGGTCGCGCCGAAGGCGCAGGCGTTCGGTATCACGGTGATCGCGCACGACCCCTACGTCGGGCGCGACGTCTTCGCGCGCGCCGGCGTGGAGAGCGTCGATTTCCCGACGCTGCTCAGGACGTCCGATTACGTGTCGATTCACAGCCCGCTCGTGCCCGAGACGCGGAATCTCTTCGACGCCGAGGCGTTCCGCCAGATGAAGCCGACGGCGTACCTCGTCAACACGGCGCGCGGGCCGATCGTCGACGAAGCGGCGCTCGCCGCGGCCCTCGACGCCGGCCAGATCGCGGGCGCGGCGCTCGACGTGATGGCGCAGGAGCCGCCCCCGGCGGACTCGCCGCTCTTCGGCCGGGCGAACGTGATCGTCACCCCGCACACCAGCTTCTACTCCGAGGAGTCGCTCGTCGAGCTCCAGACGAAGGCGGCGCAAGAGGTGGCGGCGGTGCTCACGGGCGGGACGCCGAGGAACCCGGTGAACCCGGAGGCCCTCCAAGTACGTTCATGAAGGCCATGGTGCTGACCGCGCCGGGCGAGCTGGTGCTCGATGAGGTGGCGCGGCCCGCCCGCGGTGCCGGCGACGTGCTGGTGCGCGTCACGCACAGCGGCATCTGCGGCACCGACTACAAGATCTTCACCGGGTCGATCCCCGTCCGCTATCCGCGCATCATGGGCCATGAGATGGCCGGCGAGGTCGTCGAGGCCGGCGAGGGCGCGCTCCGCCCCGGCGACCGCGTCATCGTCGATCCCGAGCTGTACTGCGGCGCCTGCTTCCACTGCCGCATCGGGCAGACGCATCTCTGCCCGAACGGACAGCTCCTCGGGCGCGACGCCAACGGCGGCTTTGCCGAGTACCTCGCCGCCCCCGCGACCCACGTGTTCCCCCTGCCCGACGGAATCGATCGCCGCGCCGCGCCGATCATTCAGGTGCTCACCACGTGCCTCCACGCGCAGCGGCGGATCGACATCTTCCCGGGCGAGTACGTCGTGGTGCTCGGCCTCGGCGTCACCGGCCAGCTCCACGTGCAGCTGGCGAAGGCGAGGGGCGCCACGGTCATCGGCGTCACCAGGAGCGCCGACAAGCGCCGGCTGGCCGACACGCTCGGCGCCGACCTCACCATCCCGGGCGGTGACGAGGCGGTGGGGATGGTGCGGGAGGCGACGGAAGGGCGCGGCCCCGACGTCGTCATCGAGACGACCGGCGTCGTCCAGCAGCTCGCTTCGGCAGTGACGATGGTCCGGCCGGGCGGGCGGATTCTGATGTACGGGATCATCACGGCGAAGGAAGGCGCGCTGCCGTTCTACGACCTGTATTACAAGGAGCTGTCGCTCATCAACGCGCGCGTCGCCAAGAGCGAGGACTACCCGGGCGCGATCGGCCTGGTCGAGCGGGGCCAGGTGCGGCTCGATCCACTCATCAGCAACGTGATGCCGCTCGGCGAGCTGAAGGCGGCGATCGGGATGCTCGGGTCCGACGGCGGCGGACAGCGGATGAAGATTGTTCTGGAGCACGGAGGATAGATTCATGATGAAGAGACTCGCAGCACTCATGGCGGTTGCGTGGCTGGCGCCGTCGCTGGCCGCCGCGCAGGGCGCGACGCCGATGCCGCTCGCCAAGGCGGTGGTCTCCAACGACGTCGCGGCGCGGACGCTCTTCAAGTACCAGATCAGCTCGGCCGTCGCGCGGCAGATCGTCGACGCGTGCGTCGAGTTCGCCCGCAACCAGCAGGGCGGGCCTGGCAACTACGCGATCTTCGTCCTGGCGCCGAACGGCGACATCGTCGACGCGCACGTGATGGACGGAGTGGTGCCGATCGGCGTCGAGACGGGCCTGATGAAGGCGAGGACGGCGCTCTACGCGCGCTCGACCTCGCGCACGGTGGCCGAGCGTTTCCCGACCGTCGAGGGGCGCCTGTTCCGAACCGATCTCGGCCGCGACCAGGGCCTCTCGTACTATTTCGTGCCGGGCGGCGTGCCGATTGTGCTCGAGAACCAGCTGATTGGCGCCATCGGCATCGGCGGCGGCAACATGGACGAGCCGTGCGCCTACTACGCGCTCGGCAAGGTGCTCGGCATCCAGCCGCCTAGGCAGTAGGCAGTAGCAGTAGGCAGTAGGCAGTAGGCAGTAGGCAGTAGGCAGTGGGGCCTAGAAATTGAGGCTTTACTGCCTACCGCCTACTGCATACTGCCGACTGACGGAATGACCTACCTCATCACCCAATCTCTCAACGGCCTGTTCTCCGCGGCGCTGCTGTTCCTCATCGCCAGCGGCCTGACGCTCGCCTTCGGGGTGATGAAGATCGTCAACATCGCCCACGGCTCCTTCTACATGCTCGGCGTGTACGTCGCCTACTCGGTTATCCTGCGGACCGGGAGCCTCCTGCTCGGCGCGGTGACGGCCGTCGTCGTCGTCGCGGCGGTCGGCTTCGTCATGCAGCGGGTCTTCCTGCGCCGCTTCCCGTCGGATCCGCTGGCGCAGATGATGATGACGATGGGGTTTGCGCTGCTGTTCCGGGATCTGGCGCTCATGATCTGGGGCGGCGACCCGTTCACGCTGCCGTACCCGGCCGGGCTGCGCGGCTCGCTGGAGGCGGGCGAGGTGGTCTTTCCGTACTACCGGCTGTTCGTCATCCTGGTGGCGGCGCTCGTCGGCGCGGCGCTCTGGCTGGTGAACGAGAAGACCCTCATCGGCGCGCGCCTCCGCGCCACGGTCGACGATCCGGAGATGGCCTCGGCGATCGGGATCAACGTGACGAGACTCTCGGGCGCGGTGTTTGCCGTCGGCGCCGGCCTGGCTGCCTTCGGCGGCGTCATGGGCGGCCCGATTCTCGGCGGCTACGCCGGGATCGATTTCGACCTGCTGCCGCTCGCCTTCGTCGTCGTCATCGTGGGCGGAATGGGCAGCCTCAAGGGGGCGCTCGTCGGCAGCGTCGTCGTCGGCATGATCGACAACTTCGGCAAGGCGCTCGTGCCCGAGCTCTCCTACTTCACGCTGTTCGCGCCGATGATGCTCGTGCTGGCGCTGAAACCTACGGGGCTGTATGGCCGGGCGTGACGGAGGGCGGGGCGTGACGCCCCGCCACGCGATCCTCGCCGCGCTCGCCGTCGTGCTGGCGGCCGGCCCGCTGGTGCTCAGCTCGTACTGGATCGGTCTGCTCACGCAGATTGTGATTCTCGCGATCCTGGCCATGAGCCTCGACATCCTCCTCGGCTACACGGGACTGCCGTCGCTCGGCCACGCCGCCTTTTTCGGCGCGGCCGCCTATGCCGTGGCGGTGCTGTCGACGACCTACAGGGCCGACTTCTGGACGTCGGTCGCCGCCGGCGTCGCGGTCGGCACCGCGCTCGCCGCCCTCTTCGGCCTCATCGTGTCGCATGTCCGCGACGTCTACTTCCTGATGATCACGCTCGCACTCGGGATGGTGCTCTGGGGGCTGAGCTACCGCTGGATTCCCGTGACCGGCGGCGACAACGGGATCTCCGGCATCCCGAGCCTCGAGGCGCACGCGGGGCTGCCGGTCGCCGGCCCGGCGGCGTTCTACTATGTGACGCTGCTCGTCTTCGTGCTGTGCGCGGCGCTGATGCGCGTGCTGGTGCGCTCGCCGTTCGGCCTGGCGCTCCGCGGCATCCGCGAGAACGAGGCACGCATGCGGAGCCTGGGGTTCAACACGTGGCTCCACTGCTATCTGAGCTTCGTGATCGCGGGTGCGTTTGCGAGCGTGGCGGGCGTCATGTGGGCGTACTACAACGGCTTCGTCAGCCCGACCTACCTCGACCTGACGGCATCCTCCGAGCTCTTTCTGATGGTGACGCTCGGCGGACCGGCCACGCTGGTCGGGCCGCTGCTCGGCGCGGGCGCGATCGTGCTGCTCAAGAACGTCATGAGCGCCTACACGGCGCGCTGGCTGCTCATTCTCGGGATCGTGTACATCGTCGCGATCCTCGCCGCGCCGAAGGGGATCTGGAATCTGGGAGGACGCCGCACCACATGAGACGCCTCAGGCCGGCCCTCGTCGCGCTCGTCGTCATTTGTGCCGCCGCGCTGCTGCGTGCGCAGGCGCCGGCCGGCCCGATCCGCATCGGCTTCATCGTGCCGCTGTCGGGCCCGTTCGCGCAGAACGGCCGCGACATCCTGAATGGGTTCCTGCTGCTGCTCGACGAGGCCGGCTACCGCGCCGGCGGCCGGCAGATCCAGCTCATCGTCGAAGACGACGAGGCGATCCCGGCGGTGACGCTGACGAAGGCGCGCAAGCTGGTGGAGTCGGACCGCGTCCATCTGATGGCAGGGACGCTCCTCGCCTCGAGCGGGTACGCGCTTGCGCCCTACGTCGACGCGCAGCAGATTCCGATGGTCTTCCCGGTGGTGTCGTCCGACGACCTGACGCAGCGCCGCCGCAGCAAATGGATCGTCCGGACCGGCTGGACCAGCAGCCAGCCGAACCACGCCTTCGGCGAATACGCCTACCGGACGCTCGGGTACCGCACGATCGCGACGATCGCGCTCGACTACGCGTTCGGCTGGGAGTCGGTCGGCGGCTTCCAGCGGACCTTCGAGGCCGACGGCGGCCGCATCGTCCAGAAGACGTGGACGCCGATCTCGGTGCACGACTTCGCGCCGTACCTCGCGCAGATTCCGCGCGACGCCGATGCGGTGTACGCGCTCTTCCTCGGGCGCACGGCGCTGCAGTTCATGCGGCAGTACGCCGAGTACGGGCTGAAGGGGCGCGTGCCGCTCATCGGCTCGGGCACGACGACCGACGAGTCGGTGTTGCCGTTCATGGGCGACGAGGCGATCGGGACCGTGACCTCGTTGCAGTACAGCGCCGCCCTGGACACGCCCGACAACCGCCGGTTCGCGTCGACCTATCGCCGGCGCTACAACAAGATGGCGAGCTACTACGCCGAGAGCATGTACACGGGCGGCAAATGGGTGCTGGCGGCGATCGAGGCGCTCGGCGGCCGCGTCGAGGACCGCACGAAGCTGCTCGAGGCACTCAGGGCAGCAAAGCCGACGGGACTGCCGCGCGGACCGGTCGAGCTCGACGAGTACGGCAATCCGATCCAGAACATCTACGTCCGCCGCGTGGAGCGCGTGAACGGGGAGATGCAGAACACCGTGATCGCGACGATTCCCCGGGTCTCGCAGTTCTGGAAGTTCAACCCGGCGGAGTACCTGCGGCAGCCGCTCTACTCCCGCCGCTTCGTGCCGGGCTCCTGATCGATGCGCTTGTCGCCCCGACGTACCACCGAGGCACAGAGGCACCGAGAGCTTTTTTCTTATTGTCCTCGGTGCCTCGGTGCCTCGGTGGTCCGTCGGGGTAACGGCTGCTGCGAATGACCGCTGCCGCCCTCGTTCTCGAAGGCGTTTCGCGCCATTTCGGCGGCCTGCGGGCGGTCGATGCCGTCACCCTGACGGTTGGCGCGGCCGAGCGGCACGCGCTCATCGGCCCGAACGGCGCCGGCAAGACGACGCTGTTCAATCTGATCAGCGGGGAGCTGCCGCCCACCGCTGGCCGGATTGCGCTGTTTGGCGCCGACGTCACGCGCCTCGCTCCCCATCAGCGCGCCGCACTCGGCATCGCGCGGACGTTTCAGATCACGAAGCTCTTTCCGGGCCTCACCGTCACCGAGAACATGCTGCTTGCGTGCGAGGCGCTCGACGCGCGGAAGCTCGTCATGCACCGCGCCCTGTCGTCGTTTTCGGACCTGCACGAGCGCGCGGCAGCACTCCTGGACCGGTTCGGCCTCGCGCGCTTCGCGCACGAGCCGGCGAAGACCCTCTCGTACGGCGACCAGCGGAAGCTCGAGGTCGCGCTCTCGATGGCGGGGCAGCCGCGGCTGCTGCTGCTCGACGAGCCGATGGCGGGCCTGTCGGCGGGCGAGAGCCGCTCGATGCACGACCTGCTGGAGCGGCTCGACAGGTCCATTACCGTGCTGCTCATCGAGCACGACATGGACGTCGCCTTTGCGTTCGCCGAGCGTGTCACCGTGCTGCACCAGGGCCGCGTGCTCGTCCAGGGGCACCGCGACGAGGTGAGCGCGAACCGGGCCGTGCAGGATATCTACCTCGGATCTGGCGCGGGAGAGTAGCGTGCTGACCGTCACCGACCTGCACACCTACTACGGCGAGAGCCACGTGCTCCAGGGCGTCAGCCTCGACGCGGCGAAGGGCGCGGTCACGGCGGTGCTCGGCCGCAACGGCGTCGGCAAGACGACGCTGTGCCGATCGCTCGTCGGCCTGACGCCGGCGCGCGCCGGGCGTGTGATCGTCGATGGCGTCGATATCACACGGCTGCCGCCGTACCGCATTCACGCGCTCGGCGTGAGCCTCGTGCCGCAGGGGCGCCGCATCTTTCCCTCGCTCACGGTTCGCGAGAACCTCGCGATCGCCGCGCGGGGCGATCTCGATCGCGTCCTGTCGATCTTCCCGCGGCTGGCCGAGCGCGGCGGCCATCGCGGCGACGAGCTGAGCGGCGGCGAGCAGCAGATGCTCGCGATTGCGCGCGCGCTGGTGGCCCGGCCGCGCCTGCTCGTGCTCGACGAGCCGACCGAGGGGCTCGCGCCGGTGCTGGTGGCCGAAGTCGCCGCGATCATCCGCCGCCTCCGCGCGGAGGGGACCTCGATCCTCCTGGTGGAGCAGAACGCCGCCTTTGCCGTCAAAGTGGCCGACCGGGCGCACGTCATGAGCCGGGGGAGGATCGTCCATTCCACCGATCCGGCAGCGCTGTGGGACAATGAGGAAGTCAAGACTCAACTGTTGGGGGTCCCGCCGGCCGGTGCCGGGCCGCAGCCCCGGCGCGACTTGTGAAAGAGACCAGGACGGCCGTGCTGAAGATCGATCTCCATGCCCACACCTCGGACGACCCCCTCGACCCGATTCCCTATTCGAGCTGTGAGCTGATCGACCGGGCGGCGGCGCTCGGCTACGACGCGCTCGCCGTGACTCTCCACGACCGGCAGCTCGACGTTGCGCCCTTGGCGTCGTATGCCGCCGAGCGCGGCATCGTCCTCATTCCGGGCATCGAGCGGACGATCGAGGGGCGGCACGTACTGCTCCTGAACTTTTCACCGGCCGCCGAGGACGTCAGATCCTTCGACGACCTCGCGCGCCTGAAGCAGCGCGAGGAGGGACTCGTGGTCGCGCCCCACCCGTACTTTCCCGCCCCGTCCAGCCTGTTCGGCCGCCTGAGCCGCCACGCGGATCTGTTCGACGCGGTGGAGTACAACGCGATGTACGCCGCCGGGCTCAATTTCAATCTGCCCGCCGTGCGGTGGGCGCGTGCGCACGGCAAGCCGCTCGTCGGCAACAGCGACGCGCACCGGCTGCCGCAGCTCGGGGCCACGTGGTCGCTCGTCGACGCCGAGCGCGATCCCGCCGCCATCTGCCGCGCGATCCGCGCGGGACGCGTGCAGGTGGTCACCAGGCCTCTGAGCTGGACGACCGTCGTTCGGGTCATCGCCTCGATCGTGACATCCGCCGGTCGCGTCACGCCGCGCCGCTCTCCGGCGTTGGGGAGCTCGGTCGCTGGGTAGCTGGGGAGCTGGGGTGTTGGGTTAGGCTTAGACTTGGCTACCTAGCCACCGAGCTACCCAGCTACCGATGCTGAACGAGCTTCTCTACAACATCCTCAAGAGCCGTGTGTACGACGTGGCGCGCGAGACGCCGCTCGACGTGGCGCCGCGGCTCTCGCGGCGGCTCTCGAACGAGGTGCTGTTCAAGCGGGAGGATCTCCAGCCGGTCTTCAGCTTCAAGCTGCGCGGCGCCTACAACAAGATCGCCCACCTGCGCGAGGAGGAGTGGGCACGCGGCATCATCACCGCGAGCGCCGGCAATCATTCGCAGGGCGTCGCCTTCTCGGCGCGGCGATTGGGAATCAAGGCGACGATCGTGATGCCGCAGACGACCCCGCAGATCAAGGTCGATGCGGTGCGCGCGATGGGCGCCGGGGTGGTGCTCGCCGGCGACAGCTATGCCGACGCCAAGGCGCACTGCGACGGCCTCGCCGCCGAAACGGGCCAGACGTTCATCCATCCGTTCGACGACCCGCTCGTGATTGCCGGGCAGGGCACGATCGGCGCCGAGATTCTGAGCCATAGCCAGGATCGTCTCTCGGCGGTCTTCGTGCCGGTCGGCGGCGGCGGCCTCATCGCGGGCATTGCCGGGTACGTGAAGGTGCTCAGGCCCGATGTCAAGGTGATCGGCGTCGAGCCCTTCGAGGCCGATGCCATGTACCAGTCGCTCGAGGCCGGCCGCCGCGTCCGCCTCGCTCACGTCGGCATCTTTGCCGACGGCGTGGCGGTGCGCGAGGTCGGGGAGCTGACGTTTCCGATCGTGCAGCAGACGGTCGACGAGGTGGTCCGCGTCAGCAACGACGAAATCTGCGCCGCGATCAAGGACGTCTTCGACGACACGCGGACGGTGATGGAGCCCGCCGGCGCGCTCGCCGTGGCGGGTCTGAAGGCGTGGGTCGAGCGCGAGCAGGTGCGCGACCAGTCGCTCGTCGCGGTCCTGAGCGGCGCGAACATGAACTTCGATCGGCTGCGCTTCGTGGCCGAGCGCGCCGAGGTGGGCGAGGCGCGCGAGGCGCTGCTCGCCGTCACGATTCCCGAGCGGCCCGGCGCCTTCCGCGAGTTCTGCGCGGCCATCGGACGGCGCGTGGTCACGGAGTTCAACTACCGGCTGGGCGGACGGGCGCAGGCGCACATCTTCGTCGGCGTCGCCACAGAGTCGCGCCAGGACGGCGTGGCGCTGGCCGAGCGCCTCAACGCCTCCGGCTATGAGACGGTCGACCTCACCGACAACGAGATGGCCAAGCTGCACGTGCGCCACATGGTCGGCGGACACTCCAGCCACGTCAGGGATGAGCGGCTCTGCCGGTTCGAGTTTCCCGAGCGGCCGGGCGCGCTGCTCCAGTTCCTCGAGACGCTCGGCGGCCGGTGGAACATCAGCCTGTTCCATTACCGGAACCACGGCGCCGATTTCGGACGCGTGCTCGCCGGCTTCGAGGTGGAGGCGTGCGACCTGCCGGCGTTCCACGCCTTCCTCGATGCGCTGGGCTACCCGTATACGCCCGAGTCCGATAATCCCGCGTACCGGTTCTTTCTTGGATAATGCACGACTCGTTCATGCAGGCCGCGCTCGACCAGGCGCGACAGGGGCTTGCCGCGGGCGAGGTGCCGATCGGCGCGGTCATCGCCTGCGAGGGCCGGATCGTGGCGCGCGCCTTCAACCAGCCGATTGCGGCCGTCGACCCGACCGCGCATGCCGAGATCCTCGTGCTGCGCGAGGCGGCGCGCGCCATCGGCAACTACCGTCTGACCGACGCGGTCGTGTACGTCACCGTCGAGCCGTGCCTGATGTGCGTCGGCGCGCTGGTGCATGCGCGGGTCCGTGAAGTGGTCTATGGGACCGCTGAGCCGAAGACCGGCGCGCTCCTGTCGACGGTGCGCGGCGTCGACCTGCCGGGGCTCAACCACCGGTTCGCGGTGACCGGAGGCGTCCTCGAAGCCGACTGCCGCGCCCTCATGCAGCAGTTCTTCCGAAACCGGCGCTAGCAGGCGTCTCTGTATACTTCCACCGTGCGGCTTCTTTTCACGGCAGCGGTGCTGGCCGTCGTGCTCGCCGTCGTGGTCGGCGGCGCGCCGCCGGCAGCGCAGCAGGCAGATAAGACGCTCGACATCTATTTCATCGACGTCGAGGGCGGACAGGCGACCCTCTACGTCTCCCCATCGGGCCAGTCGATGCTGGTCGACGCGGGGTACCCCGGCTTCGGCGGCCGCGACGGCGGCCGCATCGTCGCCGCCGCGAAGCAGGCCGGGATCCAGCGGATCGACTACCTCGTGGTCACCCACTATCACGGCGATCACGTGGGCGGCGTCCCCGACCTGGCCGGCCGGATGCCGATCGGGACGTTCGTGGATCACGGGCCCACGTCCGAACGCGGTGAGCGGATCGACGCGCTCGTGCGCCCCTACCTTCAGGCGCGCAGCGCCGGCGCCCACCTCGAGGTGAAGGTCGGCGATCGGATCCCCGTCGACGGCCTCGACGTGCGCGTCGTCACGTCCAATGCCGCGCTGCTGAGCGTGCCGCTCGAGGGCGGCGGAGCGCCCAATCCGCTCTGCGCCGGTTTCACGCCGATGAAGGACGAGACGAGCGACGATGCCTATTCGGTCGGAACGGTCACGGCGTTCGGGCGGTTTCGCATCATCAACCTCGGCGACCTGTCCTGGAACCAGGAGTACGGGCTGGTGTGCCCCACGAACCGCATCGGCAGCGTCGACGTCCTGCTGGCCACGCAGCACGGCGACGAGGAGACCGGCTCTGCCGCCTTCGTGTATGCGCTCCGGCCGAAGGCGGTCATCACGAACAACGGTCCGCGGAAGTCGGTGGTTCAGCCGCTCATCCAGACGGTGCGCGCGGCGCCGCGCCCGATGGATCTGTGGCAGCTCCATTACTCGCTGCTCGGGGATCGGACCAACGTGGCTGAGCCGTTCATCGCCAACGTCGGCGAGCCGGACGCGGGACACTGGCTGAAGGTCTCGGCGCGCGCCGACGGCAGCTTCTCTGTGACGAACGGCCGCACGGGCGAGACGAAGGCGTACGCGGCGGGCGACTAGTTATAATGGAATGTTCGCGCCGCGCCCGATCGCCGGAGAGGTACCGAAGTGGTCGTAACGGGGGCGCCTCGAAAGCGTCTTGTCCCGTAAGGGGCACGTGGGTTCGAATCCCACCCTCTCCGCCA
>CAZGLC010000169.1:0-7119 GCA_964526235.1 uncultured Bifidobacteriaceae bacterium
CCCCGCCGGCGCCGTGCGCGATGCTGCGGGCGCGCGATCCGTATCTGGCGTTCGCGCGCGCCGTGGCGCTCTTCGCGCCGCCGTGGCGTCCTGCCGCCGGCGTGCATCCCCAGGCCGCCGTTGCGCCGGATGCCCGCATCGGCGGCAACGTGTCGATCGGCGCGTTCGTCGTCGTCGGCGAGGACGCCAGCATCGGCGACAACACGGTCGTCTTTCCCAACGTCACGATCGGGCCGGGCGCGCGGATCGGCGCCGATTGCGTGATCCATTCGAATGTGGCCATTCGCGAGCGCGTCGTCATCGGCAACCGCGTGATCCTTCAGAACGGCGTGGTGGTCGGCGCCGACGGCTACGGCTTCGTCCGGCGCGGTGACGGCACGCACGAAAAGATCCCGCAGATCGCCGGCGTCGTGATCGAAGACGACGTGGAGCTTGGCGCGAATACCACGGTGGATCGCCCGGCCGTCGGCGAGACGCGGATCAAGAGCGGCACCAAGATCGACAACCTCGTGCAGGTCGGCCACGGCGTGTCGATCGGCCGCAACGTGCTGATGGCGGCGCAGGTCGGCATTGCCGGCAGCACCGACATCGAGGACGACGTCATCTTCGGCGGGCAGGTCGGGGTCGGCGGCCACCTGACGATCGGGCGCGGAAGCGTGGCGGTGGGGCAGTCGGGCGTGACCAAGTCGCTGCCGCCGGGATCGATGGTTGCCGGCTACCCGGCCGTCGAGAGCGACGCCTGGCGCAAGGCGTCGGTGATTTTCAAGCGGCTGCCCGAGCTCAAGCGCCGCATCGAACAGCTCGAAGCGCGGCTCCAGGCGCTGGGTGTGGCGGCGGCGCCTCGCGGAGACGCGTCGGAGTGACAGGGCACAAGCTCGAAGTGCAAAGTGCAAAGTGCAAAGTGCAAAGTAAGTGCAAAGTAGGTGCAAAGTACTTTCAACTTACTTTCAACTTTGCACTTTGCACTTTGCACTTGCTCTGTGTCGCCCTGCCCGCCGCCGCTCAGACCAACCAGGTGCCGGATACCGCACGCGCGGCGAGCGGCGACGTCGTCTTCCTGTCGCGGTTCGACTACGTCTTCGGCCTCGAGTTTCTGGCCAGCGACGACCCGCGTTTCGACTTTGACGCGACCTTCGGGGGTGCGCTCGACCTCATCGACTACACGCGCGGCCGGCTGACGTTCGAGGCCGAGTACGAGGCGATTCTCGGCAACGAGTACCAGCCGTTCGATCCGAACCAGGGCAACTACAAGCTGGCGGGCGTGTTGTCGGCCCGCGCGCGCAGCGTCGAGGTGGCGGTGGTCTATCACCATGTCTCGCGGCATCTTGGCGACCGCCCCAAGCGCGTCCCGATCGACTGGAACATGCTGGGCGCGCGGCTGCGGAGCGCGATCGCGCGCGGCGGGACGGAGCTCGAGATGCGTGCCGACGTCCGCGGTGCGGTGCTGCACACGTATGTCGACTACACCTGGGAGCTCGACGCGCAGGCGCGTGCGCGCGTGCGCCTGACCGACCGAACGGCATTCGTGGCGTCCGGCGGACTCCGCGTGGTGGGTGTCGACGGCTCGCGCGCGCGCGGCACGCAGTACGGCGCGCGCGCAGAGGGCGGCGTCCGGCTGGACGGGAGCGTCGCCGCCGTCGAGCTGTTCGTGGCGGCGGAGCGACGGATCGACCCGTATCCACTCGCATTCGGGACCGCGTCGTGGGTGATCGGCGGGTTCCGGCTGGTCAACCGATAATCGATGCCATAATCAGGAGATATGCGTCTTCCTTTCCGCATCGCGATCGTGCTGGCCGTCAGCATCGTGGCGGCGGTGGCGCTGACGCCGGTGCAGGCCGCGGTCCGGCCGCCGAAGCTGCAGTACCAGATCGCCACGCTGCCCAACGGCCTCCGCGTGATCCTGTCCGAAGACCATTCGACGCCGATCGTTCACGTCGCCGTCTGGTATCACGTCGGGTCGAAGAACGAGCGCGCGGGCCGGACCGGCTTCGCGCACCTGTTCGAGCACATGATGTTCAAGGGCTCGAAGAACGTCGAGCCCGACGCGCACACGTCGATCGTCTCGAGCGTCGGCGGCCGCAGCAACGCTTACACGACCGAAGACGTCACGGTGTTCTGGCAGACGCTTCCGGCGCAGTACCTGCCGATGGCGCTCTGGCTCGAGGCCGACCGCATGGCGACGCTGCGCGTCGACGACGCCGCGTTCCGGCGCGAGCGCGAGGTGGTCAAGGAAGAGCGCCGGATGCGGATCGAGAACCAGCCGTACGGGCGCCTGTCGGAGATCATCTACGACCACGCGTTCACGACCCACCCGTACAAGCACCCGACGATCGGCAGCATGGCGGACCTCGAGGCGGCGTCGATCGCCGACGTGCGCGACTTTCACGGCACCTACTACGTCCCCGAGAACGCGACGGTGACCATCGTCGGCGACTTCGACGCGGCGCAGGCGCTGCAGATCGCCACGCAGTATTTCGGCCGCGTCCCGAAGGCCGCGCGCCCGGTGCCGCGCGATATCCCGAAGGAGCCGCCGATGACCCGGGAGCGGCGGGCGGTGGTGGAGGAGGCGTGGCCGCTGCCGGCGGTGGTGGTCGCCTATCACATCACGTACGACGGCCATCCGGACTCGTATCCGCTGCACATCACGTCGAAGATCCTCTCCGACGGCCAGAGCGCCCGCATTTCGCGCGAGCTCATCTACAACAAGCGGCTCTGCCTGAGCGCCTTCGGCAGCGGCAACCTCATCGAGCATCCGAACCTGTTCTTCGCGGTGTGCATCGTCCAGCCGGGACAGACGCCGGAAGCGGCCGAAAAGGCGCTCATCGCCGAGTTCGACAAGCTGAAGACGGAGGGCGTCTCGGCCCACGAGCTGCAGCGGGCGCAGAATCAGTTCGCGCGCGACTACATCCTGAGCCGCGAGAGCGACGAGGACAAGGCGATGCACCTGGCGCACGCCGCCGTCATCCATAACGACATCACGACGGCGGACGGCGAGTTCGACATCTTCATGAACACCACCCTCGCCGACGTCCAGCGCGTCGCCCGCACCTATTTCAACGAGTCGAACCGTCTGGTGCTGCACGTGCGCCCGAAGGGAGGCTCGCGGTGAGCAACTCCCGTCGTTTGTGGGCGTTGGGAGTTGGCGTCTTGGGAGTTGTGCTGTGCGCGACCGCCGCGAGCGCGCAGCTCGAGCGATCGGGCGACGGCCGCTTCTTCTTCTGGCCCACCGAAATGCCGCCGCGGCCGCTGGCGGCGCGCGAGGTCACGTTCCCGCCGTACCAGATGCGCACGCTGCGGAACGGCCTGCAGGCCATCGCGGTGCTCCATCACGAGCAGCCCGCGGTGAGCATGCGGCTGCTGGTGCGCGCCGGCTCCGTGCAGGACCCACCCGGCAAGATAGGCGTGGCGAGCCTCGCGGCGCTGGTCCTCGACCAGGGGACGATGACCAAGAGCGCGCAGGAGATCGCCGATCACATCGACTTCATCGGCGGGGCGCTCGCCACCGGATCGGGCTCCGACCTGATGTACGTCAACGTGGTCGTGATGAAGGATTCCTTCGACGTCGGCATGAACCTGCTCGCCGACGTCGCGCGCAATCCCGCCTTCGCGGCCGAAGAGATCGACCGGCAGAAAGAACAGACGATTTCCGCGCTGCAGGTGAGCAGCAACGATCCGGACTACGTGGCGAGCGTGCTGCTGGAGCGGCTCGTCTACGGCTTCCATCCCTATGGGCTGCCGAACAGCGGCACGCCCGGGACGCTCGCCTCGATCACCCGCGGCGATCTCCAGGCCTTCCATCGGCGCTACTTCGTGCCGAACAACATGATCCTGGCGATCGTCGGCGACGTCACGAGCGAGGAGGCGTTTGCGGCGGCCGAGCGCGCGTTCGGCGAATGGCCGCGCGCCGAGATCCCGCCGGTCACGGTCGTCGAGCCGCCGCCGCCGACGCGCCGGATCGTCGTCGTCGACAAGCCCGACGCCGTCCAGACCGAGATTCGCGTCGGCCAGCTCGCGATTCCGCGCAAGCACGACGACTACATGGCCTTCGATCTCGCCTCGAAGATTCTCGGCGGCGAGGGGGCCAACCGGCTGCACCGGGTGCTGCGGTCGGAGCGGGGCCTCACCTACGGCGCACAGGCGGACTCGGAGGCGCGCAAGCAGGCGGGCCACCTGGTCGCGGAGACCGACACGCGGACCGAGACGACCGGCGAAGCGCTGCGGCTCATGGTCGACGAGTTCGCGCGGCTGCAGCGCGACCGGGTGTCGCAGACCGAGCTTTCCGACGCGCAGGCGTATCTCGCAGGCAGCTTTCCGCTGACGATCGAGACGCCCGGCGACATCGCCGCCCAGGTGCTGAACGTCGTCTTCTACGAGCTGCCGGTCGAGGAGATCGGGACGTTCCGCGAGCGCGTGCAGGCCGTGCGGCCCGACGACATCCAGCGCGTGGCGCGGCAGTACGTCCGGCCCGATCGGCTGTCGATCGTGCTCGTCGGCAATGCCTCGGCGTTCGTGCCGCAGCTGCAGCGCGTCGGGTTCTCCGACGTCGAGGTCATTCCGATCGACCAGCTCGATCTGATGGCGCCGACGCTCAAACGCGAGGGGCAGCGGGTGAACGCTGAACCGTTCGGGACGTTCGATCCGTTCGGATCGTTCCGTTCCCCGCGCACGGCGTATACGCAGCAGCAGGTGAACAGCGGCGCGGATCCACAGGGCCTCTTGAAACGGGTCATCGACGCGAAAGGCGGCCTCGACGCGCTGAAGCGCATCCGGACCGTCGTGGCCGACGAGGAACGCACGATCATCACGCCGAACGGCCGCACGCCGCTGCCGACCAAGACCTACGTCATCTATCCTGACAAGTTCCGGGTCGACAGCGTGCTGTCCGGCCAGCAGATCGTCCACACCTACAACGCCGGCGCGGCGTGGGTGAAGGATCTGGGCGGCGTCTCGGCCGCGCCCGTCGCCATGCGCAACGATTTCGCCGCCACCGCCCGCCGCGATACCTATCCGATGCTGATTGCCGCCGCCGAAGGCCGGTTGATGCTGCGAATCCTCCCCGAGGAGGGCAAGGACGGCGAGGTCGTGAAGGTGCTCGAGGTGAGCGGCGCCGACTTTGCGGCCGTGCGGCTGTACGTCGACGGACACTCCCGCATCGTCCGCCAGAGCTACACCGCGTCGGGTCCCGACGGCCTGCCGTTGAAGATCGAGGAGGTGTTTTCCGATTACCGTGCCGTCGACAGCCTGTCGGTGCCGTTCAAGGCCTCAGTGCTGTCCAACGGCCGCCTCATCATCGAGCGCGCGATCACGTCCGTCTCCTTCAACACCCGCATCGACGAGAAGCTCTTCGACCAGCCGCTCTAGCCGCGCGGATGCGAATCATGATCTCGTGCGGGGAGGCGTCCGGCGACGTGTACGCCGGCGCGCTCGCCGCCGCGCTGCGGGCGCGCGTTCCCGCCGTCGAGATCGTGGGGTTCGGCGGCCCGCGCCTCGAAGCGGCCGGCGCGTCGCTCGCGGGCGAGTACACCGGTCTGACGGTGACCGGCCTCACCGAGGCGATCCGCGTGCTGCCGCGTTCCTACGCCATGTACCGGCGCCTGGTCGCCGCCGCGCGCGAGCGGCGCCCTGACGTGTTCGTCGCGATCGATTTCCCAGACTTCAATTTCCGGCTGATGGCCGCGCTCAGACCCCTCGGCGTCCCCATCGTCTATTACGTGAGCCCGCAGCTCTGGGCGTGGCGGCCGGGACGGCTGAAGACGATGCAGCGGCTGGTCGATCGCGTGCTGGTGATTTTTCCGTTCGAGGCGCCGATCTACGAGCGCGCCGGCGTGCCCGTGCAGTTCGTCGGCCATCCGCTCGTCGACCTCGCCCGCGCGTCGCGGCCGCGCGCCGCGTTTCTTCGCGACCTCGGGCTCCAGCCCGACGCACCGACCGTCGCGCTCCTGCCCGGCAGCCGTCCCAACGAGCTGCGGCAGATCGGGCCGGCGATGGCCGGCGCCGTGCCGCGGATTCGAGCCGCGGTACCCGGCGTGCAGTTCGTCGTTGCGCGCGCGCCGAACCTGCCCGACGACCTGTTTACGTCTTTTCCAGACAGCGTGATGGTGCGAGACGCCACCGACGACGTCCTGGCGGCCGCCGACGTCGTGATCACGGCATCGGGCACCGCCACCGTGCAGACGGCGCTGCACGAGCGGCCGATGGTGGTCGCCTATCGCGTCTCGCCGCTGTCCTACCGCATCGGCAAGCCGTTCCTCACAGTGGACACGTACGCGATGCCGAATCTCGTCGCCGGCCGGCGCATCGTGCCCGAGTTGATACAGGACGACTGCACACCACATCGGATCGCATCGGAAGCGATCGCGCTGTTGACCGACGCCGATCGGTATGGGCGCATGCGGGAGGCGCTGAGCGCTCTGCGCGAACGGTTTGGCGCGCCGGGCGCGAGTGGCCGGGCGGCCGACGCCATACTCGAGGTGGCGGCACGCGTACCTGGCGGCGCGAGCTCTGCATAGGGAGCCGGCCATGTCCAAACATCAGCGACAGCGGATTTCACGAGCCACAGAGACACAGAGACACGGAGATCAACAACTTGACTCTGTGTCTCTGTGCCTCCGTGGCCCGTGGCGGTGGACGCTCGTCGCGACTTGCGTGATGGCGTTGCCAGTTTCGGCGACCGTACTGCTGCCCGCGGATCTGCAGACCGCCGTCTCCGAATCGAGCGTCATCGTCCACGGGCGCGTCGTCGACGTGCGATCGGCGGTGACGGCGCCGCCGCGCGGGATCGAAACCTTCGTCACCGTCGCCGTCGTGGACGCGCTGAAAGGCAATCCGGGACGAAGTGTCACCTTCCGTGTGCCGAACGGACAAGTGGGACGCTACCGGCGTGTGGTCGTTGGCGCGCCAGAGTTCGCCGAGGGCGACGAAGTCGTCATCTTCCTGCAGGGGCATCCTGCGGCGATGTCGTCGCTGTTCGGGTTGAGCCAGGGCGTGTACCGGGTGGCGCGGCAGGCCGGCGCGCCCGTTGTCCTCCGCGGCAGTGCGGAGCGGCGCCCGCTGCCGCTCGAGACGTTTGCCCGCGCGATTGAGACGCTCGTCGGCACCCCAACGCGCACAGTCCGCGCG
>CAZGLC010000169.1:7219-11226 GCA_964526235.1 uncultured Bifidobacteriaceae bacterium
GTTTGCCCGCGCGATTGAGACGCTCGTCGGCACCCCAACGCGCACAGTCCGCGCGTTGGGGACCCCGCTGGAGACGCGGCGATGAAATGGGTCGCGCCGGTCCTTGCCGCCACCCTTGCGCTCGCGCACCCGGCACAGGCGTACCTGCACTTCACGACGACGCGTGCGGGGCAGTCGCTGACCCTGAAGTGGACGCGAACGCCGGTGCGGTGGTTCGCGAAGGACCGCGGCGCCCGCGGCGTGCCGGCATCCGATTTTCAGGCGGCGCTGGCGCGCGCGTTTGCCGCGTGGGAGGCGGTGCCGACCGCGTCGATCGCCTTCCAGTTCGTCGGCTTCACCGGCGCCGAGCCGTTCGACGATGACGGGGCGTCGGTGGTCGGGTTCCAGGATCATCCGGCGATGGACCGCGTCCTGGGCGCCACCGGGTTCCTGATCGATACGGTCACCGGCGAGATCGTGGAATCGGACATCTTTTTCAATTCGGCGTTCCCCTGGTCGACGGCACCGTCGGGCGATCCGGGGGCGTTCGACCTCGAATCGGTCGCGGTGCACGAGGTCGGTCATCTCCTCGGCCTCGGGCACTCGGCGCTCGGCGAGACGGAGCCCCGGCCCGACGGCGGCCGCCGCGTCCTCGCGTCGGGGTCGGTGATGTTTCCGATTTCATTCGGGCGCGGCATTACGCACGATCGCGAGCTGCAGCCCGACGACGTCGCGGGCGTGTCGGATCTCTACCCGGACGGCACCTTCCGCCGGCAGACGGGAGTGGCGCGCGGCCGCGTGACGCGCAGCGGCATGGGGGTGCTCGGCGCGCACGTGACGGCCTTTAGTCCCCAGAGCCGCCGTATCGTGGCCGGCTTCACGCTGAATCGCGACGGCGACTTTCAGATCGCGGGGCTCGCGCCGGGACCGCACGTGATCCGCGTCGAGCCGCTCGACGATGCCGACACGGAGAGCTTTTTCAGCCGCCGCGACCCGATCGACATCAGCTTTCAGCCGACCTTTCATCCGCGCCTGTTCATTGCGCCGTCGGGCGGCGAGGGCGATCGGCTGACGGTGGCGGTGACGCCGAAGTGAGGACGATTCTTCTGGTCGTTGCGGCGCTGCAGGTGCTGGCACCCTTACCGGGGTACGCGCAGCGCGCCATCGAGCCGACGGTTGCACGCGTCGAGCTGGAGCTGGGCGGCGGCCTCTTCGGCGGAGCGGGCCTTGGCGCCGGCGACGCGGATCTGCGCGCCAACGAGCAGGCCCGGCAGCCGTTCCGCCTGTTTACCGCCGACAGCCGGTTCGTACGGGCGCCCGCGGTGCACCTGCGTGCCGCCGTGCCGCTCGGCCGGCACTACGGCGTCGAGGGCGGCGTCACCTGGGGCCGTCCTGAGATCCGCACCTCGCTCGCCGCTGATGCCGAAGGCGCGGCGGCTCTCACGAGCGTCGAGCGGATCGATCAATACGTCTTCGATGCGAGCCTCGTCTGGATGCTCGAGGCGTTCCGGCTGGGCGAGCGCCTGATTCCCTTCGTGTCGGGCGGCGGCGGCTATCTCCGCCAGCTGCACGAGGGGCGGACGCTCGTCGAGCACGGGCAGGCCTATCACGCCGGCGGAGGCGTCAAGTACTGGCTGTTCACACGGACGGATGGACTGGTACGGTCGGCGGGAATCAGGGGCGACGCGCGTGTGCAGCTCTTGCGCGGCGGGATTGCGTTCGAAGACCGCCCGAGACCGCATGCGGCGATCTCGGGCGGTCTGTTCGTCGGTTTTTAGCGTCGCAAAGGCGGTGCCGCCGGCGGGGTATGATCGACGCAGAGGCCTCATCCGGAGGCCGGCGATTCGGAACGCCTCTGCAGCATCCATGACCACATCGAACACCTTCGGCACGCGCACCGAGCTTCCGAGCGGCGGACGCCCGGTGCAGATTTACAGTCTGCCCGCGCTCGAACGCGCCGGTTTTCCGGGCGTCGCACGGCTTCCGTACTCGTTGAAGATCCTCCTGGAGAATCTGATCCGCCGCGAGGACGGCGCGTTCGTCAAGGCTGACGACATCCGCGCGCTCGCCGAGTGGGATGCCGCGTCCGCGCCGGCGAAGGAAATCTCGTTCATGCCGGCCCGCGTGCTGCTGCAGGATTTCACCGGCGTGCCGTGCGTGGTCGATCTCGCTGCCATGCGCGACGCGATGGTGGCGCTCGGCGGCAACCCCGACCGCGTCAATCCGATCCAGCCGGTCGAGCTCGTCATCGATCACTCGGTGCAGGTCGACTATTTCGGCCGGCCAGACGCCTTCTCCCTGAACGCGGAGCTCGAGTTTTCGCGCAACCGCGAGCGCTACGCGTTTCTGCGGTGGGGGCAGCGCGCGTTCCGCAATTTCAAAGTCGTCCCGCCCGAGACGGGCATCGTCCATCAGGTCAATCTCGAGTACCTCGCGCGCGTCGTCTTCTCGGAAGAGGTGAACGGCACGACGGTCGCGTACCCCGACACGCTGGTCGGCACCGATTCGCACACGACGATGGTGAACGGGCTCGGGGTGGTGGGGTGGGGCGTGGGCGGCATCGAGGCCGAGGCCGCGATGCTCGGGCAGCCCGCGTCGATGCTTATTCCGCAGGTGCTCGGCTTCCGGCTGACCGGCGTGCTGCCGCAGGGCGTCACGGCCACCGATCTCGTGCTGACGATCACCGAAGCGCTGCGGAAGCACGGCGTGGTCGGCACGTTCGTCGAGTTCTTCGGCGACGGGCTGCAGCATCTGACGATCGCCGACCGCGCGACGCTCGGCAACATGTGTCCCGAGTACGGCGCCACGGTCGCCATCTTCCCGATCGACGAGATGACGCTCGACTATCTGCGGCTGACCGGCCGCGACGACGCGCACGTCCGCCTCGTCGAGGACTACGCGCGCGCGCAGGGGCTGTTCCGGACCGACAGCAGCCCGGAGGCGGTGTACACCGAGACGCTCGGGCTCGATCTGTCGAGCGTCGAACCGAGCCTCGCGGGTCCGAAACGGCCGCAGGACCGCGTGTCGCTCAAGCGGGCGAAGGCCGCGTTTCAGACGGCGCTGCCGACGATGCAGGCGCCGCCAAAGGCGGCGCCGCGCGCGGCCGACGCCGGCGGAGCGCGGCAGGGCGTCGCGACGCAGACGAGCGTGGCGGCGCAGTCGGGCGTCGCGGTCGCCGACCCGGTCCTCGACGAGCTCGATCACGGCGCCGTCGTGATCGCCGCGATCACGAGCTGCACGAACACGTCGAATCCCAGCGTGATGATCGGCGCAGGGCTCCTGGCCAGGAACGCAGTCGAGAAGGGACTCACGCGCAAGCCGTGGGTCAAGAGCAGCCTCGCGCCCGGCTCCAAAGTGGTGACGGAGTACCTCCGGGCCGCCGGCCTGACGACCTATCTCGACGAGCTCGGGTTCAATCTCGTCGGCTACGGCTGCACGACGTGCATCGGGAACAGCGGCCCGCTGCCCGACGAAGTCGCCGCGGTCGTGCGTGAGAAGAATCTGGTCGTCTGTTCCGTGCTGAGCGGCAACCGCAACTTCGAGGGGCGCATCCAGCAGGACGTGCGCGCCAACTATCTCGCGTCGCCGCCGCTCGTCGTCGCCTATGCGCTGGCGGGCTGGATTACGAAAGACCTCACCACCGAGCCGCTCGGCGTCGACCGCGCGGGCACCCCCGTCTATCTGAAGGACATCTGGCCGAGCGAGCAGGAGCTCCAGGAGACGATGCTCAAGGCCGTGAACGCGGAGATGTTCCGGAAGAGCTACGCCGACGTCTTTACAGGGGACGCGCACTGGCAGAAGCTGGCGGCGCCCGAGGGGAGCCGGTTCCAGTGGGATGCCACGTCCACCTACGTGCGCAAGCCGACGTTCCTCGACGGGATGACGATGACGCCGGCGCCGCTGGCTGAGATCACCGGCGCGCGCGTGCTGGCGCTGCTCGGCGACAGCATCACGACCGATCACATCTCGCCGGCAGGGTCGATCAAGGCCGACAGCCCCGCAGGGAGATATCTGATCGAGCGCGGGGT
>CAZGLC010000170.1:0-11207 GCA_964526235.1 uncultured Bifidobacteriaceae bacterium
TGATCCGCGTCCACTCCGCGTCGCTCACCGGCATCACCGACAGCCGTGACATCCGCACGAGCGGAAACGACGCGAACGCGCGGTCGGCCTTGATGGCCGCGAGCGTGACCGGCTTCGGCAGCTTCTTCTCAGGCGCGAGCTCGAAGACGTACAGTGTGCCGGCACGGTCGGTCGGATCGGGACAGGCGTCGCTCACCGCGCGCGCCACGGCGACGACGGCCTTTTCCTTGCCCGTGTGGTAATAGAAGATGCGATCGCCTTTGCGGATCGCGCGAAGGTGCTTCTGGGCGAGCGGATTTCTCACGCCGGCCCAGACGGTCTTGCGGTCGCGTTCGAGCTGGTCGTAGCCGTAACGATCCGGTTCTTCCTTGACCAGCCACTGCGCCATGGCTCGAATTATATCGGCCCTCACCGCCGCGCTGGGCACCCCACGACGCAGGCGTGCGTCGTGGGGACCCCGCCTGCCGCCGCTCCGCGACCGCATCGCGCCCGGCATGCGCGTGCTCTTTGTCGGCATCAATCCCGGCATCCGGTCGTCCGTCACCGGCCATCACTTCGCGGGCTACTCGAACCGCTTCTGGAAGCTGTTGTACGACGCGAAGCTGGTGCCAGAGCCGATCACGTACGTCGACGACGACCGGCTGCCGGCGTGGGGCTATGGCATCACCAACATCGTGCCGCGGCCGACGCCCGGCGTGAACGATCTGCGGCGCGAGGAGTTCGCCGCAGGCCGCGCGCGGCTGCGCGCGAAGATGCGCCGCTGCCGGCCGCCGGTGGTGGCGCTCGTCGGCGTGACGGTCTTTCGCGCGATGTGTCCCGAGCGGCGCGGCGTCGTCTCGCTCGGGCTGCAGAAAGAGCGGATCGGCGACGCTGCCGTGTTCGTGCTGCCGAATCCGAGCGGCCGCAACGCGAACTTCTCGTACGCGGAGATGCTCGCGGCGTTTCGCGCGCTGCGCCGCTACATCCACAAGCCACGGAGGCACAGAGACACAGAGGGTCCTTAGTTGTCTCTGTGTCTCCGTGTCTCTGTGGCCCGTGTCTGCGTTTGAGGTACGATACTCGTCATGAGCGCGACGCCGTCGACGATGCTGGAGCTCGGGACGACGCTGCCGCCGTTCCGTCTGCGGGATCTCGACGGGAAGGCGGCGACGTCGAACGATTTCGGGAACGCCAGGGGGCTGCTCGTGGCGTTCATCTGTCCGCACTGTCCGTTCGTGCGGCACATCCGGGCCGAGTTCGCGCGCGCGGCAGAGGAATTCCAGCGCCGCGGCCTCGCGGTCATCGCCATCAACTCGAACGACGTGACCGCGTTTCCAGAGGACGATCCCAAGGGGATGCGTCAGGAAGCGCAGGAAGTGGGCTATACCTTCCGCTACTTCGTCGACGACATGCAGGAGGTAGCCAAGGCGTTCAAGGCCGCCTGCACACCCGACTTCTTTCTGTTCGACGACCGCCAGCAGCTCGTCTACCGCGGCCAGTTCGACGACAGCCGTCCGAAGAGCGAGATCCCGGTCACCGGACAGGACCTGCGCGCGGCCGTCGACGCGCTCGTTGCCGGCCGGCCGATCCCGGCGGTGCAGAAGCCGAGCCTCGGCTGCAATATCAAGTGGAAGAAGGGAAACGAGCCGGCGTATTACCCCAGTCGGTAGTCCGGAGTGCGACCAGCTACCGACGACCACCTACCAGCTCGTTCAGTGCGTCATCGTGTACAGCAGGACGTTGATCGCGACCTGATAGCCGTACACGGAGAACTTCAGAAAGTAATTCGGATCTTCGCCCTCGCGCTCCCACGAGTCGCTCACGTCGGTATTGTGCGTCATGAGCACCATGACGCGCCCTTTCGCGTCGGCGATCGCGCGCGTGTGCACCTCCGCGCTGTCGCGCCCGCGCTCGGAGGTGCCGCCCCCGCTGCCGTACCAGAAATTGATGCTCGGGATCTGCGGCACGCGCCCGCCCAGGTCGAAGTGCATGCGGAAGATCGGGTGGTCTGGCGGCAGGTCGACGATCGGGTACTCGCTCGGCGGGAAGACTTTCCGGATCTGGCTCGCCCACACGTCCCACGCGTACGACCCCCAGAAGTCGTCCACCCACAGGAAGCCGCCCTTGAGCAGGTAGGTGCGCAGGCGCGCCGCGTCCTCGTCGCTCAGGAAGATCGTCCCGACCTCCTGCATCATGATGAACGGGCACTGGAAGAGCGTGTCGTCGGTGAGCCGGACGATGAGGTGTTCGGGCTGGCCCGCGCGATCGAAGCTCACCGGCGTCTTCGTCAGCTCGGCCAGCCGGATCATCAGATCGATGTCGGCGTTCGGGTAGTCGGTGAGCCAGCCGCCGCCGTCTCCGCGCGGATTCATCCGGTAGGCGGCCCGGCAGTAGTGAAAGCGGCCGCGGAAGCTCTCGGGCCGCGCCAGGCGCGCCGAGATGCGGAAGTCGCCGCCCCGGCCGAAGCCGAACTGCGCCCATGCCAGGCCTGCGCCGAGCAGCGCAGCCGCCACGACGAACGCCGCGACGCGGGTCCGCATGGGCAGCAGTGTACGCCGGGTGGCCGGGCATTGACGAATCCGGAAATGTGGCGAGAATGCGGTCGGGAGGATCGCCATGGATTTCAAGCGGATTGCGCTTGCCGCGGTCGTCACCTGGGTGGCCGACATCGTCTACGGCCTGGTGGTCTGGATGGGGATGCTGGGGCCGGAAATGGCGCGGCATCAGGGCGTGTTTCGATCCGAAGCCGCGATGAATGCCGGGATGCCGCTGATGTTTGCCGGCATCCTGCTGGCGATGTTCGCGCTGGTGTACGTGTATGCCAAGGGCTACGAGGGGGGCGGCGGCATGGGGGAGGGGCTGCGCTTCGGGTTCCTGGTCGCGCTGTTCGTGACCGGCTTCGTGTCGCTGCCGATCTACGCCACGTTCAACATCGACGCGCGGCTCGGCCTGCTGGCGTCGATCGCGTCGTTCGTCGAGATGCTCGTCGTCGGGGCGGTCATCGGGCTGAGCTACCGGCCGGTGACGCGTCCCGCCGCGCGTGCGGGAGCGTAGGGTGATGCGCCGGCTGCTTGTGGCGGCGTGCGTGGTGGCGTGGGCCGGCGCGTCCGGGATCTGGGCGCAGGGGCAGGGAGGCGCGGCGCCCGCCGCGCCTCCGGCGCCGCGGCCGAAGCTGGCGCCGGGGGGCGCGCCGGCGTACCAGGTGGATCTGATGACGCGCGACGGCGTGGCGCTCTTCGGCGCCGCGTGGCGCGCGATGGACGCGAAGATCGTGGACGGCCCGCCGCGGCCGAATGCCGGGCCGTGGACGGCGTCGTGGGATCTGCAGCCGAAGGCGGCCGCGGCCGACTTCGACGATGCGTCGTGGCCGGTGATCGACGCGCCGGCGCTCGTGGCCGACCGCCGCGGGGGCGGCGGCGTGTTCATGACGTGGTACCGGATCGGGCTGACGATGCCGCGGACGATCGGCGGGTTCGATCCGGCGGGCGCGATCGCCGTCTTCCACATCGTGGTGGACGACTACGCGGAAGTGGCGGTGAACGGGCAGATTCCGCGGCTGGTGGGACGGCCGAGCGGGAACATGATCGTCGGCTTCAACATGCCGAACCGCGTCGTGCTGAGTGACGCGGTGCAGCCGGGGGAGAAGGTCCAGGTGGCGGTGCTCGGGATGAACGGGCCGATTGCGCTCGCGCCGCTCAATCCCGTGTTCATCCGCGAGGCGCGGGTGGAGTTCTTCAAGTAACGGCCGCAGTTGGTCGCTCCGAGCGGCGCACGTTAGACTGGTACCCCACGCGCGGAGAGATGGCCGTCATGAAGGCCCTTGTCGGCGCACGCGCCGCCCTGGCGGAGTTGAAACAGGCTGGCGAGCTGATTCCTAACCAGTCGATTCTCATCAACACACTCCCCATCCTCGAAGCCCGTGCCAGCTCAGAAATCGAGGACATCGTCACCACCGCCGACCGGCTGTTCCGGTTTGCACAGCACGACGAGAGCGAGCAGGCCGATCCAGCGACCAAAGAAGCGCTGCGCTACCAGTCTGCCCTGATGCAAGGATTGCGCGTGCTGGCAAAGAAGCCTGTGACGACGGGGATGGCAGTCGACATCTGCCGAACGCTGCGTGGGATTGCGATCGACATTCGGAAGGTGCCGGGCACCGCGCTGAAGAATCAGACGACTGGCAAAGTGGTCTACACCCCGCCCGAGGGACAGGACCGGCTCCGCGACCTTCTTGCCAACTGGGAGCGCTTCCTTCACGACGACTCGGACCTCGACCCGTTGATTCGAATGGCCGTCGGCCACTATCAGTTCGAGGCCATCCATCCGTTCGCCGACGGCAACGGCCGAACCGGGCGTATCCTCAATCTATTGTTCCTGGTGGAACAGGGCCTACTGGATCAGCCCGTCCTCTATCTCAGTCGCGCGATCATCCGCCGGCGGACCGAGTACTATCGCCTGCTCAACGCTGTGATGAGTGACGACGCCTGGGAGCCGTGGGTGCTCTACATGCTCGACGCAGTGCACGACACCGCCATCTGGACGATCGAAGAAGATCAAGGCGATTCGTGAGTTGCTTCGGCGCGCGACCGCGCACGTGCGGGAGCATGCGCCCTCGCTGCACAGCCGCGAGCTCGTGGAGCTGGTGTTCGAGCAGCCCTACAGCCGCATCGGCAACGTCGTTTCCGCCGGCATCGCGAAGCGGCAGACCGCATCAGTGTATTTGAAGGAGCTGTGTGACATCGGCGTGCTGCGAGAGGTGAAGGCCGGACGTGAAAAGTTGTTCATCCATCCGAATCTCATGAAGCTGCTGACCGCCGAAGACCACAACGTGCCTGGGTATCGCATATGAGCCAGGTACGTCTTGACCTTGAGTCGGTGCCAGGTCTGAAAAACGAGGACTGGGTGTAAGGCAGCTCAGAGGGAGTGTGTTTATGGCTCTGACGGCTACGTTTATCAGCTTCGACTTCGATCACGATGAGGACCTGAGGAATCTCCTCGTCGGACAGGCCAAGAATCCGGACACGCCATTCTGGATCGCCGACTCCTCGGTGAAGGAGGCGATGACTGGTGACTGGACAACGAAGGTTCGCGGCCGGGTAAGACGCGCTGACGTGGTTGCCGTTATATGCGGTCAGTACACGCACACGGCTTCCGGTGTTGCAGCGGAACGCTGAGGACGATCTTGTGAACGCGACGGCCGAGCGCGAGGCTGCGCGGCTCGTCCGAGCGATCACTCAAAAGGTTCTCAATTCTCGCCAGACACTTGTAGACCTGCCTATCGAGTCGCTCGACGAACTGATGGCATTCCGCAGCGCTGGGACTTGGCTCCTGGACGATTTCTATTGTCACGAGTTGCTTGAGCGCGTCCCGAACATGGTCCGGAGAACTTTGGAGTTGTCATCGCTCGTTATCCCGGCAGATATGCTGCCGAAGGGTTCTGTTCACGTCTTCTATGAACAGGCCGTGCACGGCGAGACCATGTCGGCCTCGTAAGCCTTCAGGTCGAGGCTCTCGCCGCTCGCCTTGCGCACGATCTCGCGGACGTTCAGGTAGTGGCGGCGCTCGTCTTCGCGTTGCGGATGCCGATAACCTGCGCGATGATGCGGCTTACCTCGGCCGGCGTGTAGAACTGTCCCTTGCTCTTGCCACTCTCGGTGGCAAAGTGCCGCATCAAGTATTCGTAGGCGTCGCCGAGGATGTCGTCGCCTTCCACGCGGTTCTTCGAGAAGTCGAGCGCGGGATTCTCGAAAATGGCAATGAGGTTCGTGAGCCGGTCCACGATCTCCTTGCCGCTGCCAAGTGTGGTGGCGTCGGCGAAGTCGGGGAAATCCGACAGCTTGTTAGCGGTGGCCAGCGGGGCGATGATCTTCTTGTTGATCTGGTCGCCGATATCCGGCTTGCCCTTGAGGGCGACCATGTCCTTGAAGCTGGCGCCGGCAGGAATCGTGATGGGGGCATAGGGCTGGCCCGCGTACTTGTCGCTGACGTACTTACGATTTCATTCAAATGCTTTGCGGCGCACACGGTGTGACTCACGGCTCGTCCACGGCGGCGCGCCCCGAAACCGGGCTACGGACGGTCTACGTCACTGAGCTCACACCGGAGAACAACTCCGTCCTCGCGGTGGCCGTGATCGCGAGAACTCCCGGGTGTTTCAGTCGACGCTCCGCGGAAATCGCGTAATACCGTTCCCGGACACTCGGCGCTCGGCCGACGACCGCCACACGGTAATGCCGGCACACCTCGCGTTCGATGGCCGTCGGCGCCGGGAACACCGCGCGCCCACTTTCCCCGAACGCCTTCAGCAACGCTGAATCCTCGAACTCCCCGGCGACCGGGGGATGTAGGTCCTCCGCCTCGAACCACTGTTCGAGGCCGCGACGGAGGGCAGTGTTGACCGTCGGCAGCAGGGTCGGCGTGTCGTTCAACGAACGGGGAAACCGCCGGCGTATCCGTCGCGCCAGCGGCCCGGCGGCGAAGAAGGTCGTGCCGGACTCGCCTAGGAGATGGTTGTACACCTTGACCCGGACGTGCGACGGGGCGGGAGTGTCGCTGATTACCACGTCTAGCGCGTGCACGGCCAGCTGCGCAACAAGTTGGTCGGGATGGTCCTCTCGGCACGTGATCTGGACCGCCTCGGGTCCCTCGATGGCGGGACGCAAGAGGCGATAGGCGATCAGCTTCGGCACCGCATTCGCAACGCCGACGGTGAACTGGATCGCGCGTCCCGACGATCGGCCCTTCAGCGTCTCCTGCAACTCACGGCCGGCGGTGAAGATCTCGTCCGCGTAGCGATACACGACGCGACCCGCTTCGGTGAGTGCGAGCGTGCGACCCTGTCGTTCCAGGAGACGCTCTCCCAGCGAACCCTCCAGCATCTTCACCTGTGCGCTGACGGTCGGCTGCGACAGCCGCAGCTTCGCCGCGGCCTTCGAGACACCGCCCTCGCGCACGACGGTCCAGAAGTAGAGCAGATGGTGGTAGTTCAGCCATTCCATAGGTGGTCAGATAGTAAAACTCTATGGAGTGGTTTGCAACTTTCTATTTGTCTATATATTGCCGACCCCCCTACGCTTGACCCATCCAGCGCGCTGTCGTCGTTGGTTGAGGAGGTGTCGAGATGCTCAGTAGGACGTTCTTGGATTCGGGCATGTGGGTCGTCGGCGGAGGGTTGCTCGTGGTGATGGCGGTGGTCATTATCGCGCTCGGCCCTACGGCAATCGCGCGGTGGTTCTAAAGGTACGGAGGACGTGATGGTGTACTTCCCGGAGACCGGCAAACCGGGCAACGGCAGATCCGAAGACCGTAGCCGCGGTGTGGACCGAACGCATCGACAGGGAATACCGTGAGATGCCAGGGTTGCGTCTCACGCTCGCGCAGGCCGCCCGGCTCTGGGGCCTGCAAGCGCCTCAGTGCCTCGCCCTGCTCGGCGCCCTCGTGAAGCGAGGGCGCCTGGTGGAGACGCCGGAAGGCCTGTATTGCGTAGGGGGTGACCTTCGTCGGGCCCGCCGTGGAACGGCGGGAAGACCATGCGCATCCTGATTCGCATGGCCGCCGGCCTGTCGCCCTCCCTCGCGCCGCTTGCACGACGACGCTTCGAGTTCGCGCTAGGACGTTTTGGCGACCGCGTCAGGTCGCTTACCGTCCACTTGGCGGATCTGAACGGGCCGCGGGGCGGCGTGGACAAACACTGCCTGGTCGCGATCCGGCTCACGTCGCCGCGGCGGCTCATTGTGATCGAGGACACCGACGCAGAGGCCGCGGTCGCGATCGGGCGCGCGGCTGAGCGGGGCGCCCGCGTGGTCGCCCGCGCCGTGCAGACGCTGACGTACTGGCGACCTTGGGAACGAGGCTACTGAAGACAAATGGCCACTGACGGCGAAGTCATTCGTTATGTGGAACACAACTCCGCAACGTCCGGGCGTGCGACGAGCGGTTTGGTGGCTGGACTTAAATTGTTGAACGCGGGAACCGCGAATTAGGAGCGAGCATGTCAATTCACACTCTTGTGCTTTTCTTGATGGTTGGGGCGTTCGGAATCGCTCTGATCGCGATGGTCGGCACCGCGTTCTTCACGGTGGACCAGCGTACAACTGCCATTGTTCAACGTTTCGGGAGATTCCTGCGGGAAGCCGGGCCGGGCCTCCACGTCAAGATCCCCTTCATCGACAAGGTGATCGGACGCATCAACTTGCGGGTCCAGCAACTCGACGTCACGATCGAGACGAAGACGGAGGACAACGTGTTCGTCAAGATGGTGGTCGCCGTCCAGTACTACGTGTTGCCAGAGAAGGTCTACGACGCATTCTACAAACTCGAGGATGCGAAGCGACAGATCACATCCTTCGTCTTCGATGTCGTTCGCGCGCGGGTGCCAAAGATCAAACTCGACGACGTCTTTGAAAAGAAGGACGAGATCGCCGACATCGTCAAGAGCGAACTCGCCCAAGTGATGGAAGGCTTCGGCTACGGGATCCTCAAAGCGCTTGTGACCGACATCGAACCGGATGCCCGTGTCAAGGAGTCGATGAACGAAATCAACGCCGCACAGCGGATGCGCGTGGCGGCGACTGAGAAAGGCGAGGCCGATCGGATCCTGAAGGTCAAGGCCGCCGAAGGCGATGCTCAGAGTAAGGCCTTGCAGGGTCGCGGTATTGCTGATCAACGGCACGCGATTGTCGCGGGCCTGCGCGACTCCGTCGACGAATTCCGGAAGTCCGTGCCAGGTACGACGGCCAAAGACGTGATGAACCTCGTCCTCATGACGCAATACTTCGACATGTTGAAGGATATTGGGGCCTCGTCTCGGACCAACGCGATTCTGATCCCGCACTCGCCCGGTAGTCTCGCCAGCCTGACCGATCAAATGCGCAACGCCATGATCGAGGCCGACCAAGTCAGAGTTCCCGAACCCGCCCCAGGGACGTTGGCTGAGTTGAGAAGAGCGTTTGATGACGACCACATTGGGCCGGACGCGGCGCGACGCGAACTCTCTGTGGAAACGGTCGGGGTCTAGCGGCTCGTGACGCCGAGGCGATGCAGGTTCGATCTTCCTCACTCCTACATCTGACGCTACCGGCGAACTGCGCAGCGCAACCGCAGCGTCGACCTGCCCTTGGTCTATCGAACGCCGAAGCCGTCCCATCACGTATTGTGAGTTCGCCGATAAGGTCTCTGTTGTCTTTATAATCGGAAACGGGGAGCGGAAGGCACTTGACATACAGCGGGCGGGATGCGCGCCAGAAGTACACGATTGTTGATCTGACGGTCGGCGCGAACGTGTAGCACACGCCGGACGAGTCGCAATTCGAGGCAAGGAGCTTGAGCGAGAGCACGGCCGCGCGGCCGGTCGAACGCAAGGAGGAACAATCTGTGATCTGGTCCTGGAAAGTCGGCAGGCTGTTCGGCATTCCTGTTTATCTCCACACCACGTTTCTCCTGCTCATGGGGTTCATCCTGCTTGCCCAGTGGCGCGAGGGCGGCAACCTGGTGGCGGCGATTGGCGGTGTGCTGTTCATCCTCGCGATCTTCGCCACCGTCGTGCTGCACGAGCTAGGCCATGCTTTGACGGCGCGGCGATTCGGTATCCGCACCAAGGACATCACGCTGTTGCCCATCGGGGGCATTGCCCGCTTGGAACGCATGCCGGACGTGCCGCGGCACGAGCTCTGGGTGGCACTCGCGGGCCCCGCCGTCAACCTCGTCATTGCGGGCCTCGTCTTTAGCATCAGCACACTGGCGGGCACGCACCCCGTACTCGCCCTGCCGGCGGACGCCGCAGGGACGATCGACCGCTTCATCGCCATCAACGTCTGGCTCGCCGTCTTCAATTTGATTCCGGCGTTCCCCATGGATGGCGGCCGCGTGCTGCGGGCACTGATGGCCGAGCGGATGGACTACGTACGGGCGACGCAGATTGCCGCGTCGCTCGGGCAAGGCGTGGCGCTGATCTTCGGCGTCACCGGCTTCTTGTACAACCCCTTCCTGGTGTTCATCGCGCTCCTCGTCTGGATGGGCGCGTCCGGCGAGGCGCTCGCCGTGCAAACACGAACGGCGTTGACGGGGATCCCGGTCACGCACGCGATGATGACCGACTTTCGAACCCTCGACGCTGGCGAGTCGTTGCAGCATGCGGTCGCGCTCGTGCTCGCTGGGGCCCAACGGGATTTTCCCGTGACCGAGAACGGACGCCTGGCCGGCGTGCTGACGCGTGACGCACTCGTGTCGGCGCTGGCGACCGGGCATGCGGATGTATCGGTCGGGCACGTCATGTCGCGGGCGTTTCAGACTGCTGATGCCCGCGAGTTGCTCGACGTGGCGTTCCAACGGCTCCAAGGCGCTCAGTGCCACGTGCTTCCGGTCCTGCAGCGCGGTCAGGTGGTCGGGTTGCTGACGCCGGAGAACGTCGGCGAGTTCATCATGTTCCGCGGCGTGGTCGCGTCGCCGCCGGCGGCCGGCACGGTCTCCGCGTCGTAGCGAATCGACACCAGCGCCTCGAGGATGCGGGTGATGTGCCGGCGTTCATCGACCATCGGCCACCAGTCGTAGAGCAGGACTTCGAGCGGCCGCCACATGGCGACCCATCCGGTGATGACAAGCCCCTCGCGAAGAATCTCTCGCAGAGGCCCTGATGGGAGCGACACAGTGAGCTCTGCGAGCGTGAGGAAGACGACGAGCACCGCGAGGCCGACACCCAGGAACAGATGGCCTCGACGCACGTGCTCGCGAAGCCGGCGCTCGATCTGCTCGCGCTCGTGGACGAAGTGACCGCGCACCGCTTCCACGATCGCATCGGGCGCCAGACGAGGCTCTGGCTCTTCCGAGATCGTGACCACGATCGTCAGCGGCTGCTTTCGAGGGATCTCCTGGGCCGCCGCCAGGAGGTAGTCGGCGGCATCATCGTCGAGATCGCGCTCGCGAAATGGCGCCGGGTCACGACCATCGAAGAGTTGGCGGGAGTGCCTGACCTTGATGTCGATGCACGATCGCCCGTCCTCGACACGGTAGCGTGCGCGTGAGACCATCTGCGTTTGTCGCTTCACCGAATCGACACGACAACCGATCGTCGTCCCACGACGTAGGTTCGGGCCAGCGATGGCACATCGTACGCCATTGACCATTGGACTCCGAACGCCCCACCCTCGCGCTGTTCTGAATGGCACACGCGAAGGCGCTCGTGAATCACCATGTAACGTCCTACACTGAGTCTGAGGAGCCCCCTTCCGCTCGAC
>CAZGLC010000171.1:0-11104 GCA_964526235.1 uncultured Bifidobacteriaceae bacterium
CTAGGGCCGTGAGCCTTGCGCGAATCGAGGTCTCCAGACCACGGTTCAGGACGCCGACCACCAGACGGCCGCGTGTCTCATCCGCGTCGGTGAAGACGACGCCGGCCAACTCGAACAGTGGTAGGAGCCGCTGATGCTGCGCTTCGAGGTCCGGCGGACCCTGGGCTTTCACCGTCGGTCCATTGAACGGCCCGCCTGGGGCAAGCGCCAGCGCCACGATGGCCACCGAACGGATCACAAAGCATGTAAAGACGGATGCCGAAGTTCTCTTAGCCATCATGGATGCCTCTGGTCTTCACAGCAAAAATGCGCGGACAAAGCCGGCCGCGGGAGTATAACCGAACCCATCAAAAAAGTTCCTGCGCTCGTCGCCCTTGCCCGTTGTAGACTGTGCCCGTTCGACGCTGCCGGGGAGGCAGCGGCGGATAGCTACCGAATTCTCGTTGGACATATGTCGATCCGGGCGCTGCCGTTCTGGACCGTCGCACTCTTGCTGATTCTGGGCCCCCGCGGGGGGGTCGCGTCAGCTCAGAACGGGCTGGGTGCAATTCAGCAACTGGCGGGATGCTTCGAGGTGAGCTACCGCTTTGTCGAAGACGGCCTCCGGGATATTTTCTCGGAGCGCTATGGTCTGGCGAACGCCGTGAAGGAATGGGTCGGTTTCAGAAGAACCGACGCTGACACTGTCGTTCTGCAGCACATCCTGTTTGCCGGACCGAGTTCCTTCCCGCACTGGCACGAGGTGTGGACGTGGCGGTCAGACAGCCAGGCCTGGACGCAGGAGGTCCGAGGCGGCGCCCCGAGTCCCGCCAGCCAGTTACGGTACCGGTGCACGGCGCCGTGGAGCGGGAATCGTTGGGAATGTCACGCAGGAAAGGCTGAGAGGCCGGTGCGCGACGAGAAACGCGACTACGACTGGATCGATCGCGAAAACATCCTCCTGGTCACGCCGAACGGATGGGTGCAGAACGAGCACAATCGCAAGATGCGGTCGGCGGACGAGCTCGTGGCGCACGAACTGGGCTGGATCACGTATCGACGAATACCCGAGGAACGCTGTGAAGCGGCGCCGCAGCAGTTTCCGAACGAGATGTCTGTCCCGCCAGGTCGTCGATGAAACAGACGGTGTGGACCGGCCCCGAGCTCATCTTCGCGTCGAAGGTGAACAACTCGAATCCCGAAGCCAACATCCGCTTTCAGCGCAGCCCCAAGGCCTTCCGCGCCGCGATCTGGGCGCGGCGCCGGCGGCGGCTGAGCGCGTCGAGCGTCTGCTCGAGCGGAAGCCGAGCCTGCACGGCGCGCGCCGCCTCCTGCCGCCGCCCCATCTCGAGGCGGAAGCAGTCGAAGCACAACGTGCGCGGCCGCTCGACCTGCGGATCATCGCGGTCGGGCTGGAAGCCGTAGCGCGCCTCGCGGGCGCAGCATGCAGCGCAGAGCGGCGCCGGGGGTTCCTGACGCCGGGGGGCCGGCGTCGTCTGCGGCTGGGGTTCGTATAACGCGAGTTGGGCTGCCATTCGATCTCCTAGCTACCCACCCTATGCATAGGGCGTGACAGACTAGGTCAAAGCCTCCGAAGATCTGCACATGCCGGGCGAGACCCCCGACATCGACGCCCTGTTCCGGCTGCCGCTCGACGAGTTCACCGCCGCCCGGAATGCGCTGGCGACCAGGCTCAAGGCGGCCGGCCGCACTGACACCGCCTCGCGCGTGAAGGCCCTGCCCAAGCCGCCGCTCTCCGCATGGGCCGTCAACCAGCTGTACTGGCACAACCGCAAGGCGTTCGAGGCGCTCCTGGTGGCAGGCGACCGCCTGCGGCGCGTGCAGGCCTCGAGCCTGCGCGCCGCGGGCGCCAAGGGCGGCGGGCTCCGCGACGCCATGGAAGCGCGTCGCGAGGCGCTCGCGGAACTGACGACGCGTGCCGGCGCGCTGCTCGAAGCGTCCGGACACGCGCCAACGCCGGACATCACGCGGCGGGTCATGACGACGCTCGATGCGCTCGCGACCTACGGCCACCAGCCGGACGGTCCGCGCGCGGGGCGGCTCACCGACGACATCGAGGCGCCCGGGATCGACGCGCTGGCGGCGCTCGTCACAGGAGAGCGCGTTCGCGCGCCGGGGCCGAGCCGCGTGATCCCGTTCGCGCAGCGCGAGGCCGAGCGCAAGGGCGCGCCCGATGCCGCGGCCGAGAAGCGCCGGCGTGAGGCGGAACGAAAGCGGCTGGCGGCGGAGGTCCGCGACGCCGAACGCGCGCTGACTGAGGCGCGCACGACCGCGGCGCGCGCCCAGGCCGCGCTCAAGCAGGCGGCGGCGCGCGCGAAAACCGCCGGGCAGAAGAAGGAGGCACTGACCGCGCGGTTCGAGACGCTCTCGGCCGACGCCGACCACGCGCGGCAGGAGGCGCGGCGTGTGGCGGCCACAGCGGAGGAAGCCGCGCAGGCGGTGGCCGACGCCGAGCGCGCGCTGGAGGAGGCCCGCCGCGCCCTCTAGTCTTCGGTGAGCCCGCGGCCCGTCACCCCCATCTCGCCGGTCCAGCGCACCGCGTCGGGCACCTCGACGCCGAACTGGTCGAGCATGCGCGCCACGGTGTGCTCGACGATGTCGGCGAGCGAGCGCGGGTTGTTGTAGAAGGCGGGCACCGGCGGCAGCATCACGACGCCCATCCGCGCGAGCTTCAGCATGTTCTCGATGTGGATCTCGCTGAGCGGCGCCTCGCGGATCGCCAGCAGCAGCTTCCGCCGCTCTTTCAGCACCACGTCGGCGGCGCGGTGGATCAGGCTGTCGCCGAAGCCGTGGGCGATGGCGCCGAGCGTGCGCGCGCTGCACGGCGCGACGATCATCCCGGCCGTCTGAAACGATCCGCTCGAGATGGCGGCGCCCATGTCGCTCGCGCCGTACGCGGTGTGCGCCAGCGCCTCGACCTGCTCGCGCGAGTACGGCGTCTCGTGCAGGAGCGTCCGCGCGCCCCAGCGGCTGATCACGAGATGCGTTTCGACGCCCGCGTCGCGCAGCCGCTCGAGGAGGCGGACGCCGTAGATCACCCCGGTCGCGCCGGTGATGCCGACAATGATTCTCATGCCCGCAGCCTGAAGCCCACAGCCCAACGCCTAATGACAGGCTATCATCGAACCGGTGTTCAGGCGTCAAACCTCCGGATCGGTGATCTGCACTTCCTGCGGCGTGATCGTGGGGGTGAACGACGAAAAGTGCTACAAATGCGACCGTCGCAATCCGGGGCTGTGGGGCTTCGCTCCCGCGCTGCGCGGGCTCGGCCATGACATGGGCTTCGTCCCGTTCGTCATCGGCACCTGCATCGTCCTCTACGCGCTGACGCTGCTCGCCTCGGGCGGCAACATCGGGACGGGCGGTCTCTTCTCGTTCCTGTCGCCGAGCCGGCAGAGCCTGTTCCTGTTCGGCGCGAGCGGCGCGATTCCGGTGTTCGTCGCCGATCGCTGGTGGACGGTGCTGAGCGCCGCCTGGCTGCACGGCGGCGCGCTCCACATCCTCTTCAACATGATGTGGGTGCGCCAGCTCGCGCCGGCGACCGCAGACCTGTACGGACCCGGACGAATGGTCATCATCTACACGGCGGCGGCGATCGGCGGCTTCGCGCTGAGCTCGTTCGCGGGCGCGTATCTGCCCAATCTGCTGTTCCTGCGCGGCGGCCAGTTCACCGTCGGCGCCTCGGCGCCGATCTTCGGCCTGCTCGGGGCGCTCGTGTACTACGGCCGCCGCGGCGGCAGCTCGCACGTCGGCAGCGAGGCGCTCTCGTATGCGCTCATGCTCGGCGTCTTCGGGTTTCTCATGCCCGGCGTCGACAACTACGCGCACGCGGGCGGCTTCGGCGGCGGGTACCTCGCGGCGCGGGTCCTCGATCCGCTGAGGCCGGAGCGGATCGACCACCTCGGCATCGCGCTCGTCTGCCTCGCCGCGTCCGTCGTCGCCATCGTGGCGTCGGTGCTGCACGGGCTGCAGTTTCTCGGGTGAGCTAGAAGGAGCGATTTGTGAGGATCGCGTATCAGGGAGAACCGGGCGCCTACAGCGAAGCAGCCGCCCTGCTCTATTCACCGCACACCGACACGCTCCCCTGCAAGACGTTCGACGAGGTGTTCGAGGCCGTCCTCCAGAAGCGCGCCACGCACGGCATCGTGCCGATGGAGAACTCGATCGGCGGGACGATCCACCGCAATTACGACCTGCTCGTCGACCACGAGATCCCGATCACCGGCGAAGTCGAGCTCGACGTCGTGCACTGCCTGCAGGCGCTGCCGGGGACGCGGATCCCGGATATCAAGACCGTCTATTCGCACCCGCAGGCGCTCGCGCAGTGCGAGCGGTACCTCAAGGAGCTCGGCGTCACGGTCGAGGCGGTCTACGACACGGCGGGCGGTGCGAAGCTCGTGGCCGAGCAGCGGCTCACGGACGCCGCGGCGCTCGCCTCGCGCCGGGCGGCGGAGGTCTTCGGCCTCGAGGTGCTCCAGGAGGCGGTGCAGGACTACGAGTTCAACATCACGCGGTTCTTCGTGATCGGCGGCGCGCCGCCGACCGACGCCGACAAGACGACGATCGTGTTTGCCCTGCCGAGCACGCCGGGGTCGCTCTTCCGCGCGCTGAGCGTCTTCGCGCTGCGCGACATCAATCTCAGCAAGCTCGAGAGCCGTCCGATCCGCGGCCGTCCGTGGGAGTACCTGTTCTACGTCGACATCGACGCGCGCCGCGACGATCTGCCTTCCGCGCGCGCGCTCACGCAGCTCGGCGAGTTTGCGAAATGGATTCGCGTACTGGGCACGTATAAAGGGTTTGAGAGGGCGAAGGCGCAGATCTGAAAGTAGCAGTCGGCACGGCGTATAATCGGCGCTCGACTGAGGAGGACAGATGGCCAGGAGATTGTCATTCGGTGTCGTGGTAGCGCTCCTCGCGCTCGGGATTTCGACCCCCGCCCAGCAGTTCGCCGCCGGCTTCGTGGACCCCGCGCCCATTCTGGCGGCCGCGTCAAAGGAGATCAACGAAGCCACCCTGCGGTGCGTGACGTTCTCCGGCACCGGCTACAGCGGCCCGGTCGGGCAGACGTTCGAGAACGCGCCCAACATCGACTGGCTGCGCAGCGAGATGGCCAACTACACGCGGACCATCAACTGGGAGACCGGGACGAGCAAGGAGACGTTCGACCGGAAGCCCGGCCTCAACCCCGCGTCGTGGAAGTACGGGCTCGGCTGGGTCGGCGGCACGCCGACGCAGCGCGAAGTCCGGCAGACCCACATCGTCAACGGCCAGTACGCGTGGCACATGGACGGCAACGGATCGCCCGTCGCGGTGCCGCCCGAGCAGGCCGAGGTCTACCAGCTCGACATCTGGCTGACGCCGCACGGCTTCCTGAAGGCGGCACGGAAGCCGGGCGCCAACCCGCGCGCGATGTGGCGCTGGGAGCAGCTCGAAAAGGGGCGCGACGGCAACGTCGTCTCGCCCGAGAAGGTGTACGTCGTCGCGATCACCGTGCTCGGCAAGTACCGGGTGGATGCCACCATCAACAGCAAGAACATCATCACCCGCATCAAGACGACGGTGGACGATCCGACGCTCGGCGACTTCAACATCGAGCACGAGTCGACCAACTTCGTTCAGGCGGGTCCCTCGATGTGGCCGGTCGCGTGGCACTCGCATCACGGGTGGGACGACAACTGGCAGTTCTACCAGGAGAGCACGGGCCACAACGGCTACGGCGGCAAGTTCCCGATGGTGCAGGCCAACGCCTGCGACGACCCGGTGCCGGTGCCCGCGAGCGTCAAGCAGGCGCAGCCGCCGAACTACGGGCGCGTCGAGGTCGAGAAGATGGCCAACGGCGTCTATCTGCTCGGCGGCGGCCCGGCGAACAGCTACATGGTCGAGTTCCGCGACTTCGTCGCGGTGTTCGAGGCGCCGGGCAACGAGGAGCGCAGTCTCGGCGTGATCGAGGCGATCGCGAAGCTCGCGCCGAACAAGCCGATCCGGTGGCTGGTCTCCTCGCATCCGCACTTCGATCACATCGGCGGCCTCCGCACCTACAACCACATCGGGGCAACCGTCGTCACGCACTTCATCAACCTGAAGTTCCTGAACCGCGACGTGCTCACCTACAAGGCGCGGACCGTGAAGCCCGACATCGTCTCGCTCTGGCCGCCGACGGAAGTGGCCGAGGGCTACAACTACGAGGGGATCCAGGAGAACTTCGTCATCACCGACAACAGCCGCATCCTGCGCGTGTATTACGTGCAGCCGCTGCGGCACGTGGCAGGCATGCTGATGGCGTATCTGCCGGCCGAGCGGATCGCGTTCGAAGCCGACCTCTACGACACGCACGAGCCGCCGCGGGCGGCGATGATGCCGGCGATGCAGAGCTTCCTGAACCAGGTGCAGCGGATGAAGCTCGACGTCGCGACGGTCGCGCCCGTGCACGGGAAGCCGGTGCCGTGGAGCACGTTCATGGAGGCGATGAAGGCGGTCCCGAAGACGGATTGAGGATGGTCGACGTCGTCGGCATCGGGGCCAACTCGGTCGACTACGTCTACCGCCTCCCGCAATTCCCGCAGCCCGACAGCCCTGCCGCGAAGCTGCGGATCACCGAGCATCTCACGACGTGCGGTGGCCAGACGGCCACCGCACTCTGCACCTGCGCCGCGATGGGCCTGCGCACGAAGTACATCGGGACAATCGGCAGCGACCCGAACGGCGAGCGCATGCGCGGCGAGCTCGCCCGCCGCGGCGTCGACGTCGAGCACGTCTCGGTGCGCGACGCCATCAATCCCTTTGCCGTCATCCTGCTCGACGAGCGCGGCGAACGCGTCGTCTTCTGGGAGCGCGCGGCGGGGCTGGACCTGCGGCCTGACGAGCTCGATCCGTCGCGTCTTCGAGGGGCGCGCCTGCTGCACGTCGACGACGTGGATGAGGAGGCGGCGATGCGGGCGGCGCGGTTCGGGCGCGACGCCGGTGTTCCCGTGACGAGCGACATCGAGCGCGTGACGGCCCGGACGGAGGCGCTCGTCGCCTCGGTGACCGTGCCGATCTTCGCCGAGCACGTGCCCGAGGCGCTCACCGGCGAGCGCGACCTGGAGCGCGCGCTGCGGAAGATCGGGAAGAAAGATCTTCTGTGCGTCACGCTCGGCGCGCGGGGCGCGATGCTGCTCGCCGGCGATCGGCTGTATCACGATCCGGGGCGGCAGGTGGCGGTCGTCGATACGACCGGCGCGGGCGACGTCTTCCGCGGGGCGTTCATCGTGGCGCTCCTCCGCGGCGACGCGCCGGAAGAGATCCTGCGGTTTGCCAACGCGGCGGCAGCGATCAGCTGCACCCGGATGGGCGCGATTGCGAGCGTCCCGACGCTGGAAGAAACGCTGGCGCGTCTTTAGGCTTTGGGCGTTGGGCCTTGGGCGTTGGGCCTGAAGCCAGAAGCCCAAAGTCCAAGGCCTATTTCTTCAGCAGCAGAAACCCCAGCGGCGGGACGACGAGCGAGATCGAGTGCGGGTAGCCGTGCGCGGGGATCGGCTCCGCCATGGCGCCGCCGGCGTTGCCGACATTGCCGCCGCCGTACATCGCGGCGTCGCTGTTCAGGACCTCGCGATACAACCCGTCCTCGGGCACGCCGATGCGGTACGCGTGGCGGGGCACGGGCGTGAAGTTCGCCACCATGACGGTGAAATCGCGGGGATCGCGGGCGCGGCGGATCATCGAGATGATGCTGTTCTCGTTGTCGCTGCAGTCGATCCAGCTGAAGCCGGCGCCCTCGAAGTCGATCTCGTGGAGCGACCGCTCGCGCTGGTACGTGTGATTGAGGTCCCGCACCCACTGCCGGAGACCCGCGTGCATCGGATCGTCGGTGAGGTGCCAGTCGAGGCTCTCGCCGTCGTTCCACTCGCGCCACTGCCCGAACTCGCTCCCCATGAACATCAGCTTCTTGCCCGGGTGGCCGAACATGTAGCCGTAGAGCGCCCGCAGCGTCGCGTGCTTCTGCCACAGGTCTCCCGGCATCTTGTCGAGCATCGCGCGTTTGCCGTGGACGACCTCGTCGTGCGAGAACGGCAGGATGAAATTCTCGGTGAAGGCGTAGAGCATCGAGAACGTGATCCTGTTGTGGTGCCAGCGGCGATGGACCGGATCCTCCTTGACGTACTCCAGCATGTCGTGCATCCAGCCCATGTTCCACTTGTAGCTGAAGCCGAGACCGCCGACGTACACGGGACGGCTGACCGCCGGCCACGCCGTCGACTCCTCCGCGATCGTGATCGTCCCGGGCAGCCGGCCGTGCGTGACGGTATTGAGCTGCTGCAGGAACGCGACGGCGTCGAGGTTCTCGCGGCCGCCGAACGGATTCGAGATCCATTCTCCTTCCTTGCGCGAGTAGTCGAGATAGAGCATCGAGGCCACCGCATCGACGCGCAGCCCGTCGAGGTGGCACTCCTCGAGCCAGAAGAGCGCGCTGCTCAGAAGAAAGCTCCGCACCTCGTTCCGGCCGTAGTTGAAGACGTGCGTGCCCCACTCGCGGTGCTCGCCCTGGCGCGGGTCGGCATGTTCGTAGAGCGCCGTGCCGTCGAACTCCGCCAGCCCGTGGCGATCCTTCGGGAAGTGCCCGGGCACCCAGTCGAGAATGACGCCGAGCCCGTGGCGATGACACGCGTCGACGAAGTAGCGGAAATCGTCCGGCGTCCCGAAGCGGCTGGTGGGCGCGAAGAAGCCGATGACCTGATAGCCCCACGAGCCGGCGAACGGGTGCTCGAGCACCGGCATCAGTTCCAGGTGCGTGAAGCCCATCTCGCGCACGTACGGCACGAGCGTGTCGGCCAGCTCCCGGTACGTCAGGGGGCGGTTCCGCTCCTCGGGCACCCGCCGCCACGACCCGAGGTGCACTTCGTAGATCGACATGGGGCGCTCATGCCACGCGCCGAACGACTCGCGGTCGCGCATCCAGTCGCCGTCGTGCCACTGGTAGGCGCCCTCGGTCCAGATCACCGACGCCGAATTCGGCGGCACCTCGAAGCGCTGCGCGTAGGGGTCGGCCTTCTGCAGCAGGTGGCCGGCCGGCGAGCGCACCTCGTACTTATAGGGAGCCCCGTCGGGCAGGCCGGGAATGAAGATCTCCCACACGCCGGACGGAATCAGGCGCCGCATCGCGTGCACGCGTCCATCCCAGCGGTTGAAGTCGCCGATCACGCTGACGCGCTGCGCGTTGGGCGCCCAGACGGCGAAGTGGACGCCCGACACGCGTCCGATCGTCATCCGATGGGAGCCGAGCCGCTCCCAGACGCGGTAATGCGTCCCCTCGGCGAAGAGGTGCAGGTCGTAATCGCCCAGGACCGGCCCGAACACGTACGGGTCCGCGACCTCGCGCGTGACGCTACCCTCGCGGACGCGGAACCAGTAAGCGAACTCATCCGGCGCGCGGCCGTCGAGCGGCACCCGCGCCTCGAACAGCCCGTCGGCGCGGCGCCGCTCCATCCCGAACACCCGATCCGGCGTGACGAGCTCGACCTCCGACGCCGCCGGCTGCATCGTCCGGATGACGAGCGCCGGCCGGCCGTCGATGGTGGCGGCATGGCGGCCCAGCACCGCGAACGGATCGTCGTGGATGCCGACCGCGACCGCGTCGAGGGCGTCGTCTTCCGGCGAGCGCACCGTGACGCTCACCCCTCGACTGTGCTCGGGGTGACCCTGAGGCTCTCGAAGGGTCATGTTCTGCATGATATCCTGTCGGCTCATTGCCTTATCCCAGCAAACAAGGAGCCCACGTTGCCCGAACTGTACGCGCAGTTCGACACCAGTGAAGGGACCTTCGCCGTCCGCCTCTTCGATCAGGAAGCGCCCAAGACCGTCGAGAACTTTATCGGCCTCGCCGAGGGCACCAAGCAGTGGCGGGATCCGCGGACGAATCAGTCCGTCACCCGGCCCTACTATGACGGCGTCATCGTTCACCGCGTCATCGACGGGTTCATGATCCAGAGCGGCGATCCGCTCGGCCAGGGGATTGGCGGGCCCGGCTATACGTTCGCGGACGAGTTTCACCCGAAGCTCCGCCATGACAAGCCCGGCATGCTCTCCATGGCGAACCGCGGCCCCAACACGAACGGGGGTCAGTTCTTCATTACACTCGCGCCGACGCCCCATCTCGACGACCGCCATTCCATCTTCGGCGAAGTCGTTTCCGGCATGGACGTCGTGTGTAAGATCGGGAGCACTCCCACCACCGAAGGCGACCGTCCACTCACGGACGTCGTCATCCACACAGTCACGATAGAGCGGCGGTAGCAGCTCAGCCGCGGCGTCTGGCACGCGCCGTGAAACGTCGCGGAGCCTGCGGGACATACCGTCATGGCTCGGTTTCAAATGCCGCCTCAACGGTCCGACGTTTCACCCCGCCGCGGCCATTCCGCTGCGCCGATCTGCTGGATCTGGTCAGGCGCTACGTCGTCTCGGAAGGGAGCGCGCTGCAGGCCGGATCGTGAGCGGCGGCACTGTTCTTGTAGAGCATGCGCCGCCACTTCCGCCGCACGGGATGCCGATGCTGAACGCCTTCCGTCTGATGGTGATCGTGGTTCTGGCCGGCAGCGTGCCGCTCTGGGCCGCCGGATCCGCGTCGCCGCTCGACGACGCGCAGCGTCTGTTCTACAGCGGGGAGTACGACGCGGCGGCGGCACTCGCCCTCGCCGAGCGGCTCGCCAGCGGCGACACGCTCGCGGCGTCGGAGATCCGGACGTCCGCGCTTCATTTCGCCATCCAGCGCGCGATCGGTCCGATCGACTCCGCCCGAGGCAAGTCGGGAGAAAACAGGGACCGCGCCTGGAAGGCCTGCACCCGCTGCCAGGAGCTGCTGTCGGAATTCGTGAACGAGCTCAATCTCGGCCGTGCGGCTGCGCGCGCCAGGCTGACCCGCGTGCCGCATGACGTGGAAGCGCTGTTCTATCTCGGCAAGCTCAACCTGAATTACGTCTGGCTGCAGCTCGGGACGCTGGGACGGCGAACCGGGTGGAGCGAGTACTGGGAGGCGCGGCGGTCGCTCGATGCCGCGCTCGCGATCGAGCCGGACCTCGTGCGCCCTCTGGGACCTGCAGGTGCGCGAGCGGCACCTGGCCGATGCCCTCGA
>CAZGLC010000172.1:0-11017 GCA_964526235.1 uncultured Bifidobacteriaceae bacterium
TGCTGAAGTGGCTGAGGACAAGCCCGAGTTCGCCAGGGAGCTCCCGACATTCCTGGCGGCCGTCTGGCGCGTGTTCAACGAGTACGAAATCGCCGGCTATGTCGCCACCCGAAGACCCTCGGCGAAAAGGAGTCTCCGAAGGCTCCTCTACATTCGTTGAGATTGTTCAAACCGGCCGATGGCGCCGCTACAGGACGTGCGCGAGCTGCTCGCGAGCATCAAGACACCGGGCACGTTCGCCGCGCGTCGGACCAGTGCGGCCGACGACCTGCGCCTCGAGGTGAAGGGGGTTGGCCGCATCATGTGGCCGGTTGCGAGCGCCACGGCACGGCGGCTGTGCGCCAGTGCGCGGCCGGCTCGCTACGGCCTGAAGACTGAGACACGATTCGATCCGGGGGTACGAGATACCTGGGAGATCCCGAAGAGCCGCATCAGGATCGACGAACCTCGCTGGGAGACGACGTTCCGACCGCTCCTCGATCGCATGCGGCGCGACCTCGGACTCACCGACGGCTCCCGCCTCAGAGCCGAGCTGCACAACATGCTCGTGTATGGGCCGGGCCAGTTCTTCGCCGCCCACCGCGATTCCGAGAAAACCGATGACATGATCGGCACGCTGGTCGTGATCCTGCCCTCGAACTTTACGGGTGGGGCCATCGAGGTCGAGCACGACGACGAACGGGTCACCTTCCGTGGGCACGGCCGTCAGCTCACGTTCATCGCTTTCTACGCCGATTGCCACCATCAGGTGCGCCCGGTCAAAACAGGGCATCGCATCGTGCTGACCTACAACCTCATGATCGAGGGCGATGCGCCAACCGCGGCGGTGCCTGTTCCGGCGGCACAGGTAGATGCGCTGGCCGGCAGCATCACACGCTATTTCGAGACGTTGCACCCTCCACGTTGGAGCCATGACGCACGGCGGGAGCCTCCCGATCGTCTGGCCTATCTTCTGGATCATCAGTACACGCGGCGGGGTCTCGCGTGGAGTCGCCTGAAGAACGCCGATGCCGCGCGTGTGGCGGCGCTCCGGGAGGTTGCGCAGCGTCTGGACTGCGAGATCTTCCTCGCGCTTGCCGATGTGCACGAGAGCTGGTCGTGCGAGGACGAAGACGGCATGTACGGCTACCAGCGAGAATGGGGGCGGGGGTACGACGAAGAAACGGAAGACGACGAGGCGGAAGACGATGACGGCACGGAGACACCGGCCCTCGTCGATCTCCTCGACACCGACATCGAACTCCGCCACTGGGTCGCTCCAGACGGTCGGATTGACGCCGTGTCGGGGACGGTGGATGTCGACGAAGTATGTTACACAACAGCCTCGAACGACTTTCAACCCTTCGCGTCGGAGCACGAAGGGTACATGGGCAACTGGGGAAACACCGTCGACCGGTGGTACCACCGGGCTGCCGTCGTGCTCTGGCCGCGCGAGCGCACCTTCGTCATCCGCGCGAAGGCCTCTCCGCGCTGGGCGATCGACGAGGTGACGAACACGCTTCGGCATGGGGACGTCGAAAGCGCCAGAGGCATGGCGCAGCGTCTCGCGCCCTTCTGGACGCAGGTGGCGAACCGCGAGGAGAGCCGCAGCTTCCTCGAACGGACGCTGGGGGTGGCTGGACAACTCGACAGTCCGGAACTGGCAGCCGCCCTTCTCCGGCCGTTCACCCTCGAGCGCGTGACGCCGAAGGCCGCGCCGAAGCTGGTCGCGCTCAGTCAGCGGTACGGCATCGACTGGTGCCGGGCACTCCTGGTCACGTGGGCATCCGAGGGACGTCGCGACCACTCGTCAGGGAAGCATCGAGAGGCGTGGATGGCGTCGCTCCCTACGCTGTGCCGGCACCTGTGTGCCGGTGGATCGGGGCCGGGATTCGAGCTGGCCCGCTGGCTGATCACGGAGGAGTGGACCCGGATCCTTCAGCAGTGGGCGCAGCTTCGCGAGCACCCGCATCAGACGGTCACACTCGATGCCGTCTGTGGCATGAGCAAGCCGATTCTGGCGCTGCTCGAGAGCAGCCGGATCGCGAACCGTCCCGATCTGCAGGGCGAGATGCTTGGCGTGTTGACGTCGCCGGACACCGAGTATCCGATTCGCGGTCTGACTCACCTGCTGCGAACGGCTCACGAGGCCAGGACAGGCGAAGGGTTGCGCGACGTGGGTCTGGCGGCGCTGCGCGAGCACTGCATACCGGCGCTCACGGCCCTCCTGCGCATGCCGGTCCGTGAGAAGGGCAACTGGTCAATCCCCGCGCCACGCCGGTGTCCCTGCGGGCTCTGTGGGACGCTGACTCGTTTTCTCGTGGCTCCGGATCAGACGCGGCTCGAATGGCCGCTCGCCAAGGACCCGCGGGCGCACATCCATCAGATACTGGACGCCCATGACCTGCCCGTGAGCCACACGACCAGGCGCGTCGGTCGTCCCTTCACGCTCGTCCTGATGAAGACGGACGCGTTGTTCGAGCGCGAAGTGCGGGAGCGCGGGCTGTGGGAACGCGATCTGCGGTGGCTCACCAAGACGGCCCCCGCGTTCTGAGCCCACGCGAGCACGACGTCAGAACGGAGCAGCTGTGGAGTGAAGGCCGGCGAATCGCGAGGATCGTGGCGTCTGACAGCGGACCAGTGCGACAATTCTGGTGCTGAGGGTGCCCATGTCTACGACAGTCAAAGGCGTGTATCGTAACGGCCGCATTGTGTTACTGGAGACTCCCAAGGGAGTCGAAGAGGCGGAGGTAGTCGTCACGTTTCCGGACACGGCCATTTCGGCTGGAGACTCGACGGACCGAGCGGCGCGCCGCCAGCTCGCCCTGAAATGGCTTCGTGAAGGCGGCTGGAATCTCGGCGGCGCTCCGTACCCCAGTCGTGACGAGCTTCATGATCGGACGCGCTAATCCTGACCATGGCGCGTTCGCTGGTTGACACCAACATCCTCGTCTATTCGCGCGATCTGAACGAACCGGTCAAGCGCGCTCAGGCCATTGAAGTGATTGACCAACTTCGTGCGAGCGGGGAACTCGTGCTGAGCGCGCAATGCCTCAGGCGTCGAGGGGACGCTCGTGACGCCACCGCGCGGTCGACGCGGCGTCTCATCGCTTCGTCCGGCCCCGACGGCCTGGCGTGATCGGCTTTTCGCTCTTGCTCGACGTGACCGCCCGCGTCGTTCCCGTTCTTGCCGCCGCGGAAGCGCGACCCGCGGCTCGCGGCTTCGCGGCCTTCGCCATTTCAATGCCGAAGATCTCCGAGAGATCGCCGGCGTCAAGAACCTTCCCAGGCTTCGGTCTTTTGCTGGTCCGCGGCAGGCCCTTGCCCGCCCGTGTGATGAGATCCCGCTGGTCTACCTTGCGCAGGGCGAACAGCAGATCGGGTTGCTCGTCCAGCCGGGCGCCAATGCCGTAGAGCACGGCCGCGACGTGCTTGCACATCGAGGCCCAGTCCGGACAACTGCAGTCGAATGTGATCTCCGCCGGCGATGGGAAGAGGCCTGTCTTCTCATGACAGATGCGCGCCATCACGCCCTGGGAGAATCGCCCCTGCAGGAGTTCAACCAGCGAGTCGATGGCGCCCGCGCAGTCCCTGCAGACGGCGCCCCAGCGGGCCTTCGGGACGGCCGCCACCCTCACCTGGATCCGGTAGAGGTCTGAGCCGCTCACCATCGCCGTCACCGCGCCGGCCGCGATCTGCAGGTCCACTACCGACCCGTTGCGCACGTACGTGCGGCCGCGCGGCAGCCGGTTCGCGTAGTCGCTGTACCGTTCGAGGTTGTCGCACCACGCCTTGCCCCAGAACGTCCTGGCAATCTTGCGACCATCGATCACCACCGGCGAGATGGGATGGCCTTTCTTCGCGAGCTTCGCCAGTTCACGAGCGGCCAGACGCCGACGTGCGGCGACGGGCACGTAAGGTTTCCAGTCGTCGTAGTAGTCCATGAGCTATTCCTCCGAGGCGGCGTGAAGATCGAGCGCGACGAGCTTCAGTAGTTCGTCGTTGTTCATCTCAGTGAGCAGCAGCTCGGCGCCGCCCTCCAGCAGGCCCTGCGACAGCTGCCGCTTCGCGTCGATGAGCTGGTCGATCTTCTCCTCGACCGTTCCCCGGCACAAGAACGTGTGGACGAGCACATTTTTCGTTTGACCGATGCGGAACGCCCGGTCCGTGGCCTGGTTCTCCACCGCGGGATTCCACCAGCGGTCGAAGTGAATCACGTGCGACGCGGCGGTGAGGTTGAGCCCGGTGCCGCCGGCCTTGAGCGAGAGGACGAAGAACGGCACGTCTTCATCCTGCTGAAACCGCCGCACCAGCGCCTGGCGTTTCTTCACGTCGGTCCCGCCGTGCAGGACGAGCCCGGGCCGGCCGAACACCGACCCGAGGAAGGCGGCGAGGGGCGCCGTCACCTCGCGGAACTGCGTGAAGACCAGCGCCTTCTCCTGCTTCGCGGCGATGACCGCGCCGATTCGCGCCAGTAGGCGTACACCGGCGGCAAGACCGTGCCGGCTTCTCCGGCGCCGAGCTGCAGGAGGCCGTACCCGTGGCCGCGCGCGAATGCGTCCTGGAGTCTGCGCGACAGATCGGAAGAGAGTGCGGGCGCATTGTCCACCTGCGCGAGCAGCAAGCGGCCGCGAGGCGTCAGGACCGGGCTGAGCGGGGCGGAGGTTCCCGTCACCATGCCGCCGGGTTCAGCAGCGAGATTGGGTGGAGAGCCCACGGCTCAGGGGAGAATCCGCGGAAAGGCTCCTCGGACACGACCGGCGTGGAAGAGGATGTCTCCGTCCGGCAGCGCACGTCGGAGGTGCTCGGCGTCGCCGGTGAAGGGTTCGCCCTGCCGCGTGAGCACGCACGTCCCGATCGCGCCGGCGGGCAACTCGCGGACGATGAGCCGCGCGGCGTCCAGCAGCGCGCGCCATCGCCTGGACAGTTCGCCTGCGTCCGGAGGCGTGCCGGCGAACGCCAACGCGGCCACTTCGTCCGCTGAGTAATGGCTCGAACGCGCGGCGTGCTCGAGAATCGCCGCCGGACCGAACCCCGGATCCTTGCCACTCGCGGCCCACGCCAGGTATCCCAACGGCTGGAGGTGCTCGCCGCAGTGAATCACGTCGACCCAGTCGCGCACCTCGAGACGCCCCACGAGCGCCAGCACTTTGTTCGTGGCGAGATCGAATGGATGCAGCACGAGTCCAAGCTCGGCATGTTGCATCAGCGGAAAGAAGCGGTAGGCGCTGTCGCGTGCCCATTCCACCCGCACCGACTCGCCAGCCTGGCGCACTTCTGCCTCGACGTAGGACGGCCGCTCCCGCGCGACGTGCACCTGGAAATCGTGCCGTTCGAGCAGGCGACGGTCCGCGTCCCAACTGGCGGCGACCGCTTCGTCCGTGTCGTGGAAGAGGTCGATGTCCCTGGAGATCCGCGGACCGGCGATCAATTCGTTCAGCGCGGCCGCGCCGGCGACGTAGCTCTCTCCCGAGGCGATCCGATTGTCCGCTATCAGGCGGCAGAGTCGGCGCTGGAAGTCTGTGAGAGCCATTGGCGGAGGGTCGCGGCTCTGACGTGAGCACCGCGGTCACCGTAACGCTGCACGCAGTCGAGGACCCGGAGCCGTTCCTCGCGCGTCGCCGGATAGTAGTCCGGACGCAGGAACCAGAGACACTGCGTGCGATAGTCGTCGACGAGGGCGTTCACGGCGTTGTCGAGGGTTCCTTTGACGACGACCATGCCTCGATTGTAGCCCCGCTGGGCAGGAGATGACTGCCGACCAGCGGCTCGGTCGATCAATCCCGGGGAACTGCGTTCCTGGTGGCACCCGCGTGCGCTCCGAAGATTCTCTGACAAGAAAACGTGGTCAGCCCTTCGTGGCGAGTGTCATTTCGAGTGTCATTGCGCTGGCAAAATCCGCAAACGGATGCGAACGGACGAAAGCCGACGACAGAATAGATGAACGCGAGATACTGCCTGCAAAGGAAATCGGCAGCCACGCCCGTGCCTCCCACTCTCTCTCGGTAGATGTTTGCGACGTACGAGCCGTCAGGTTCGGCCTCGGCGGACGAACTGAAGTGGTTCAGCTGTGGATATTGGTCGTCGGGTGGCGAGCGCTCTCAGGATTGCATCGAGCACAGTCTCCAGTTCCCTGCCAACGTCTTCAGCAAGGAAACGCAGCACGAGGTAGCCGTTCTCCTGCAGCAACTGATCTTTCCGGCGATCGCGGCGGTACGCGATTGGATCGGCGAGATGCTGGGCGCCATCCAACTCCACGGCCACTCGAGAATCGGCACACAGGAGATCGACTTCCAGTTGGCCGAAGCCATCGAACGCGATCGGCAGCGCAACGTTGAGGCGGAAGCGCCCCTTGGTGTCCGACAGGGTTTCCAGTCGCCGGTAGAGGAACGCTTCCGTTGCACTCCGAGCTCGGTCTACGCCCTCAGCGTCTGGCGGCATCGGCCGGGCGGCGTGGACAAAGAGCGTCGCGAGCGGGGTATCGACTCCATCTCGAACGAGCCGTCGCACACTGCCCGAGTAATCGCGCTTCCACACCGGATCCGAAGGCAGAACGACATCTGCGGGCCAACCCGGGATCGCGCTCGCTGGAAGGACAATCGTGTAGCCGACTGCCTCATAGCCGAGGCAACGCCGATCGAACATTCGCGCCAGCATCGGCACGTTGAGATCGGCATAGTCGTAGATGCGCACCTCTCGCTTGCCGTCGTAGAGCCGATGGAGGCGGCCCGCGTACTGCGCAATCGTTCCCCGCCACGAGACCGGCAGCGTCAGAAACAACGTGTCCAGACGAGGGTCGTCGAAGCCCTCTCCGACGTATTTCCCGGTGGCGAGAATGACCCGCGCTTCATCGCGAGGGATGGCCGCCAGGCGATCGGTGACGGCCTGACGCTGTTTCTTACTCATTCCCGCCCGCAATACGACAACGTGCCGGACACCTGTCGCGAGCCCCTGCTCGAGAAGGTCGAGGTGATCGTTCCGCTCCGTCAGGACCAGCGGCGAACGCCCGTCGCGCACCGATGCAGTGACGTCGTCGCAGATGCGACGCGTGCGCCACTCGTCGCCGATCAGCGCTTGATAGAGAACCTGGAACTCGACGCGTTTGTCCGAATCGGGACTTCTCTTCGGAAGGAATGCCGTCGGCTGCACGAGGACGAAATGCTCAAACGGGCGGGACGCCGCCTGTGCCCGCGCGTTCACCCGATGGCGAATGGGCCCGCACTGCATGAAGATGATCGGATGGTGGCCGTCCTTGCGTGCGACGGTCGCCGACAACCCCGCAACGAATCGGGCGTTGGCCCGGCGTGTCACCTGCTCGAAACTGTGTGCCGACAGGTGATGACATTCGTCGACAATCACGTGCCCGTACTCGGCGACGCAGTCATTGACCACGCCTTTCCGGACCAGACTCTGAATGATGGCGACGTCGAGCATCCCAGTCGGCCGGCTTCGTCCACCGCCGATTCGTCCAATCGACTTCGCGGGCATCTCGAGGAACGTCGATAGCCGCTCGATCCACTGATCGAGCAATTGGCGCCGGTGGACGAGCACGATCGTGTTCACCCCGCGCTGGGCGATGAGCCACGCGGCGACGACGGTCTTGCCAAATGCCGTTGTGGCCGCCAGTATCCCAATCTCGTGGCGCAGCATGGCCTCAGCGGCGACCTTCTGCTCCCGCCGGAGCTCGCCTCGAAACCTCACGTCCAAACGGCTGCCGTTGTGGCGCTCGTCGCGAACGGCCGTACGAACACCAAGGTCGGTGAGCGTCTGGCGAATATCGTCGAGGCACCCACGAGGCAGTCCGATGTGATGCGGGTGTTCCTCGGCGCACGCGATGACACGTGGCTTGTCGTAGGTCGACAGCCGCATCGCCTGAGCTCTATAGAACTCAGGGTTCTGAAACGCCGCCAAGCGAAGCAGCCGGTTTCGAAGGCCCGGGTGCAAACCTTCTTTCGCGATGTAGATCTGGTTGCCCAGGACCAGTTCCAGTGTCAGAGGCAACTCCCCAACGATCGGTGCCTCCTTGCGGTGACGTGACGGAGCGGCTGTCCACGGTTCATCGTCTCCGTCCTCCTGTGGCGGCAGACGCACGCCAAGGATGCGACCGCGGCGTTCGGCGTCCTCGACAATGCGTTCGACCTGGGCTCGGCTGATTCTCCGCATACTTGCGAGAAATGCCCACTGGTCGGTCCAGGGGACGAAGTCGTCATCGAGAAAGACGCTGTTGTCCTGCTTGCGCGGTCCCTTCTGCAGCGGCAACGCGATCAGGTTCCCGAAACCTCCTTGCGGCATCGTGTCCTGATTCGGAAACAGACGGTCGTAGGAATCCAGCCCGATGTCCGGTCTCCCCTCCATCGTCTCAGTGATCACGTGCGAACCAAGCCTTCGGGCCATCGCCGCTGGGATGGCGTCCTCGAAGAAGAACCAGACGTGCGCGCCTCGTCCAGAGCGGGAGCGCTCGAGGGCAGTTGGAAGGTTCAGCCGACGACACGTTTCCAGAAACGCGGCCGCATCTGCTTGCCATCCGGCCTTGTCGAAATCAACGGCAAGAAAGAAACACGTTTCGTCCCGTAACAGCGGATAGACGCCGGCGACAAAGGGCTGTCCATCGGCGTCATGGCCTGAGAGGTGCCAACGAATCACGTCGTCGGTCACCGGAAGGAATCGACGGTTGGGACATTCAGCGCACTTGATGCGCGGCTTCTCGCAGATGCCACGCACCCATTCGTTCGCGCAGGCTGGCGCATAACCTGACCTGCCTGTTTTCCGGCTCTCGAACCGACGCGGATAGATGTCGTCACGGCCGCGGAACAGCGACCGGAACAGAGCGATCTTGGCTTGGGACGGTGACGTCCGATCGACAGGGCCAGCGATCACGTTCATCGGCGTGGATTGCCGGTTCAGCGGCGAGTGACCGCCCAGTCGTCCCACTTCAGTCCGGGGACGCGCGCGAACTCCTTCGCGTTCGACGTCACCAGCGTCGCGCCACGTCGTCGCGCCTGGCCGGCGAGAAGCACATCATAGGCCCCGATCGGTTTGCCCACGGCCTCGAGCTCTGCGCGGACTGTTCCCGCCGTGCGCGCGTCGTCCTCGTCAAACAGCGTCCACTCCAGCGGGCCCGCAAAGAACGCTTCGAGCCGCTGTGTGTTCCCGTCTTTACGCTGGCTCTTCGCGACGCCGTACCACAGCTCGAATGCGACGATCGACGACAGCAGGATAACGTTCTTACGAGCCACCGCTCGCTGGAATCGGCGACGCACGTTGACCTCGGAGCCGTTGATCAACGCGATGCACGCGTTCGTGTCGATCAAGTACTTCGTCATTCGAACACGTCTCGCTCGGGCGTCGGTGGCTGCTGTCGCCCTTCCGGCATAAAGGCCTCAGAGGACAGCCGATCGAGTTCAGCGAACCATGCCGAGACGTCCGTGAACACCGGTTCCACGAGCAGACCTCGTCCGGCGCGGCGCACTCGGACGCGGTCTCCCTCGAACCTGAACTCGCGCGGCAACCGCACGGCCTGACTTCGTCCGTTCTTGAATAGCTTGGCGGTGGCGGTCACGGTTCCTCCTTGATATATACCATTAGTATAGACCAGGCTCAGGATCCGGGCGAAGGCTCGGCAAGAGATATCGCGGGCGTTGTTACGGTCGGTCGAACCTCGACGAGCGGGCGTTGGCGGGCAATGCGCCACGGCATCGCTGGCATTCGCGGCAACCGCGGCATTGTGGAATCTGCAACTTGCAGAATCTAAAGAGGGCGGGAAAGTTCGAATCCCACTCTCTCCGCCAGTTCCCGGCAATCCTCGGCACCACGTATAATCCCTCGCACGTTTTCTCGGTGTCGTCGTTCCGAATGAGGTGTCGCCATGCGTACGCACGGGTGGTCGATCCTGGCCGGAATCGTGGGCGTCCTGCTGCTCTCGACGTCGCCGCGCGCGCACCATGGAGCGGCGTCGCTCTACGACGTCAACAAGGAAACCACGGTAAAGGTGACGATCACCGAGTTCATCTGGACCAATCCGCACGTCGAGGTCGGCATCACCTCCGTCGAGGACAAGAGCCAGCGCTGGCTGCTCGAGCTCGGGTCCCCGCCGAATATCTCCAACCGCGGCTGGACGGCGAAGTCGCTCAAGCCGGGCGACGTGGTGACCATCACCTTCAACCCCGGACTGCGCGGAATGCGGATCGGGCGACTGCTCAAAGTCGTCCTGCCGGACGGCAAGGAACTGCGGGCGTGACGGCGCGCGGCCTCCTCCTCGTCGCCCTGGGCATCGCGGCGGTTGCCGCGGCCGGCTGCGCGGGCGCGGGCGCGCCTCCGGCGCCGCCACCCCGCCCGGATATTTCAGGGACGTGGCACAACCCGCTGGGCGGCGGCAACAGGCTGCGTCCGGCCGAGGGCGACGTCCCGTTCACGCCGTGGGGCGCCGAGCAGATGAAGGCGGCACGGCCGACCTTCACGAGCGACTTCCGCGAGACGACCGACCCGGCGGTGCTCTACGCCGACCCGAACGGCTACCCGCGGATCATGATGCACCCGATGAAGTTCAAGCTGGTGCAGACCGACGACTACGTCTATCAGCTGTTCGAGTACAACCAGAACTGGCGGCAGATCGCGATCGACAAGGCGCACGCGCCGGACGAGCCGCCGACCTGGTACGGCAATGCCGTGGCGAAGTGGGAGGGCGACACGCTGGTCGTCGATTCGACCGGCTACAACGGGTCGACCTGGATCGACTCGCGCGGCTTGCCGCACACCGACCAGCTGCATCTCATCGAGCGTATCCGGCGCGACGGGAACACGCTGGCGGTGGAGGTGACGTTCGACGATCCCGGGGCGTTCACCAAACCCTGGACCGCGCAGCTCACGTTCGAGCGCGTCGAGGATGGCTCGATGATCGAGACCATCTACACCATCTCCGACGAGCTTCGCTTCCGCGAACGCTTCCTCGGCGTCCCCTCGCCGATCCCGATTCGACGGTAAGCCTTACTTCCCGTCGCGATCGCTGTCGCGGTCGTCGTCGGTGACCGCATCGCGCGCG
>CAZGLC010000173.1:0-1318 GCA_964526235.1 uncultured Bifidobacteriaceae bacterium
GCACGATGGTGGAGCTCGGACGGGCGCTCGCCGCCCGGCACACGACGGCCGAGGCGGCCACACAGAAGTGCCTGCAGGCCATCGCGGCGCACAACGCCACCCTGAATGCGTTCATCTGTGTGCTCGCCGACGACGCGCTGGCCGAGGCACGGCGGGCCGACGCCGAGATGGCGGCGGGCCGGTCGCGCGGTCCGCTGCATGGGGTGCCGATCTCGCTGAAGGATCTGATCGACATGCGCGGCGTCCCCACAACAGCCGCATCGCGTGTGCGCGACGGGCATGTGGCCAGAACCGACGCGACCGTCGTCACGCGGCTGCACGAGGCCGGCGCGGTGATCGTCGGCAAGACGAACCTCCACGAGTTCGCCCTCGGCACCACGAACGAAGACTCGGCGTTCGGGCCGGCGCGTCATCCGCTCGACCCGACCCGCTCGCCCGGCGGGTCGTCCGGCGGATCCGCCGTATCGGTCGCAGCGGGGATGGCGTACGCCTCGGTCGGCAGCGATACGGGCGGCTCGATCCGTATTCCGTCGGCGGCCTGCGGGCTCGTCGGCTTCAAGCCGACGCTCGGCGCAATCCCGACCGACGGCGTCGTCCCGCTCAGCACGACGATGGACCATCTCGGGCCGATCTGCCGGTCGGTGGACGACGCGCAGCTGCTGTTCGACGTGCTGCGCGGCGCGCCACCCTCGACGCCGCCGCCGCGCGAGGCGCGCGGCATCCGGCTCGGCCTGCTTCGCGAGCACTTCATGGCGCTGCTCGATTCGGCCGTGGCCGCCGCCTTCGAGGCGGCGTGCAGCCGGCTGCGCCGCGCGGGCGTCGAGATCGTCGAGGTCTCGATCCCGCATGCGGGCGACACCGGGTCGATCTACCTCCACATCGTCCTGTCGGAGGCGGCCGCCTATCATGCCGTTACGCTGGAACAGCGCGCCGACGCCTACACGCCGAACGTCCGGCTGCGGCTCGAGATGGGGCGCTACATCCTCGCGGAGGATTACCTGCGGGCGCTGCGCGGGCGTGAGGTCCTGACGGCGGACGTCGACGCGGCGCTGGCGAACCTCGACGCGCTGCTTCTGCCGGCGCTCGCGATTCCCGCACCGAAGATCGGCGCCGAGACGGTCCGCATCGGCAATGCCGATGAGCCCGTCCGCAACGTGATGCTGCGGCTGACCCATCTCTTCAACATTACCGGGCATCCGGCGGTGACGGTCCCGTGCGGCACCACTCCTGACGGGCTTCCGGTGGGAGCCCAGATGGTCGGACACACGGGCGCCGATGCGCCGCTCCTCTCAGTCGCGCGCGCGTTCGAGCCTCACCT
>CAZGLC010000173.1:1418-10937 GCA_964526235.1 uncultured Bifidobacteriaceae bacterium
GCGGTTGTGCTGCAATGATCGGACCTGAATGATTGCGCCGCTGTTCCACGCCTGGGAGCGCCGGCTGGCGTCGGTGACGACCAACCGGATGGTCAGGCCATTCGAGTGGGGCCTCGACTGGATTCCGCCAAACGGGCATACACGCACTCCGCTCGAGCACATCCGCGGGTGGGTGGATGAGGTCATGCGCGACACGGCGGCCTTCTTCCACGCCCCGCCGACGCGCGAGTACGACCTCGAAGCTGGCACGCTGCGGTTCCCGAGCGCGATGACGACTCCGCACCCGGACAACAACACGGTGTACGCGCGGTGGTTCCCTGCGTACGTAGGGCGCGGCTTCACGCCGCGCCAGGCGGGCCGTAAAGGCCCGCCCTACGAATCGCGTAGAGCCGTGCTGATCCTTCCCCAGTGGAACGCCGGTGCGGAGGGGCACATCGCGCTGGCGCGGGTGCTCGCGCGCGTCGGTATTTCCGCGCTCCGGCTGAGCCTTCCCTACCATGACGCGCGGATGCCGCCCGAGCTGGAGCGCGCCGACTACATCGTCAGCTCAAACGTCGCCCGGACGGTACAGGTCTGCCGGCAGGCGGTCGTCGACGCGCGCCGCGCGATTGCCTGGCTCGCGCAACAGGGCTACGAGCGGATCGGAATTCTGGGCACGAGCCTCGGGTCGTGTCTCGCGATGCTGACGGCGGCGCACGAACCGCTCGTCCGCGCGCAGGCGCTCAACCACGTGTCGCCCTGGTTCGCCGACGTCGTGTGGCGCGGCCTGTCGACGGCCCATGTCCGGTCGGGGCTCGACGGGCACATCGATCTCGATCAACTCCGCGACGTGTGGCGGCCGATCAGCCCGTTCTCCTATCTCGACCGCGTACGGCACGTGCAGACGCTGCTCGTCTACGCGCGGTACGACCTGTCGTTTCCGGTCGATCTGTCGCGCGGGCTCGTCGAGGAATTCGGGCGGCGTGCGCTCCCCCACCGGGTGGCGGTCCTGCCGTGCGGCCACTACAGCACGGGCGCCGCGCCGTTCAAGTACGTCGACGGCTACGTGCTCACGCGATTCCTGATGAAGCATCTGTGAGGATCCGCGGCGCGCCGAGGCCGAGCGAGGCAAGAGACTCGGACACGGCAGCGTAATCGCCGACGACGAGCGTGATCGCGCGATCCGGATCGATGTAGCGCCCGGCCACCCGCACGACGTCGTCGCGCCCGACGGCCGCCACGCGTGGAATGAACTCCTCGAAGTAGGAATCCGGCAGGTCGTACAGCGCGAGCTGGACGACCGACCGCGCGACCTGCGGCGCCGTCTCGAAGTGCCGTGGATAGCTGCGCGTCAGCGATGCCTTCGCGAGCGTCATCTCCTCGTCCGTGGGTGGACGGCTGTTGCCAATGGCACCGAGCTCGGCCAGGGTGTCGCGAATCGACTCGGCTGTCGACGCCGTGTGGACGCTCGCCTGGAGCGCGAAAGGACCAAGGCCTTTGCGCCAGTCGAATCCGGTCCGCGCGCTGTACGTGTAGCCCTTTTCCTCGCGGAGACGAAGGTTGATTCTGCTGACGAACTGGCCGCCGAGCACCGCGTTCATCACGAGCAGCGCCGGGTAGTCGGGTGTGCTGCGCCGCGCGGAGAGATGCCCGATGCGCAGTTCCGACTGCGCGGCGCCCGGCCGGGCCACAACGGCGAGGCGAGGCGGCACGTGCGCGGGATTGGTATCGGCGGCACGCCAGCCATCGCCCGGCGCACCGGCGACCCATTGCGCAAACGTCTCGGCGGCGATCGCGGCCAGCCGATCGTGGGAGAACGGACCGGCAAGGACGAGCGTCGCGCGGGACGGCTGGAACACCGCCGAGTGCAGTTCCACGACACGTTCGAGGCGGCACGCCATGAGCGACGGCTCCGTGCCGATCGGCAGGTGCCCGTACGGATGGCCGTCGTAGAGCAGCCGCAGAAATGCGCGCTCCGCGACCGCGGGCGGCAGGTCCTTCAGCTGCCGGAGCCGATCGAGCCGCAGCTTCCGGACGCGCTCGAAATCGCTCGACCGGAGGCTCGGGCGGACGACGATGTCGGCGACGAGCGACAGGCCGCGCTCGACGAAACGCGACAGCACCGTCAGGCCGACCAGCACGGCATCAGGACCGATGTCGACGTCGTACTCGGCGCCAATCCGGGCGAACCCTTCGGACACGTCGATCGCGCTCAGGTCGCCGGTGCCTTCGTCGAGCATGTCGGCCGTGAGCGCGGCGAGTCCCTCTTCGCCTGGAGGATCGGCGCCTGCGCCTCCGTGTACGAGGAGGACGCACGAGACGACGGGAACGGTGTGATGCTCGATTGTGCGGACGTCGAGGCCGTTGGCGAGCGTATGCCGGATCACGTGCGGGAAGCGGAACGCCGGATCGGGTCCGACATCCGGCAGCCGTGAGCGATCGACCTGCATCAGGACACCGACACCGGCTCGGAGCCGGGCAGTGCAAGCGCCGACTGACCGCGCGGCACTACGGTCAGCACGATCCGGCGATCGATGAGGAGCACGCGGCGGGCGGCGTCGCGCACCGTGTCGCGCGTCGCCGTCCGGTAGCGCGCCAGATCGGCAGCAAAGAACCCGGGATCGCCGCGAAAGACGTTGTACGCATTGAGCTGATCCGACTTGCCGCCGAATCCGCCGACGCTCTGCAGCCGGTACATGAAATGCGCCTCGGCCTGCGCGCGGGCGCGCTCCATCTCCGCGTCTGCCGGGCCGTCACTTGTGACCTGCCGCAGCGCGGCATCGACGAGCGCGGCCAGGTCAGCAGGGTGCTGTCCCGGCGCGGCGGTCGCCACCAGGAGGAAAAACCCCGCCAGCTCGCGCGAATTCTGGTACGCGGACACGTCGAGCGCCACCCGCCGGTCGTAGACGAGCGTGCGATAGAGGCGCGACGTCTTGCCGTTGGCGAGCAGGTCCGCCAGCAGGTCCATCTCGGCATCGCCGTCGGCGAACATCGCGGGCGAGTGCCAGGCCATGTAGAGGCGCGGCAGCTCGACACGATCCTCGAGCACGAGCCGCACCTCGCGGCCGAGCGACGCCGTCACCCGCACCGGCGCCGGCCGGGCGCCAGCCGGCAGTTCGCCGAAGTATCGTTCGGCCAGCTCGAAGGCCCTCGACGTCTCGATGTCGCCCGCCAGGGCGAGCGAGGCGTTGGCCGGGTGGTAGTACGTCCGAAAGAACGCGTGGACGTCCTGCAGGTGCATCGCCCGCAGATCGTCGGCGGCGCCGATCGTCATCCAGTGATACGGATGCTCCGCCGGATAAAGCGCCGCCAGGATCGCCATGAGGGCCAGGCCATACGGGCGGTTTTCGTAGTTTTGCCGCCGCTCGTTCAGCACGACATCGCGCTGCGTCTGGAAGCGCTGCTCGGTGAGCGCCGGCAGCAGATACCCCATGCGGTCGGATTCGAGCCAGAGCGCGAGGTCGATCGCGCTCGTCGGCACCATTTCCCAGTAGTTGGTGCGATCGGTGTTCGTGGAGCCGTTCAGCACCGCGCCGGCGCGCTGCAGCGGCGGAAAGTAGCCGCCGTCGTGGTGCGCCGATCCCTCGAACATCAGGTGCTCGAACAGGTGCGCGAAACCGGTCTGCCCCGGGCGCTCGTTCTTCGACCCGACGTGGTACCAGATGTTCACTGCCACGATCGGGATGTGATGGTCTTCGTGGACGATGACGTCGAGACCGTTGGAGAGTTGCCGCCTGGAAAAGGAGAGCGCGACGGGATCCACGTCCGCATCGTATCCGCTCCGCCTCGCGGGTTTTGCGCTTGACCGACCAAACTAGTCGGATATAGACTCCCGATCTGAAAGTGAGACTCAGTCTCATATCGATCTCATTACCTGTTCCAAGTGAGGAATTGCGTTATGTACCGCCGCTCTGCCGTCCACATCGTCCTGTTCGCGGCGTTTCTCCTCATTGGCCGCCCGTGCGCGGCGCAACAGCCCGAACCCGACGCTGAGCGGGGACCCGCCGCCGACACCGACAGCGCCGGTCAGGCCGCCACGCAAACGCAGATCGAAGAGCTGCAGCGCCGGATCGAGGTGCTGGCGGCTGAAGTCGAGAAACTGCGGAGCGGCGAAACGCCGCAGATCGAGCTGACCGACGCGCGTCGCCGGGCGCTCGGGCTGGCGCCGTCGGCGGCCGCCACCTACCGCCGGGCGAGCGAAGGCGTGTCGTTCGCCGGCTACGGCGAGATGCTGCTCGAGAACTTCGCGAGCGAGAACGAAGCGGGCCGCGGCGGCGCGCCGACGACGCGCGTCGACTTCCTGCGGGCGATCCTCTACGCCGGCTACCGCTTCAACGACAAGTTCCTCTTCAACTCCGAGATCGAGGTCGAACACGGCAACGAGATCTGGCTCGAGTTCGCCTACGTCGACTACCTCGCGAACGAGAATCTCACGCTTCGTGGAGGCATGCTCCTGCTGCCCCTCGGCCTGACGAACGAGTTCCACGAGCCGACGGTGTTCCTCGGCGCGCGGCGCCCGGAAACCGAGCAGCGCATCATCCCGAGCACATGGCGTGAGAACGGCGCCGGCGTGCTCGGTTCGGCCGGCATGGTCACCTTCCGAGCGTATGTCACCAATGGCCTCCGCGGCGCCGCGTTCACGTCGGCCGGGCTCCGCGGCGGGCGCCAGCGGGGGTCGAACGCGCTGGCGGCCAACCTCGCGCTCTCGGGACGCATCGACGTGACGCCGATCCCGGGCATCTTCGGCGGGGTGAGCTTCTACAGCGGCGGCTCTGGCCAGGAGCAGGTGCTGCTCGACGGCAACCGTCTCGACGTCGGCACGACCATCGTCGAAGCCCACGGACAGGCGCAGCTGCGCGGATGGGATCTCCGCGCGCTCTTCGCCGAGGCCTCGATTGACGAGGCCGGCGCGGCCAGCCGCGCGCTGCGGCTGCCGGTCAATGCGCCGCTCGCCGACACGATGCGCGGCGGGTATCTCCAGACCGGCTACAACGTGCTGTCGCAGTCGGCGACCGAGCTGGCGATCACGCCCTACGTCCGCTACGAGCGGGTCAACACCCAGCACCGGATTCCCGCCGGCTTCATGCGGGATCTGTCGCGCGACGGCACCTTCCGGACGCTCGGCGTCGAGGTGAAGCCGATTCCGAATGTGGTGATCAAGACCGACTACCAGTGGGTCACCAATGCGGCCGACACCGGCCGAAACCAGTTCAACGTCAACCTCGGGTACGCGTTCTGAGATGGGTCGGCAGCTCTGGGCTCTCGTCGTCGGGTTGTGCGTGACGGCGGCGACCCTGCAGGCGCAGGGGATCACCCGCGATGAGGCGCTGGCCGATGTCTATCCCGGCGCGCAGATTCGAGCCGAACAGGTGTTCCTGACAGCGGCGCAGGTCAAGCGCGTGGCTGCAACCGCGGGGTCGGATGTGTCCTCGCCGCTCGTCGCCCGCTACCTGGCGTCGCGCGACGGCCGCCTCGTCGGCCGCGCCTACGTCGACACGCACGTCGTCCGCACGAAGAAGGAGAGCCTGCTGATCTCGCTCGATGCCGACGGCCGCCTGCTGCGTATCGACGTGACGGCATTCCTCGAGCCGCCGGAGTATCGCGCCTCGGAGCCGTGGCTGCGGCAGTACCGCGGGCGCGCGCTGAGCGACGACCTCGGCCTCAACCGCGCGATCCGCCCGATTGCGGGCGCGACGCTGACTGCGCGGGCCGCCAACGCGGCGGTGCGGCGCGTGCTCGCCATCGATCACGTTCTGACGGGAGACGATCAGTGAAGCGCTGGGAACGCTGGAGCATCAACAGCCTGTCGCTCGTCGTGGCGGCGACCGGCTTCGTCTATTTCTGGATGAAGTACCTGATGCAGCCGCAGGACGCGTTCGCCGTGGTCAACCATCCGTGGCAGAGCGCGATGCTCAACCTGCACGTGATCGCATCGCCGGCGCTCATCCTGATCTTCGGCATCGTCTTCAACTCGCACGTGATGAAGAAGCTCCGAGCGCCGCGCCTGCCGAACCGGCGCTCGGGCTGGGTGTCGCTTGTCACCTTCGGCGCCATGGTCCTCTCCGGCTACTTCCTGCAGATTGCCGCGAGCGAGAGCTGGCTGCAGGCGCTCGTGGCCGTCCACGTCGCAAGCGGCGCCCTCTTCACGTCCGTCTACGGCGCGCATCTCGTCATCACCGTCCGGCTCGCGCGCGCCCGCCAGCGTCAAGAGTCCGTGGCCTACGAAGTCGCATGAGACCGCTGGCCGCGCTGCTCGTCGCCGCCTCTGGCGTCGCGGCGGCCGCCGACGGCGGGCGCCTCGAGCTCGTCACGCGCGACGTCTATCTAATGGGCACGCGCGCCCGGCTGGCCGTCTTCGCCCCCTCGCGCGAGACGGGGCGGACCACGCTGGCCTCAGCGCTGGACGTCCTCGAGCGCACCGAGCACGAGCTCAGCACCTGGCGCGAGACGAGCGACGTCTCGGCGCTCAACCGACATCCTGTCGGCGTGCCGTGGAGGGCGGCGCCGGGCCTGTGCCGCACGTTCGATGACGTGTGGCGGTGGTACGAGGACACCGGCGGCGCGTTCGATCCGGGTATCGGCCGCCTGCTCACGGCGTGGGATGTCCACGGCGATGGCACCGTGCCCGCGCCCGAGACGGCCGCGCGCGCCTCGGCGGCCTCCGGCCTGCGCCTGATCGATTTCGACCGTGCCTCCTGCACGCTCACGAAGCGCGGCGACGTGGCGCTCGACGTGGGGGCGTTCGGCAAGGGCGATGCGTCGGACCGCGTGGAAGCCGCGCTCGGCGGCGGACCGTGGCTCGTCGACCTTGGCGGCCAGGTCTCGGTCGGCGGCGCCGGCCCCGAAGGTGGATGGACGGTCGATATCGCCCATCCGCGGTATCGCGATCGCGCCTACCGCCAGGTGCGGCTGCGCGAGGGGTCGCTTTCGACGAGCGGCGGCTCCGAGCGCGACGTCACCGTCGGAGGCGTGCGGGTGTCGCACATCTTCGACCCGCGGACCGGCCGCCCCGCCGGTTTCGATGGATCCGTGACGGTGTGGCATCGCCGCGGTCTTGCAGCCGATGCGCTCTCGACCGCGCTGTTCGTGATGGGACCGGACGAGGGGCTGCACTGGGCGGAGTCGCGGGGAGTTGCCGCCCTGTATCTGGTGCCCGGCCCGGGCGGCGCGGTGCGCGCGATCGCCACCCGCGCCTTCACCGGCCGCTTCCGCCTTCGCGTACAGCTACGGCGGACCTTGGTCAGCGAACCTGAATAAGGGGGATCTTCCCTTTGTTCGCCTCGGCGACCTTGTGCGCCTCGATCGAGATCTGCGCCGCGGTTCGCTCGGCGACGGTGATGAACGCCCGGCCCGCCAGCGACTCCGGCTCGCTGACGACGAGCGGCACGCCGGTGTCGCTCCCCTCACGAATCGGCTGATAGACGGGCAGCCGCCCGAGAAACGGCACCTCCATCGCGCGCGCCAGCTCTTCTCCGCCGCCATACCCGAAGATGTCCGCCTCGTGGTGGCAGTTCGGACAGGCGTAGTAGCTCATGTTCTCGATGAGGCCGATCGGCTTGATGTTGAGCTTCTCGTACATCCGGATGGCGCGGCGCGTATCGGCCAGCGACACCTGCTGCGGCGTGGTCACGAGAATCGAGCCCGCCACCGGGACGGTCTGGCTCAGGCTGAGCGCGACGTCGCCGGTGCCCGGCGGCATGTCGACGATCAGATAGTCGAGGTCCTTCCACGCGACGTCGCGGAAGAACTGTTGAATCGCGCCGTGGAGCATCGGGCCGCGCCAGATCACCGGCGCGTCGTCGCCCGTCAGGAATCCCATCGAGACGACCTGCACGCCGTGCTTCTCCGCCGGGATAATCTGCTTGCCGTTGGTCTCGAGCTGCGTCTGCTGCAGCCCCAGCATGATCGGGACGTTCGGGCCGTAGATGTCGCCGTCGAGGATGCCGACGCGGCCGCCGCACCGGGCGAGCGCCAGCGCCAGATTCACCGCCACGGTTGTCTTGCCCACGCCTCCCTTGCCGGCGCCCACCGCGATGACGTTCTTGACGCCTGGGAGCGGGGTCCGGCCGGTCTCGGGCGCCGACACGGACCGCACGTTCGCGGTCATCTGCACGTCGACGTCGGTGACGCCGGCGAGCCCGCGCACCGCTGCAAGGGCTTGCTCCCGCATCTGTTCCTTGACCGGGCAGGCGGGGGTGGTCAGCTCGATGGTGAACGCCACGCGCCCGCCGTCGACCACGAGGTTCTTGACGAACCCGAGCGACACGATGTCGCGGTGCAGGTCGGGATCGACGACCACCTTGAGGGCGGCCAGCACGGCGTTGCGGTCGATGACAGGGGGCATCCACCTATCTTATCGCCTCGGACTGCTGGGCTTCGAACAGGCGCCGTCCCTCGTTGGCGAGCAGGATCCACAGCGCGTAGATGCCGAGCGCCGTGCCAAACGGGAACACCAGCAGGTTGACGACGGCGAGCCCGAGCATCACGGCGCGGGCGAGGGGCCGGCGGCGCCGGAGGCCGGCGGCGACCCAGATGTGCACGACGCCCCAGATCAGCGTGAAGGCGCCGATCGACGCGAAGACCGCCGCCGTCAGGCCGGCGGCAAACGCGACCGACTCGCCGTCGGGGCCGAGCAGAATCGCCAGGGCGCCCGCGGCGAGCAGGAGCATCGACAGGCCGACGAGCGTTGCCAGCGCCCCCCACAAGGTGGCGAGGATGGCGAGCAGCCGGACGTGGCGTTCCACTTACGCGACGAGCACGCGGAGCTCGATGCGGGTCGGCGGGTCGTGTCGGGGAGCGAGGGTGAATCGAAGGCGCGCGCCGTCGAGCACGCCGGCGGGCACGAGGACCTGCAGCTGATGGCGCCGCATCTCGGCGCCACTGCCCTGACAGCGGCCGCACGGCTCGGTCCACGATTCGCCACGCCCGCCGCAGGCGCCGCAGGTGCACGACACCGGCACGACGAGCGGAACCATGGCGCCCTCGCGCGCCTCGCGGGCCGACAGGTGAATCGTGGCGCTCAGCGCCGCCGCGCGCTCGTCGCCGAGAAAGGATCGACGGATCCGGTCCACGGCCGGCGCCACCGACGGAAAGTCGATGCCGACTTCATCCGCGAAGCAATCCCCGAAGGAGTGCCGCTGGGCGCCCATGACCTGGGGTGGACCTGAGGGGAAGGGGCTGGGACTACCGTGCGCCCAGCGTCAGCAGGAGCTCCTTGCGGATGGTGTCGTCCATCTCCTCGAGCTTGAGGGCGTTCTCGCACTCGTCGCACAGGATCTCGAGGACCTGGGGACGTCCCTCTTCGGAGACCTCGACCCGGGCGTCGACCAGGTGAACGACGTGCATCTGCAGCGTTTTCACGAGGAAATTCTGGTCGTTCCCGCAATTGGGACAGGTGAGCGCCACGCCCATCTCCTCTTTAGTCGTCAACCGCAACCCCCTCGTGAACGCTACTCGCGCGTCCTTCAGCTCGATTGTAGGGGATGGGATTAGCCAGCGCAATGCAGAAACGTAACAAAGCTGGGCCGGATCGCAAAAAAG
>CAZGLC010000174.1:0-10903 GCA_964526235.1 uncultured Bifidobacteriaceae bacterium
CGGGCCATCGGCCGGGCGTCGAACGCGCGGTCGAAGCCTTTCGCCGCCAGCCACGCGCGCGCCGCCGGATCGAGCTCGATCGTCACGCCCTTCGGCGCCACGAGCGCCCTTACCTCGTCGATCTGCTTGTCGACGACACGTTCGATCTCGGGCGCGCCGAGCGCGTTGAAGTTCACGATCGCATCGAGCCGGTTGCGGAACTCCGGCGTGAACGCCCGTTCGAGCGCGCCGCGTGAGGACGTGCCCACGCCGGTCTCGCCGAACCCGAGCCGGCGATCCGACAGATCGCGGGCGCCGACGTTGGTGGTCATGATGACGATCACGTGCCGGAAGTCGGCCTTGCGCCCGTGGGAGTCGGTGAGCGTCGCGTGATCCATCACCTGCAGCAGGATGCTGTACATGTCCGGGTGGGCTTTCTCGACCTCGTCGAGGAGCAGCACCGCGTGCGGCGACTTGCGGATGGCGTCGATCAGCAGCCCGCCTTCCTCGTAGCCGACGTATCCGGGCGGAGCGCCAATCAGCCGCGACACCGCATGCTTCTCCATGTACTCGGACATGTCGTAGCGGATGAACGCGATCCCGAGGATGCGGGCCAGCTGCCGCGCCAGCTCCGTCTTGCCGACGCCCGTCGGACCGGTGAACAGGAAGTTGCCAATCGGCTTGTCGGGCGAGCGCAGGCCGGAGCGCGAGAGCTTGATCGCCGAGGCGACGGCCCCGATGGCCGCCTCCTGGCCGTAGATCACCGTCTTGAGCTCGACGTCGAGGCTCGCCAGCGCCTTCCGGTCGTCGGTCGATACCGCCTGCACCGGCACGCGTGCCATCTTGGCGACGATCTGCTCCATCTGCTCGGGGCCGATGGCCTCGGTGCGGTCCTGCCGCGGCAGCAGCTTCTGCGCCGCGCCTGCCTCGTCGAGGACGTCGATCGCCTTGTCGGGCAGGTGCAGATCCTTGAGGTGCTTCGCCGACAGCGTCACCGCGCTCTCGAGCGCCGCGTCGGTGTACTTCACCCCGTGGTGCGATTCGTAGTGCGGCCGCAGCCCCTTGAGGATGTCGAGCGTCTCGCTTTCCGAGGGCTCCAGCACGTCGATCTTCTGAAACCGCCGGGACAGCGCGCGGTCGCGATCGAACGACTGTTTCACGTCGTTGAACGTCGTCGAGCCGATGCATCGGAGCGAGCCGTTGGCGAGCGCGGGCTTGAGGAGGTTGCCGGCGTCCATCGCGCCCCCCGACGCGGCGCCCGCGCCCACGAGCGAGTGAATCTCGTCGATGAAGAGAATCGCGTTCTCCTCCTCGGACAGGCGCTCGAGCACCTGCTTCACGCGCTCCTCGAAATCGCCGCGATAGCGCGTGCCGGCCAGCAGCGCGCCGAGGTCGAGCGCGTACACCACGGCGCCCCTGAGCACCTCCGGCACATCACCCTCATGGATGCGCAGCGCGAGCCCCTCGGCGAGCGCCGTCTTGCCGACACCCGGCTCGCCGACGAGCAGCGGGTTGTTCTTCCGCCGCCGGCAGAGCACCTGAAGCATCCGCTCCAGCTCGAGGCGCCGCCCGATCAGCGGATCGATCTGGCCGGCCGCGGCGCGCGCGACGAGGTCGGTGGCGTAGGCCTCGAGCGGATCGACCGGCACCGGCGCGCCGCCCTCCCCCTCGCCGGGCTGCGCCGGCTCAGCCTGCGGCTTCCCCCCGTGAGAGATCACCCGGAGCAAGGTGAGGCGGTCGAGCCCCTGCCGGCGCAGGAAGTACGCGGCGTGGCTCTCCTCTTCCTGCAGCAGGAAGACGAGCAGGCTGCCCGTATCGACGTGCTTGGCGCTCGAGACCGCCGCGTGCACGATGGCCTGCTGAATGACCCGGTCGAGCGCCATGGTCGGCTCGGGGTCCGAAGCGCCGGGCGGCGGCACAGGCGTAAAGGCCTTGGCGAGCACCTCGTCGAGCTGCTTGCGCAGCGCGTCGAGATCCGCACCGCACGACGCCAGGACGTGCCGCGCCTGCGGCTCGTCGATGGCCGATCGCAGCAGATGCTCGAGGCTCACCGCGTCGTGGCGGCGCTCGGTCGCCAGACGGAATGCACGCTGGACGGTGTCGAGTGTCTCGGGCGCGAATGGGACAGGCGGAGTGGACATCTCGTTTACTAGTGCACGTTCTCGGGTTCCGTCTCGGGCTCCATCGTCACGAGCAGCGGATGCTCGTGCTCCTCGGCCAGGCGCAGCGTGGCTTTCACTTTCGTCTCGGCCACCTCGTGTGTAAAGACACCGGCAACGCCCAGCCCCGCCTGGTGCACGCTCATCATGATCGCAAACGCTTCGGCGTGCGGCTTGTGAAACACGGTCTCGAGCACCCAGACGACGAAGTCCTGCGTGGTGTAGTCGTCGTTGTGCAGCAGTACGCGCCACAGGCGCGGACGCTGCAGCTGCTGATGGGTGCGCGAGTCCGTCAGCGTCGATTCACGCGGACCCGGCATTCTTTTCCATTGTACCCGCACGTCCCGGCAGGTCGGCGTCGAGCACCCACGGCGCCGGGACGCCCGGCAGGCGCGCGAGACGCTCCACGTGCCGCAGGAACGCCGTCCGCGGGACCGCGCGCGCGCCGAGCGACGCCAGATGCGCGGTCGACATCTGGCAGTCGACGAGCTCGAAGCGCCATCGCTCGAGCTGCCGCACGAGCGTGGCGAGCGCCACCTTCGACGCGTCGGGGCGGTCGCCGAACATCGACTCGCCGAAGAACATGCGGCCGAGCGCCACGCCGTACAGCCCGCCGACCAGCTCGTCGCCGGCCCACACCTCGACCGAGTGCGCGTGACCGAGCGCGGCCAGACGTCCGTATGCCTCGGTCATCCACGGCGTGATCCACGTGCCGTCGTGATCCGCGCGGGGCGCCGCGCAGCCGGCCATGACATCGGGAAACGCGGTGTCCAGCGTCACCCGGTACACCCCGGAGCGGAGACGCCGGCGCAGCGAGCGCGACACGTGCAGCTCCGGCAGCACGAGCACCATGCGCGGATCGGGACTCCACCAGAGCAGCGGTTCGTCGTCGCCCGACCACGGAAAGATGCCGCGCGCGTAGGCGTCGAGTAGACGCGATGGCGACAGGTCGGCGCCGGCCGCGAGCAATCCATTCGGATCGCGCAGCGCACTGCTGACCGGCGGAAAGGGATCACGCGGACCGAGCCAGGGGATCATGCGACGATGCTATGCGCGTCGCCAACAGGGTACCTGCACTTGGGCGTAGAGATCAGGATTCTAGACACGTGGTATAACCTCGCGATGCGTTCGGTACGAGCCGCGGCCATCATGATCGCGGCATTGGCGTGGAGCGCGCCGCTTGCGGCACAGGCGATTCCAGGTACGCCTGCGCACGCGGCGGGCCAGACGGGATGGGACGCGCTGCGCGAGGGCCGCAACGACGACGGCGCGGCGGCGTTTGCGCTGGCGATCGACGCCGAACCGCGCGACCCGTCGCTGCACCTTGGCGCCGGTCTCGCCGCGTTTCTGCTCGGACAGCCGACAGCCGCGCGCCATTCGCTCGAGCGCGCGCTGGCGCTCGCGCCAGGACTGACGCCGGCGTCGCTCCTGCTCGGCGACCTCCTCTACCGCGGGAGCGACATCGACGGCGCGCTGCGCGTCTTCGAGGAGGCGCAACGCCACGACCCGCGTAACGCCACGCTCCCGGCGCGGATCGAAATACTCCGGCGTGAGGCAGCGGTCCACAGCGGCTACTTTGCCTCGCACGGTGCGCGCTTTACCGTGCTGTTCGAGGGGCCTGCGGATGAAGCGCTCGCGTCGCGCGCCCTCGAGATGCTCGAGGCCGCGTACTGGCGCGTGAGCACGGCGCTGGCCCTGTATCCCGAGCAAATCATCACCGTCATCCTCTACACGGACGAACAGTTCCGCGACATCACGCGCTCGCCGCAGTGGGCGGCGGGCGCGTACGACGGCCGCATCCGCGTGCCGGTCCGGGGCGCGCTGGACGATGCGGGCGAGCTGGAGCGCGTGCTCGTCCATGAGTTCACGCACGCGCTGGTGCAGGCGGTGGCGCCGCGCGGCGTCCCCGTCTGGCTGCACGAAGGGTTGGCCGTATCGTTCGAACCGAGCGGCAGCGACTGGGCCGATCGTCAACTCACCCGCTCCACCGCGCGTCTGCCCCTGACGCGGCTGGCCGGCAGCTTCGAATCGCTCTCGACTGACGAAGCCCGGATCGCATACGCCCAGAGCGCCGCCATCGTCGCGACGCTCGTGGAGCGAGGAGGCGCGGCCGCCGTCGGCGCCGTCCTGCAGGACATTGCGCGCGGCGACGGTTTTGCCGTAGCCTTTGAGCGCCATTTCTTCATGACCTACGACGACTTCGTCGCCAGCCTGGCCGCCCCTATTGACCTCCTGAGATAGAATCGGTAGGCCTCGCGAGGAAACCTTGGGAGTTCGTCTGTTCATCGGCAACCTGCCTTACGGCGCCTCGGAGGCGGACCTCCGTGCGCATTTCGCGCCGGTCGCACAACCCACGCACATCGTCATGCCGGTCGATCGCGAGACCGGGCGGCCGCGCGGCTTCGCCTTCGTGGAGTTCGCCGAACGCGCGGTCGCCGAAGAAGTCATCCACAAGTTCGACGCGCAGCCGTTTCAGGGCCGGAACCTGGCGGTGAGCGAAGCGCGCGCCCGCGAGGATCGGCCGCCGCGTCCGCCGGGCAGCTTCGGCGGCGGCTTCGGCGGTCCGCGGCCGGCGGGCGGCTTCGGCGGCGGCGGCTTCGGCGGCGGCGGCGGCTTCGCGCCGCGTCCTGGTGCACCGCCAGGAAGCCGCGATCGATCCGCCAACTTCGGCCCGCCTGCGCCGCCGCGTCGCCTGCGCGGCAAGAAGAATGCCCAGCAGGAATACAAACCGCGCGGTCCGATCAAGGAACGGACCGGCGGCCGCATCTACGCGGTCGACGACCTCGACGACGGCGAGGCGATCGACATCGATAATGTCGCGACGAGCGCGCCGGTCGACGAGGCCGACGTCGCCACCACCCCACCGGACGTCGCCACCACCCCAGCGGACGTCGCCACCACTCCGGCGGACGACACGAGCGACGACGATCAGTAATACGTGAAGCGCTCGGCTCCGCAGCTGGTGTCGGTGGCGGCTGTCGTCATCGGCATCGCGCTATTCATCGTCACGCTCTACTACATCGATCTCGACGAAACGATCGCGAGCGCGAGCCGTCTCGGTTTTGCCCTGCCCGTCATCCTGCTGCCCGGCACGTGCTGGCATCTGCTGCGGACCTGGGGCTGGGCGATCGCCTTTCCCGACGACGCGCGGCCGGCGTTCTCGCGCCTGTTTCGCGTGCGGCTGGCGGCCGATGCCGTCGGGTTCTTCACCGTGCGCGGCATCGCCAACGAACCGCTGAAGGTCCTGCTCCTGTACGACCGCGTCAAGCCGGAGATCACGGCCGCGGCGGTTGCGCTCGAGCGGCTCGCCTTCGCCGTCATCGGCACCGTGATCGCCGCGCTCATCTCGTTCTTCGCGGTCACCCGCCTCTCGATGCCCGCGGCATGGGAGCGGATGTTCACGTCGCTCGTCGTCGGAGCGGTGATCCTGCTCGTACTGGCGGGACTGATGGCCCGGCGGCGCTCGGGCGACTATCTCGGCCGGCTCGTCACGTTCCTCAATCGGACGACGGGACGGCACCTCGAGGCGTCGCGCGCCGTCCGATTCGTCCTCGAGGTGGAAGACGTGCTGCTCGACATGCTGCGCGGCGATCGGTGGCGGCTCGTCGTCCTGACGTCGCTCGCCACGATCTGTTATCTGCTGATGGCGATCGAGATCTGGCTCGTCTTCTGGGCAATCGGCGAGCCGATTGGCGTCACGGAGGGGCTGGCGGTCGAAACGTTCGCGCGGCTCGCAAGCGTCGCGTCCGCGGCAATCCCCGGCAACATCGGCGCGCTCGAGGCTTCCAACGCCGCCGTCGTTGCCGCCCTCGGCCTCGGCGGCGGGGGGTCGCTGGCGCTCACGCGCCGCGTCCGCGCGCTACTGTGGGCCGCCGCGGGCCTGGCCGTGTACCCGCGCGTCCAGGAACGGCGCCAGTAGCTCGCCCGGCAGCCGCCGGTACTCCAACCACTCGATCGAGAAGTCGACGACGAGCCGGCGAAACAGCACCGCGCGGCCGCGGCCCGTCAGCGTGAGCGACGTCGGCATCCAGAGACCGTCGCCAACGGGCTTGCGCGTGACGGTGGCCGTGGTGCCCTTTCCCAGCCGCGCCACGATGCCGAGGCCGTACGCGATGTCGTCGATGGAGGTGGCCTGCAGGTGCATCACCTCGGCGGCACGCTCGTCGACCCAGATGGTGCCGGCGAACCGCTGCGCCGTCCTCCCCTGCCGCGTCACCGGACGGGCGGCGGGCCTGGGCGAGAACGCGATGACGAGCGCCGGCACACCGTTGTAGACCGCACGCTCCTTGAACGTGAAGTCGAGTGCGCCGACGACGTCGTTGATGGCGCGCTCGCGGCGTTCGCGGGCGCGCTGCGCTTCGGCCTCCGCGAGCTCCGCCCCTTCGGCATCGCGCGCGCCGCGCTCGCGAAGCAGCTGGTCGACGCGATCGCGGTAGCCGTGGTCCTGCCGCGCCAGCTCCGCGGCGCCGACCGCCGCGCCGTTCCGCTCGACGAGGCGGCGGTAGACGAGCTGCCGGACAGGCGACGGATACACGTCGTAGACGCTCGTGCCACTGGTCCCAAGCCGGCCGAACGGGTTGGTGTGAATATCGGTGCGGCGTTCCTTGTACGTGTACAGGTGAGTGGCGCGCTCGGCCCGCGCGAGGTTCTCGCTCACCTTGCGGTAGAACGCGTCCGCATCGGGCAGGGGACGATTCTGCGCGCGGCCGCTGCCAACTGCGGCCACGACGGCGACTGCCATGAAGACGGCGCGCGCGCCCACGGTCATACCTTCCTCAACCGCTCGGCGGCCGCCTCCAGCGTCTCGTCGCGCTTCGCAAAACAGAAGCGGAGCACCGGCCCGGGATCGGCGCCGCCGTACAGGAACGGCGAGATCGGAATCGACGCCACGCCATGCTCCTTGACCAGACGCACGGCGAACGCGGCGTCGGGCTCGGTGGTGATGGCGGAATAGTCGACCATCTGGAAGAAGGTGCCGCGGCAGGCGAGCGGACGGAAGCGCGAGCCGTCGATGAGCCGCAGGAATAGATCCCGCTTCGCCTGGTAGAAGGCGGTCACCGCCTCGCCCCGCGGATCGCGGTTCACGACCTCCGCGTAGGCGCGCTGAATCGGCGTGTTGACCGCATAGGTCACCCACTGGTGCACCCCCGCCACGGCGGCAGCGAGCGCCTGCGGTGCGGCGCAGTAGCCGATCTTCCATCCCGTCGTGTGGTAGGTCTTGCCGAACGAGCTGATGACGACCGCGCGCTCGGCGATCTCGGGATATCGCGCCATGCTCTCGTGGGGGACGCCGTCGTAGACCAGATGCTCGTACACCTCGTCGGAGACGACGAATGCATCGGTGCCCTGCAGCACGCGCGCCAGCTCGCGCATGTCGTCGCGCGTGAGGATCATGCCGGTCGGGTTGTGCGGCGAGTTGACGACGATCAGGCGCGTACGCGGCGTGATGGCGCGGCGAACCTCGTCCCAGTCGGGCCGGTAGTCGGGCCGGCGGAGCGTGACGTAAACGGGCGTGCCGCCGCTCAGCTGGACTGCGGGCGTGTAGGAATCGTAGGCGGGCTGAAACAGGATCACCTCGTCACCGGGCCTGACGAGCGCGGTCAGCGTGCTGAACAGCCCCTCGGTCGCGCCGGATGTGACGCAGATTTCGGTGGCGGGGTCGTAGCGGCGTCCGTACAGCAGCTCGATCTTGCGCGCGAGCGCCTCGCGCAGCGCGTACACGCCGAGCATCGGGGCGTACTGGTTGTGCCCGTCGCGCATGCAGCGCGCCACCGTCTCGACGAGCTCCGGCGCGCAGTTGAAGTCCGGGAACCCCTGCCCCAGGTTGATCGCGCCGTGCTCGTCGGCCATGCGCGACATGACCGAGAAGATCGTCACACCGGTCGACGGGAGCTTCGACTGAAGGGTTTCGATCAGTGACACCGTACGTATCTTAACTGTCCCGGCGGGCCGTAAAGGCCCGCCCTACTCCGTCCACTGCCAGAGCTTCAGCGACAGCAGCGGATAGCGGCGGCGGACCTCGAGCACGTGCGCGTGGTAGTCCGGTTTCGCGATCTCGCGCCGGAGGAGACGGTCGCGGAGGCGCCGCAGCTCGTAGCGATAGAGGTCGTTGAGGAACTCATGGACCGTCTCGGGCGGCGTGGCCGGCGTCGGCCGGATGCCGTGCGCCGAGAGCTGCTCGAGCACCTCGGGCCTGTAGCAATAGGTCATTCAGGTGCGAGGTGCGGTCGCACCGTTACGGCGCACACCCGCCGATATACGCGCGCGCCTCCGCGATCTCGACCGGCAGGCCCGGCCGCCCACCCCACGCGTCGAGCAGACGGCGGTAGCTGACGCACGCCCCGGCGGTGTCGTCGAGGCGACGCGCCGCGCGGGCCAGACCCGAAAGGATGCGCAGCGTCGATCCGGCGCGCGCGGCCGCCTCGGTGTACGCGCGGTGCGCGTCGTCGTAGCGATGCACCTGCAGCCATAGATCGCCGGCGACTTCCGCCGCGCTCACGAGCGGCGCGCCTGGAAGCCCCGCCATCCGCTGCAGCGATTCCATCTCGAGCGCGGTCTCCAGATACAGGCTCATCTCGTCGCGCTCGCTCTGGGCGGCGGCCGCGGCCGCCTGCAGCGTCAACCGCGCGATCTCGGCCGCGCTGGGACGTCCCCTGGCGATCGCCTGAAGCGAGGCAATCGCCTCGCGAACCGGCACCAGCGCGTCGGGCGGACCGCCCTCGCGAAACGCTTCACGCGCGTCGATCAGCCCGCGGATGTACATCGCCCCGATCTGCGCGTTGGGATCGCCGCGGCTCGCCGCCGCCCGCGACAGCTCGAACGCGCCGGCCAGATCGAATTCGGTGGCACGGACCGACGCCTCGGTCATGAGGCTCGCCGCGTCGCGGCCGTCGGCGACGACGGGCGTCAGGGGACGCGCCGGCGCCGCGGGCACCGGAGCGACGAGCGGGGCGTCCACGGCTGGGGGCGCCGGCTTCGCCGACGGCGCCGCGGGAGCGGACCGAGAGTCTCCGATCTTGATCTCCTCCCGTCTCGAGACGACGGCCTGTTCAGGAGGCGCCGCCACGACGGCGCCGGCCGGCGGCGGGGTCGACGGGATCGCGACGACCGGCGCTGCGGCTGCCGGCTCCTCGGGTGTCCGCAAGGCCGCAGTACTCCCAGCGGCTGTGGGTACCGGCGCTGCGGACGGAGCCGGCGTGTCGGACGGCGACGAAAGGAGACTCGTCACGATCACCGCAAGCACGACGAGGGACGCAGCCGCCCATGCCGTACGCCAGCGGCGCGGTGTCGTGTGCCAGCCGGCGCGCAGCATCGTACCCGTCAGGCCGGCGAGCGCCCGCAGATCGGACGAGCGGCGATCCGGCTGCGCCAGCGACGCGAGGCCGAAGCCGAGCACCACCAGGCGGCCGGTCGCCGCGTCAATCGCCACGGTATCCACGCTGAGATGCCCATGGCGCACGCGCGCGCGGCGCGCCGCGGCAAGTGCGCGCGCAATCTGCGCTGCCCACCGCAGGGCATCGCCGACCGACACGGCTCGCGCGTCAAGCCGCCGGCGCAGCGTGTCGCCGGGACACGGCGCCGACACGACGTACGCGGCGTGCGCGTCGGTGCCGACGTCGTGGATCTCGAGGATGTGCGGATGCGCAAGCACCGCGGCGCGGCGAACGTCCGCCTCGAAGGCGCGCAGGCGCGCCGGCACCGCGCCGAACGCGACGCGGAAGACCTGAAGGGTGACCTCGCGCTGGTGTCCGTGGTCGTACGCCCGGTAGGCCTCGACCGTCTCGATGTCAAGGGGGAGAAGGATCTCGTACGGGCCGAGACGGGAGCGGGCGCGCAGCATGGTTCTGGCGGCTGGGCCCCATCATAACTGGGGCCGCGCCCTTACCAGCGGAGCACGTCGAGACCGCGAATCTTCGGAAAGGAGCGGAGGTCGCGCGTGGCGACGGCCGCCCCGAGATGCACGGCCGTGGCGGCGATGAGCAGGTCGTGCGCGCCGACGGGTGTACCGGCCGTGCCGAGGTCCGCCGACAGCAGGGCGTGGACGCGCGCCACGTCGAGATCGAACGGCACGACCGGCAGCCGCTGGAGCAGCTGGTCAACGAACCGCTGCGTCCGCGCGCGGCTCACCGCGCCGCGCTGCCGGTGCACGCCCTCCAGCAGTTCGGAGGCGACGATCGCCGCGATGCCGACCTCGGCATCGTCATGATCGCGCAGCTGAGCGCCGAGATCGAGTCGCCCCCGCTCTGCGGCGATGAGGACGCTCGAATCGATCAGGATGTCCACGGGTTCCGCGGCACCGCGGGCTTGTTCCCGCGACGGATCCCCGCTTCCACGGCGCGTAGGTAGTCCTCGCCGACCGGCCCGACGGTCCGCAGCAGCTCCGCCAGATCGGCGAGCGTGCACCGCATGGAGGCGACAGGACCGATTTGGGCCACGGGGACACCACCGCGCTCGACGATGTAGGTGGTGCGCTCCTCGCGGACGCGGTCGACGAGGCGGCCGAACGTCTTGGCGGCGTCCGTGGCGGAGACGATGGGGCGCCTCGTGCGGGCCATAATCCTTATGATACGGATATTACGGAAAGCGCGTCAAGCGGTCCAACGGGACGGGCTCAACGCGCCTACCCACCACCAACCACCCACCACCAACCACCGACTAGTAGCGGTAGTGCTCCGCCTTGTACGGGCCCTCGACCGGCACGCCGATGTAGTCCGCCTGGTCCTTCGTCAGCGTCGTGAGCTTCACGCCGAGGTGGTCGAGGTGCA
>CAZGLC010000175.1:0-10686 GCA_964526235.1 uncultured Bifidobacteriaceae bacterium
CTGGCCGGCTCCACGCCGAGCGCCTTGATCGCATCGCGTACCGATTCGAACTGCTCCGGCGCGCACACAATCTCCCATGCGCTCCCGTCGTCGTTCATATCGTCGGCGCCGGCGTCGAGCGCGACCGACAGGAGCTTGTCTTCGTCGACCTTGCCCTTCTCGACGACGATCTCGCCCTTGCGGGAGAACATCCACGCGACGCTGTTCTCGGCGGCGAGGTTGCCGGCGTGCTTGTCGAGAAGGTGGCGAATCTCGCCGACCGTCCGATTCTTGTTGTCGGTCAGCGTCTGCATCAACAGCGCCACGCCGCCCGGGCCGTAGGCCTCGTACGTGACCTCTTCGTACTGGACGCCCGGCTCCTCGCCCGTGCCGCGGCGGATCGCGCGCTCGATGTTCTCCCGCGGCATGTTGTTCGCCTTGGCCTCGGCGATGATGGTGCGGAGGCGCGGATTCGTATCGGGATCCTTGCCGCCGTTACGGGCTGCGACCGTCAGTTCCTTGATGAGGCGCGTGAAAACCTTGCCCCGCTTGGCGTCGGCGGCGCCCTTCTTGTGCTTGATGGTGTGCCACTTGGAATGGCCAGACATGTGAAAACTCCAGGAAGTGAGGAAGAATTTTATAACAGACCGGCGGTCAGGGCCGCGTGGCGAGAATCACCCAGACGTCGGCGCGCCGGTCCCACCGGCCGCCCCGATAATCACCCAGCAGAGCCGTGACCGCGAAGCCGGCCTTTTCGAGCCGGCGGACCATTTGCGGCACCGAGAGCGTGCGGAACGCCAGCGCGAACCGCCGCGACTGGCGCTCCCGCCCGCGGCGCTCGATGAACTCCTGATCGAAGATCGTCAGCCGCCGGGCGCGGTCCTGACGGACCGTCTCCACCAGCGTCACGCGCGACCGGCCCGGCCGTCCGCGCCACCCCCGCAGGCTGACACGCTTACGGTACTCCTCCCACGCCGGGAGATCCGCGACAAGTTCCAGCCCGAAGGCGCCGCCCGGCTCGAGCACGTCGTGAACGGAGGCGAGCGCCGCCGTGAGATCTCTGTCGCGCAGCAGCGATTGGAGCACGCCGTACGGTGCGAGCACCGTGGAGAAGCTGGAGGCGGGAAAGGGGAGCTGCCGAATGTCGCCGCGGATCAGCCGGACACGGCGCGCAAGGCGGGCCCGCGCGACGCGCCGGCGCGCGCGCGCGAGCATCGCGTCGGACCGGTCGATGCCGACGAGCGTGACGCCCGCCCGCGCGAGGGGGACGGCGATGCGGCCGGTTCCGCAGCCAAGCTCCAGCACGGGACCGCGCGCGCGCCGCGCCACGGTGCGCCAGAACGGGACGTCGCGCCGCCCGAGCGTCCGCGCGTTCTCCCAGTCATAAAACGGCGCGTAGTCGTCCCATCCTTCAAAGCCTTCCATCAGGTGGTCTTCTGCCCGAGCGTTGCGAAGAGCATCGTGTTCTGGATCTCGACGAACGTCGACCCCGCCTGCCTGGCCTCGCGGGCGTAGGTGTCGAGCGTCTCGAGGTACTCGCGACCGATTGCCCGCGTCTGGTCCGTCGGCGCCTCCTCGACCGCCTGCTCGGCGGCGGCGAGCCGGCGCGCCCAGAGGTCGGCCGGCGGTGCGCCGAGCTGCGTCTTCGACACCGGGAAGAGGCGCACGGAGATCGGCTCAATGCCGTGTGCGGCAAAGAGCACCGGCAGCTTCGGGCCCACGGCAATCGCCGCCGAATCGCCGCGCGCGGCGACGAGCTCCGCGAAAAAGCGCGCCGACAACGCGAAAGCGTGCTGCCCAGCGGGCGTCGACGCGTAGCCGTACCGTGCGGTGTTGTCGGGCTCGACGGCGAGCACGCGGCCGCCCGGCACCGTCACGCGCGCGAACTCGCGCACCGCGGCGTCGGCGTCGCCCACGTGCTGGAGCACCGCGATACAAAACGTCGCATCGAACGCGCGGTCCCGAAACGGCAGCGCGCAGGCATCGGCGGTGGCGAATCCGACGCGCTGATTGTGCGCCGCCGCCTCGCGGCGCGCGACCATGACGCGCTCGACCATCAAGTCGATCCCGACGAGGCGGAGCTGTGACACGTGCAGGCGGCCGATGTGCACTTCCGCCAGACCCTCGCCGCAGCCAACGTCGAGAATCCGGTTGCCCGCCCGCGGGCGCAGCGTCTCCGCCAGAAACGCGGTGAACGCGTCGTCCCACCAGCGCTCGCGCAGGTACTTGAGGGTGGGTGAAGTGAGGACGTCGATGTCACTACTGGACGGTATCAACTGATGTCCCAGCTTCCACGACAGCCTTTCGACGACGGTTCCGCTGGCCGCGACAACGGAGCGGCCAGCCGTATTTTGGGAAGGACATACCACTAGTCACTGATGGCCAGCTCGCCCGGCACGATCGGACGCGTACGCGGCAGCATGCCGAGGCGCGCCAGCACGCCCACGGCGGCGAGGGTGCCGATGAACACGGCCAGCTTCACGAGATCGGCGGCGCGCGTGGCGGGCAGCATCTGCCACAGCACCCCCAGCACCGGCTGTGCGATCGCGACCGCCCAGACCGAGCCGTAGAAATAGCGCCGCTCGTGCCCTTCGCCCTGCGTGGATCGCTTGACGCGCGGCAACCGCCCGGCAGCGCCGAGCGCCCACACCGCGCCGGCTATCGGAAAATAGGCGACCTCATACATCTGTCGCAGCCGCCACTCGCCGGTCGCGATTGCATAGGCCAGGCCAGCCGCGTTCAGCAGCGCAAACGCGACGACCTCGCCCCAGGCCGTCGTATAGCACACGCGCCGGTACAGCGGATTCGGCCGGTCTTCGGTGAAGCGGATGATGTACGGCCGCGGCTCGCATCCCGGCAGCCGTCCGCGCAGCCCGGCGATGCCGGTGACGATGAGAACGACGAACAACCAGGATGTGATCCGCGCATCGAAGCCGCGCTCGAAAAGGTCGAACGTCAGCGGTCCCGGCGCGATCAAGAACACAAAGATCCAGATCGGCCAGTGCAGGACGCGGTAATAGAGCTTGTTGCGGTAACGAATCTGTCGATCGGTGTCGAACTCGACGTAGCGCGCACCCGTGGGAACGGTCACCTCCGCCATCGACGAGCTCATTCTAATCCGCCGCGCAGCGTGACGGTCCGGCTGCCGCACGCCCGCGCGAATTCGCCGTCGTGCGTCGCGAGGACGATGGTGCGGCCGTCGGCCGCGAGGCGGCGGAGGGTCGCTGCGAGGTCGCTCCGGCGTGCCGCGTCGAGCGATGCCGTCGGCTCGTCCATCAGCAGCACGGGCGGCTCCACCGCGAGCGCGCGCGCAATCGCGACGCGCTGCGCCTCGCCGCCGGAGAGCTCGTGGGGGTGCGCGCCGGCTCGCCCGCCCACGCCGAGCGCGTCGAGCAGCTCCCGCGCGTGCCGCTCGGCCTCGGCGCGCGCCTGTCCCAGCACGTGGACCGGTGCAAGCCACACGTTCTCGACCGCCGTTCGGTGGGCGAACAGATGATGGAACTGGAACACGATGCCGACAGATCGATGCAGTGCGCGCGCGCGCGGGCCCCGCGGTGTGCGGCCCGGGCCGAGCCGAACGCCGGCCACGTGGATCTCCCCCGAGGCAATCGGGTCGAGGCCGGCAATGGCGCGGAGCACGCTCGTCTTGCCGGTGCCCGATTCGCCCATGAGCGCCACGAGCTCGCCGCGCGTCGCCGAGAACCGCAGGCCGTCGAGGATGAGGCGCCCGCCGCGGCGGATCGCCACACCCTGGACGTCGAGGGTCAGCGCTTCCACCCTTTTTCCAGTCGCCGCGCGACACGCGCCAGGGGCAGCGACATCGCCAGGTAGAGCGCGCCGCAGAGCGCCCCGGGCACCAGCCAGCTGCCGATGTTCGCCGCGAAGATCGTCGTCTGCCGCGTCAGCTCGACGACGGTGATGAGCGAGACGAGCGAGCTGTCCTTGAGCAGCGCCACGAAGTCGTTGGTCATCGGCGCGAGCGCCAGGCGGAATGCCTGCGGACCCCGGACGAGCGCCAGCGTCTGCGCGTCGGTAAAGCCGAGTGCGCGCGCCGCGTCGAGCTGGCCCTCCGGCACGGCCTCGAGCGCGCCGCGGTAGATTTCACTCTCGTACGCGGCATAGTTGAGCCCGAGGCCGACGAACGCCGCGACGAACGCCGGTAACTGGACAACCGACGCGAGGCCGAAGTAGAGCACCATGAGCTGCAGCAGCAGCGGCGTGCCGCGCATCACCTCGACGTAGCCGGTGAGCGCGACCTGCAGCGGACGCCCGCCGTAGACACGCCCGCTGGCAATCAGCACGCCGAGCGCAACCGCGAGCGCCATCGCCACGCACGAGAGGACCAGTGTGATGACGGCTGCACGCAGCAGCGTCGGCAAATACCGGCGCGTGGCGTCCCAGGCGTCGGGCACCGCGACCGCGGCGGCAGGCACCATCTCGTCGGTGCGGCTCGCCAGCACGCGCGCATAGAGCCGCGGCTGATCCTCGTTCCACATGTTCCAGCGGCGGAAGATCGCCTCCAGACGGCCGTCGCGCATCGCCTGTTTCAGGATGTCGTTGATCCGATCGCGGAGCGCGGCCTGGCCGGGCGCGAGGATCCCGACGTAGTAGCCGACGCCCAGATCGGCATCCTGGTTCACCAGGCCAGGATTGCGACGGACTCCGCGCGCGGCCAGCGCCTCGTCGAGCACCACGGCGTCGACCCGCCCGATCGCCAGGTCGCCGTACGGGTGCACGTCGTCTTCGTAGGTGACGGGGATGACGCCGTGTTCGGTCTGCGCCGCGACGAGCACGTCGTAGGCGAGCGTCGCGCCGAGGGTCGCGACGCGGCGGCCGCGTAGATCGGCGAGGGTGCGAAGGCGACCGCGGTCGGCCTCGCGAACCGTCAGGACTTCGCGGAACTCGTAGTACGGCACCGTCACGGCGAGACGCACCCGGCGGGCCGGCGTGTCTTCGATCCCGCTCAGGCCGATGTCGAAGTCGCCCCGCACGGCCGATGCCTCGAGCGTCGTGAACGACACCTGGACGAACCGCGGGACGCGGCCGAGCTCGCGCGAAAGGAGCGCTGCCACTTCAACGTCGAAGCCGACAAGTTTCGTCGGATCCCGCGGGTCCGCTTCGACAAACGGCGCGCCGCCTTCGGAATCGCCGCCCCACCGCAGCTCCGGCGGCGCCTGCGCGTGCGCGACCAACACGATCAGGCCGGCGGCGGCGAGTGCGACGATCGTCATCCGTGACATCGAGCGGACCCATGATAGCGCCGCGAACGCAGGCGCTTCACGATTCAGCGCCGCCGGCGCTCGAGCTCGTCGAGCGTCCGCGGCCAGTTCTCCCGGAGCAGGCGCGACAGCGATCGGTCCGCGAGCAGGGGTCCGCCCGTTTGACAGCTGGCGCAGTAATAGGTGCCGTCCGCGTCAGCGGACGGCACAAGACCAGCGCTGGCCCGTCGGGTCGCTCCGCGACCCGACCTGTTCGCCGCGTAGACGACGCGCTGCACCGGCGCGCCGCAGTCGGGGCACGGATGCCCGAATCGGCCGTGCGCGGCCATCCGCTCGCGGAACGCGGTGACCTTCTCCGGAAACGCGTCGCCGGCTTCCTCCCGCAAACGGTGGGTCCACTCGATCAGCGTCGCGCGTGTGGCGTCGAACAGGCGGCGCCCCTCCTCGCCGGTCAGCGACTGCGTCTGCTTGAACGGCGACAGCCTCGCCGCATGCAGAATCTCGTCGGAGTAGGCGTTGCCGATGCCGCTGAACAGGTGCGGATCGGTGAGCGCGCGCTTGAGCGTGTGGTTCTCGCGCCGTAGCGCGCGCTCGAAGGTGCCGAGATCGATCTCGAGCATCGATGCAGTACGATCAGTCAATGGCAGGCGTGCTCGCGCTCCTGGCCGGCCTGATCGTCCTCATCCATCTCGCATTCGTCGTCTTCGCGGCGTCGGGAGCGCTCTTGGCATTCCGGTGGAGCTGGATTCCGTGGGTCCATGTGCCGGCCGCCGCATGGGCGGCCTACATCGAGTTCTCCGGCGGGATCTGCCCGCTGACGCCGCTCGAGAACGATCTGCGCGCCAGCGCGGGACTCGACTACTACACCGGCGATTTCGTCGCGCAGTATCTGTTTCCGGTGCTCTATCCAACCGGCCTGACGCGGGAGGCGCAGTTCGGGGTCGGTGCCGCCGTCCTTGGCGTGAACCTCGCGCTCTACGGCTGGCTCTGGCGCGTGAATCGTTTCGGGCGGGCTCCCCGTATGGAGAAGTGAGGGAAGAACCATGACATGCAGCCGGTGTGCGAGGGATCTCGAGGCCGATTCGGCGTTCTGCCGGTACTGCGGGGCGCCAGTGCAGACGTCCGAGCCGGTGCGACCGCGACGGTTGACCCGGCGGCCCGCCGAAGGGAAGCTCGGCGGCGTCTGCGCCGGCATTGCGATCTACCTCAATACGGACCCGACGGTCGTGCGGTTGCTGTGGGGGGTCCTGTCGGTCGTCCCGGGTGTGATCATCGGCGGGCTGCTCGCCTATGTCGTCGCGTGGATTCTGCTCCCGGCGGAGGCCGGCGCCGCCTCCGCGCCGGCACGCGCGGCCGTCCGGCGACTGCAGCGCTCGGCGACGGACCGCAAGATCGCCGGCGTCTGCGGCGGGCTGGCCGAGTACTTCGGCGTCGACTCGACGCTCGTCCGGATTGCGGCGGTCGTGCTCGCGATCTATCCGGGCGCGGTGATCTGCGGCGTGCTGGCGTATCTGCTCGCCTGGTTCGTCATGCCGTCGGCGGCTCCGGAACGGCTCGAGCCGTCCCCGGCGATGCCGTGACGAGCCACTAACCCTCTTCCGTGATGTCCGCGACGATGTCGATTGGGATACAGCCGCGGACGCTCATCGCCGCCGGGCATTTGTCAGCATGCGTTGCCACGGCCCGGTCGGCCGCCTCGCGCGTCCCTTTCGGGATGCTGATCCGGTAGCGCACGCGCATCCGCGCGATCCGAAGCACACGATCCACCGCCTCGACGTCTCCTTCGACGTCGGCCGACACCTTGTTGGGTTCCACCGGTATCTGGCGCACTGCCAGTGCGCCGGCAAGGGTGCCGAGCAGTCAACCGCCGACGGCGGCAATGATGTGGTCGAGCGTCGCCGGCAGCTCCTCGTCGGGTTCGACGCCGTAGAACTGCTTGATCGCACCGTGCACGCCAAACCGGATCGGCTCGCTGAACGGCGTCACATACGCGTGGCGAATCGGTCCCTTGATGCGGTCGATGTGAACGCGGCTGGTGTAAGTGGGGTCCGCCATGGGGCCGAACGATATCACAGGCGCTCGAGGAGCCGCGGGTGCATATCAATTTGGCCGCGTTCGCGGGAGTGTGTACGAGGGGGCGGGAATGCGAGGCCGGTCGCCCCACATGCCGCGGCGGCGGACCTGGGCTTCCTCTTCGGCCTGCCGCAGCGCGTCCCAGTACAGCAGACGCGCGCGCGCCGACACCCGGGCCAGGCCCTCGCGAATGAGTTCCGCGTTGACCAGCGCGGCTGCGCCGACGAACACATACGCCAGGTGCCTGCCGTAAGCATCGCGTCGCACGCCATCACATTCGAGGCGAACCCATCGTCGCAACACGAGCGCCTCCAGCCGCTCGCGCGCTTCGATCGCGAACGGCGCGGGGCGCTCGAAGCGGCCCCCCAATTCAGGCGCATCGATGCCCAGCAGGCGCACCCGCCCAACCCCTGCGACATCGAGCGTGTCCCCATCGAAGACGCGCGTGACCAGCGCGGCCAGGCTGCATCGGTCGGGACGCATCTGGCCTGAGGACCCAAGGGTGGCGGCGACGACCAGGAGCAATGCACCTGATATCGAACCCATGCTCGGGGTCTCGCAAACCGCGGGCCGGGCGGATAGACGTGGGCGGCCGCGTTCGTACGCAGAATCTGCATCCGATCACCGCAGATCACGCGGCAAAATCTGCGTACTTCGGCGCGCGTCACTCGGAAACACGCGGGTTTCGAGCGGCACCTGTCTTGCGGTTCGCCTCCCCCGAGGAGGGCTCTATGATTGATGGATTCAGGATCGATGTGACGGCGGACGAACTCGCGGCGCATCTCGATCGCCGGCTCAATCACCACCACGAACGCGCGCAGGAATGTGAAACGAAGCTGCAGCGGCTTCGAGCGCTCGAGACGGCCGACGAGGAGGAGGAAGATGGCTTCCAGATGTGCGGCGCGTCGCGGATCGGCGGGCTGGAGCGCCTCATCGCGAGGCATCGGAACCGCGAGGTGTTCCTCATGTTCGCCCGTAATCACGTCGTCGCGAACGAGATCTACCGTCTCTCCGAAGAGGATCTGCAGCTGCTGGAATGGCTCCCACTCCAGGAGTCGAGCTTCATGGCCGGGTCGTTCTGATCTGATAGTCGCGGATGTCAGCCTCCGGATGCACGGTACGCCTCATCGATCGTCGCCACGTGGATGGCGACGGTATCCTCGACGCGCCGGGCGTACCCACCGGCGAGCAGGATGACCAGCGGCAGACCGGCCCGCCGGACGGTGTCCACCACCAGGCGATCGCGCCGACGCAGTCCGCCCTGCGTGAGCCGCAAGCCGCCGAGCTGATCCGCTTCGTACGCGTCGGCTCCGGCAAGATAGAAGACGCAGTCTGGGGAAGAGGCCATCACGGCCGGCAGCGCCCGCTCGAGGCGGTCCAGATACTCCGCATCGTCCGTTCCGTCGGCAAGGCCGATGTCGACCGATCCGCGCGGCTTCCACATCGGGTAGTTATGCTGCTGGTGCATCGACAAGGTGAAGACGCGCGGGTCGGACTCGAAGATGAAGGCGGTGCCGTTGCCGTGATGGACGTCGAGATCCACGACCGCGACGCGGCTGGCGAGGCGGTCGCGCTGCAGCACGCGGATGGCGACCGCGACGTCGTTGAAGGGACAGAAGCCTTCGCCGTGATTAGGAAAGGCGTGGTGAAGACCGCCGCCGATGTGCGCGACGATCGTGCGATCCTCCATGGCGCGCCGCGCCGCCAGCATCGTCCCGCCTACCATCGTGCGGAAGCCGTCGACCATCGCGGGCGACCAGGGGAGCTCGAGCTGCAGGATCGCTTCGTCAGACAGCGTCCCATCCCGCAACCCGTCGAGGTACTCGGCCGTGTGCACGAGCGCGAGATCGTCCCACGCGGCCGGCTCCGGCTCGAGGACGTCGGCAGAATCGACTACACGCGCCTCGACGAGCCGCGCGAGGACCAGCTGATATTTCTGCGTTGGGAAGACGTGAGGCCCGATGTCGACGGCGTAGCGCGGCGAGTACACCACCTTCATGGTGGTGCGAACAGCCAGGGCGAATCGAGGAATCCGCCCGGTCCGCACGCCGCGGAGACCCACGCCGGCGGCGTCGCGCCAACGGCGCTCCCATCACCCGCGGCGGTGAGGTACCGGCTGCCCTCGGCGAGTCGGAAATCGCACCGCACCCAATCTCGGAAGCCGACATCGTCGATCCCCACGACGCTGAAGTTGGCGCCAGCCGCAAGGGGCTCCCGACCGCCGATGAGGAGGTTTCCTTGGACGACGGGATCGAAGAAATAGTGCTCGAGGGCCGGCCGGCCCGCGGGCGCTGTCACACCGCCGATGCCTAAAGATCCGTATCGGACGATATTGTCGCGGAACACGAATGTGGTATGCGCAGTTGCGCCTCTGGGTCCCGCAGGCTGCGCGATGTCGGCGACGAGCATGCCTTTCGAGGCGAGAACGGTGTTGTGTTCGACGACGACCCCGTCTGTGCCGTCCATCAATTGCAGGAACCAGCCGCCTTGGCCATACCCGTAGGCCTGCGCGGCATTTTCGCCCCACCGCGCCCCGCCGATGTCCCAGAACAGGTTGTGCCGAATCCGGATGTTCCGGGCTTGCTCGCTCGGGCTGAGATTGTCCCATCCCAGGATGTTGATGCCGGATGTCGAGTGCCGCACGACATTGTTGGTGAAGACGACGTTTTCGACCGTCGACCAGTGACTAAAACCGTCCACCGAGGGGCGTGAAGAGGATCGCGAAACCGTTCTGGTCGTCCGCCCAGTTGTGCTCGAACAGGTTGCCATCGATGACGACGTTGCGCGCGTTCTTCAACTCGAGCAGGTTCTTGACCACCCAGTCGGTTCCCTCGTACGACGGATCGTCCGGCTTCCACCGCAGGCCTCGGTGGACACCCCAAAACCGGCCATTGATCGACACTCAAAAGCGGCCATTAGCTGACGGCCGATCGAGACCGTGGTGGTTTTACTTCGAAGCCTCCTCCGTGCGCAAGTCGGTGTGGACCTTGGTGCGCCAGCTCCGCGGCCCGCACTTGAGCACATGGGCATGATGTAGGAGCCGATCGAGGAGCGCCGTGACGGCGGCATTGTCGCCGAGCAGTTTGCCCCAGTCATCGACGGGACGATTTGAAGTCAAGAGTGTGGACGTCCGTTCGTAGCGGCGCATGATGAGCTCGAGGAGGTCTTCCGCCGCCGTGTGCGGCAGTTTTCGCATCCCGAGATCGTCGATGATGAGGAGCGGGACGGCCGCCAGGTCCGTCAGCAGCGTCTTCCGCGTGCCGCCGAGCGTGGCGTCCGCGATCTCCTCGATGAGCGTGTGGGCTTCGCGATAGATGACGCGATAGCCCTGCTGGATGGTGGCGCGGCCGATCGCCTGGGCCAGATGGCTCTTGCCCGTGCCGGGTGGGCCGAGAAAGAGCGCGTCTTCGCGCTG
>CAZGLC010000176.1:0-10661 GCA_964526235.1 uncultured Bifidobacteriaceae bacterium
GCGAGGAACAGAATGCGCAGCAGGAGCGTGGTGTGTCTGGCGCTCGCCGGCGCGACGGGCGTCAACGGCGCCGTGGACGAAGGCGCGGCCGGGTCCGGCGCCGCCTACGTGTTCGTCCGCCGCGGCGCCACCTGGGCGCAGGCGGCGTACGTCAAAGCCTCCAACACCATCCGCAACTCGGCGCTCGGCGCCGACGGCGCGACGCTGGCGGTGGCCGCCAACGGCGAAGACAGCGGGTCGGCCATCGACGGCGACCAGAAGGACAACTCGGTCCGCGACTCAGGGGCCGTTTACATCTTCTAGGCCGCGAGGTGCGACAATCGATCGCGCGGAGGGATGGCCGAGTGGTCGATGGCGGCGGTCTTGAAAACCGTTAGCCCCGCAAGGGGCTCGTGGGTTCGAATCCTACTCCCTCCGCCAGTTCACCGTTCGCGGGAATTGGCGTCTCGAGTGGTCGAGCCACGGGCCCAACACATGACCTGTTGTGACTATAATGTGGTCATGAAGGCTGTGAAGATCGCGGAACTGAAGGCGCGGCTGAGCGAGCATCTGCGCGCAGTGCGGAAGGGCCGCACGCTGACCGTGCTGGATCGAGACACGCCGGTGGCGCGGATCGTCCCGTACGCTGCGGAACCGATTGAGATTCGGAGGGCGACACGTCGTCTCCGCGATGTGAAGCTTCCACCCCGGCCCTCGAAACCGACAGACAGTCTCACGATCCTGCTCGATGACCGGCGCCGCCGGTGACCGCGTACATCGACACGTCGGCGCTTCTGCGACTGGTGCTGCGCGAGCCTGGCGCTCTCGAGGACCTGAGGTCCTACGACGGGCTCGTGTCCAGCGAACTCATCGCCGTCGAAAGCGCGAGGACGATCGATCGACTCCGCCTGCAAGGGTCGCTGACCACTGACGAGGCGGCTGCTCGCGTGAAGGCCGTCAACGACTGGCTCGAGGCGATTGACCTGGTGCTGGTACGCCCGCCAGTCCTGAGTCGGGCCAGCGAGCCGATGCCGACGCCGCTCGGCACCCTGGACGCGATGCATCTGGCGACGGCGCTCATCTGGCGCGATCGCATGGGAGCGTTGCCGACCATGGCGACGCATGACACGGCTCTGGGCCTGGCGGCGCGTGCGTTTGGATTCGAGGTTCGCGGGATCTGAACGGCATCACGCGCAGCCGTGATGAGCGTGCGCGCTTCGGCTAGGCGAGCCTACACAAAGAAGCGCTGGAACGCGCCGAGCACCGCCTGCGGGGCTTCCTCCTGCGGGTAATGCCCGCTCTCGACGGCGCCGCCAGTCACCTCGTTCGCCGCCTCGCGCCAGATCGCCAGGACATCCGCGTACAACTGGCCGACCGCGCTCCGGCGTCCCCACAGCACGAGCGCCGGCGCGGCAACCTTCCGCCCGGCCCGATGATCCGCCTCGTCGTGCTCCAGGTCGATCGTGGCGGCGGCGCGGTAGTCCTCGCACGAGCCATGGATCGTCTTCCGTGTGAAGCAGCGGACGTACTCCGCCAGCGCGCGCTCGTCGAAAAACGCCGGCCGGCCGGTGCGGCTCAGATGGCGCAGCACATAGTCGCGCGCCGGCACCGCGGCCATCATCCGCTCGAAGAGCTCGTCCGGCTGCGCCATGAACGACCAGTGCCACGAGCCGAGCGCCCATTCGCGCGACGTGCGCGACCAGACGTAGCGGGTGGGCACGATGTCGAGCAGCGCGACTTTCCGCACCCGATCGGGATGGTCGAGCGCCAGCCGGTGCGCCGTCCTCGCGCCCCGATCGTGGCCGGCCAGGAAGAACCGCTCGTGGCCGAGCGCCGCCATGACGTCGGCCTGATCCTGCGCCATCGCGCGAAACGAGTAGTTGACGTGGTTGACGCCGCCCTCGGAGGGGCCGACGCTGTCGCCGTAGCCACGGAGATCGGTCGCCACCACGCTGAATCGGGTGGCCAGGACGCCGGCGACCTTGTGCCAGGACGTGTGGGAGAGCGGGTTGCCGTGCAGGAGCAGGAGCGGCGGGCCCGTGCCGCCATGGCGCAGAAAAATGTCGGCGCCCTGCGTACGGACCCAGCGGGGCTCGAAGCCGGGGAACAGGCCCGCGTCCGGCGGAAGAGGACGCGGACCCAGACCGAACTGCGTACCAAGCCCCGCTGCCGCAGCCGCGACGAACGCTCTGCGGTCCATCACCACGGCGGCCCTACGCCCGCGCGGGCGCGGCGGCGGGCGCGCCGCCGACCTCTGGATCGACGAACGGCCGCTCCGGATGCATGAACGGCGCGAGCGCCGCGCCGAGCAGCAGCAGGCCGAGCGACCCGGCAAACGGCAGCACCCAGTTGCCGGTCGCGTCAGCGACGATGCCGAACGCGAGCGGGGAGAGGATCGCGGCGGCCGCCGATCCCGAGTTCATCAGGCCGGCCGCCGTGCCCGAGTACTTTCCGGCGATGTCCATCGGAATCGACCACATCGGTCCGATGATCATTTCCGCGAAAAAGAATGCCGCACCCAGCGCCAGCACGATCATCGTGAGATCCGTCGTCAGGAAGACCGTCAACATGCACGCGAAGGACGCGAGGAACGCGAACATGGCCAGGTCGCGGCGCGCCTTCTTCAGATCGCCGGTCTTGTGCAGGATGCGGTCGCTGATCTCACCGCCGAGCAGGTTGCCCAGCACGCCCGGCAGGTACACCGCCGCGGAGAAGAACGCCGACGTGCGGGTATTGAAGCCGTACTCGTTCTGAAAAAACGACGGCAGCCAGCTCAGATACAGCCACAGCGTCCAGCCGTAGCAGAAGTAGACGATCGTCACCGGCATGATGCGGCGCGTCAGCGGCCCCCACGGCACCTTCGGCCGCGTCGCGTGGAGCGGCTGGCCGTTGTTCGGCAGCGTCGCGAGCACCGCAGGCGTCATCCCTTTGTGCGTGGCCGGCACGTCGCGGAAGTACCAGACCCACACCAGGACCCAGACGAGGCTGACGCAGCCGAGGATCACAAACGACCCGCGCCAGGTGAAGAGCGCCATGAGCCATGCCACCAGCGGCGGCGTCAACACCAGGCCGCCGCGCGCGAACGCATGGGTGATCCCCTGTGCGAACCCGCGGCGCGAGGCCGGCGTCCAGCCCTGCATGGCGCGCGTGGCCACCGGAAACGTCGCGCCCTCGCCCACGCCGAGCAGGATACGGAGCAGGACCAGGCTCATCACGCCGCCCGCCAGGCCCGTCAGGATCGTGGCGCCGGCCCAGATCAGACCGCAGACGAACAACGTCTTCCGCGGTCCGAACCGATCGCCCACCCACCCTCCGAACACCTGGAACAACAGATAGGGATATCCGAAGACCGAAAAGACGAGGCCGTATTGCGTGGCCGACAGCGATAATTCGCGCCGGATTTCGCCGGCCGCTGTCGCGATGTTCACGCGGTCGACGTACGTAATCAGGTACATCAGACACAGCAGGAACAGGACAATGCCGGTGGGGGTGAAACGTTTCATAAGGGCGCGAGACTACCACGACCCGAGAGCGAGGCAAAGTACCATACGGCTCATGTCTGGACGGATCTGCCTGGGCAGTGTGCTGCTGGCCGCGGCGTGCTCGCGAGGGCCGACGCAGGCGCCTGCCGCTCGCGCCCCGCTCTTCGACGATCTCGGCACCTACCATCACGCGATTACCACCTCCTCAGCGGACGCGCAGCGGTACTTCGATCAAGGGCTGACGCTGAGCTACGCCTTCAACCACGCGGAGGCGATCCGATCGTTTCGCCAGGCCGCGGCGCTCGACCCGGCCTGCGCCATGTGCTCCTGGGGCGTCGCCTTCGCGCTCGGGCCGAATATCAACGCGCCGATCACGGAAGACGCCGCGCGCGAGGCGTGGCAGGCGATCGGCGAGGCGCGCCGGCTGGCCGCGGGCGCGAGCGAGCGCGAACGCGCCTACATCGAGGCGCTCGCCCGCCGGTACGACGCGAATCCAGCGGCCGCGCGCGCCCCGCTCGATCGCGCATACGCCGACACGATGCGCGACGTTGCCGCGCGCTTCCCCGACGACCTCGACGCCGCCACGCTCTACGCGCAGTCGCTCATGGATACGTCGCCATGGAATTACTGGGACAAAGACGGGAAGCCGCACGCGTTCACGGCCGCTGTCCTCACGGCGCTCGAGTCGGTGCTGGCGCGAAATCCCGATCATCCGGGCGCCATTCACCTGTACATCCACGCCGTCGAGGCGTCCGACAACCCCGGACGCGCCGAGCGCTATGCCGATCGCCTGGCGGCGCTCGTGCCCGGCGCCGGACACCTCGTGCACATGCCCTCGCACATCTACCTCCGTGTGGGACGCTATCGCGACGCCACATCCGCCAACGAGCGCGCGCAGAAGGTGGACGAGGCGTACTTTGCGGGGAATGCGGTAGCGGGCAACGCGACGTACCAGATGGGGTACTACCCGCACAACCCGCATTTCGCGGCGGCCTCTGCCGCGCTCGAAGGGCGGGCGGTGCGCGCCATGGACGCGGCCGAGGCGACGCGCGCACTGGCACACCCCGACATGTGGCGCGACCCGGCGATGGGCGGCATGCTGCAGCACTTCGCGCTCACGCCGCTCTACACGCGCGTCCGCTTCCATCGCTGGGCGGAGGTGCTGGCCGACCCGGCGCCGGCCGCGGACCTGCCCTTCATGCGCGCGATCTGGCACATGGCGCGCGGGCTTGCCTACGCGGAGGCGGGTGCACTCGCCGAGGCGCGGAAGGAGCTCGCCGGGCTGGCGCCGATCCGTCAGAATGCGGCGCTCGCGCAGGTCTACGTCTCGAGCGTCAATACCGCGGCGAGCATCGTCGCGATCGCGTACGAGGTGCTGCAGGCCGAAATCGCGGTTCGGGAGCGCCGGGCGGCGCAAGCGGCCGCACACTTCACCCAGGCGGTCGCGCTGGAAGACGGCCTCACGTACATGGAGCCTCCCGACTGGCCGATCCCGGTGCGGCAGCTGCAGGGAGCGGCGCTGCTCGCCCTCGGCCGCGCGCGTGAGGCGGAGGCGGCGTTCCGCGCCGATCTCCGGACGTTCCCCGAGAACGGCTGGTCGCTCTCGGGGCTGCAGGCGAGCCTCGAGCGACAGGGACGCGGCGCCGAGGCGGCAGCCGTGAAAGCGCAGTTCGACGCGGCCTGGCGCGGCGCCGACGCCCGGCTCGAGGCCGGCCGCCCGCGGCCGTAGCGTCTGTCGACATCACTTCTGACGAAGAATTCAGCGACTCTTCAGGTGAACGGCCCGGGCCGACGACTACAATCCACAGCCATGCGTCAGCGACGGCTCCTCAGGAACATGCTCGTGATCTGTTTCGTGCTTTCGTCGATCGGTGTTGCTGGTCAGCAGCCGGCGGGGTCGCTGACCGGCGTCGTGCTCGATCCGCTCGGCGCGCGCGTGCCAGGCGCGACTGTCACCGTCATGGCGGAGGATCGGCGGGCGGGCGAGACGACGACCGGGCAGGATGGCGCGTACCGCATAGAAGGGCTCGCCGAGGGGCGCTATCAGGTGGTCGCCACCGCCGCCGGGTTCGAGGCGCTCACGTCCGAGCCGGTGTTCGTGGGCGCCGGCGCGCGTCAGGTGGTGAACGTGACGCTGCAGGTGGGACCGCTGCGCCAGGCCGTGGTCGTTACCGCCGCTGCGGCCGACATCCCGCAGTCGCAGACCGGCGCGCCGGTCACCGTGATCGACGCGGCGACGCTCGAGGCGCTCCACAAGGCGGATGTGCTCGAGGCGCTGCGCCTGGTGCCCGGCTCGCATGTCGTGCAGACGGGCGCGCGCGGCGCCCCGACCTCGATGTTCATCCGCGGCGGCGCGGCCAACTTCAACAAGGTGCTCGTCGACGGCGTGCCCGCCAACGACATCGGCGGCGCCTTCGACTTCGCGCAGATGTCGACCGCGGGCGTCGAACGCGTGGAGGTGCTGCGGCAGACCAACAGCGTGATGTACGGCAGCGACGCGCTCGCGGGCGTCATCGCGATTACGACGCGGCGCGGGCGCACCCGCGTGCCGGAAGTGACCTACTCGGCCGACGGCGGCAATCTCGGCACCTTTGCCACCGACGGCGGCATCGGCGGCGCGGTGAAGCGGTTCGATTACTACTCGATGTATGCGCGGTTCCAGACCGACAACGACGTGCCGAACAACGCCTATCGCAACGGCACGTATGCCGGCCGGTTCGGCGTCGCGCTCGGCGGCAGTACCGACCTGAGCGGCACGTTCCGCCGCGCCGAGACGCGCTTCGAGAGTCCGAACGGCATCACCCTGTACGGCATTCCCGATGACGCGGCGCAGGACAACGATCTGAGCTATGCCGGCGTCACGGCGCGGTCGCAGGTGACCGATGCGTGGCAGTCGTCGGTGCGGCTTGGCGTCACGGACCAGACGCTGCGGTACGTCAATCCCACGCCGACCGGCGAACCGTTTTTCGGCAATTATCTCGGGCGCCCCGTCACACTGCGGGGCGCCAACGGCTATACGGTGAGCGGCCGCGCCATCCTCGACTTCTTCGGAACCTACCCGTCGGTGTTCGAGCGGCGGACCAGGCGCGTGGCGCTCGCGGGCGACACGACGTACCAGCTGGCCGCCACGTGGTCGCTCTCCGGCGGGGGACGATTCGACCGGGAGCAGGGCTACGACAATCCCGAGGGCGACCCGGACGCGACGCGGAACAACGGCGGCGCGTTCGTGGAAGTGCGCGGCGCCGTCATGAACCGCCACCACGTGAGCGCCGGCCTCGGCGTCGAGCACAACGCCGTCTTCGGGGAAGCGGTGACACCGCGGATCTCGATCGCGTCCTACCTCCGGCAGCCCTCGTCACGCGGCCTTGGCGACACCAAGCTGGTGGTGAACGCCGGCACGGGCATCAAGGCGCCGAGCGTGTTTCAGGAGCGGTCGTCGCTCCATGCGCTCGTGAAGGACACCCCGGCTGGCGCGGGCGTGGAGCCGATCGGGCCTGAGCGCAGCCGCAGCGTCGACATCGGCGTGGAGCAGGGGATCGCCGGCGGGCGCGCCCGCGCGCGCGTTTCCTTCTTCCGCAACACGTTCACCGATCTCATCGAGTTCCTCGGCAAGACGACGCTGCCCCGGGCCGGCGTGCCGCCGGACGTCGCCAACGCGACCCCCTTCGGCGCGTACGTCAATTCACAGTCGTACCGTGCGCAGGGCGTGGAGACGTCGCTGGAGGCCGCGGTCGTGGAGGAGCTGCGGGTGACCGGCTCTTATACGTATCTCGACGGCGAGGTGACGGAGGCGTTCAGCGCCAGCGCCTCCTTCAATCCGGCGTTTCCCGGCATCGCCATCGGCGCGTTTTCGCCGCTGGTCGGCGAGCGGCCGTTCCGGCGCCCGACGCACTCGGGCGCGCTCTCGGCCGTCTACACGCTCCCGCGTGCGCACGTCGCTGTCACCGGGTACTTCTCGGGCCCGTGGGACGACAGCACGTTCCTGAGCGATCAGTTCTTCGGCAATTCACTGCTGCTGCCGAACCGCGGCCTGGCTGCCGGGTATCAGAAGATCGACCTCAGCGGGTCGTATCGCGTGCATCCCCGGCTGGAAACGTACGTGAGTATCGAGAATCTCTTCGATACGGAGTACGAGCCGTCGTTCGGCTTTCCCGCGCTGCCGCTGACAGCGCGGGTTGGCTTCCGCCTGACGATCGGCGGCGGCCGCTAGGCTAGTTCTTCCGGAACACCAGCAGGAACAGGTCGGCCGGCTGGCTCTGCGCCGACCACTGCTGGTTCATGCTGACGTTCGCAAGGCCGGCCGCCTTCGCCTCCTCGACGACGATCTCGGGCGGCACGCCGTGGCCGCGGCGATTGGCCGGTACACCCTCCGGCACCTCCGTATTCGGCCGCGGCGGAAAGTCGATGACCGCCAGCCGGCCGCCCGGCTTGAGCGCCGACGCCATGCTCTTCAGGATGTCCCGCGGCTGCGTCAGGTGATGGTACGCGTCGCGGATCAGAATCGCGTCACAGCAGTTGGCCGGCAGGTTCGTCGAATTCGGGGCGCCGGCCAGCACGGTGACGTTGGTCAGCCCTTCCTTCTTGGTGTACTCGCGCAGGAAGGCGAGCTGTTTCTCGCCGATGTCGGTGGCGAACACCCGGCCCGAGGGCCCCGTCCACTTGCCGAACGTCACCGTCCAGGCGCCGAACCCCGCACCCACGTCGGCCACGTCCATTCCCGGCTTCAGCCCGAGCAGCTCCACGAGGCGCGGCACTTCGACGGCCGCGGACGTGATCATCGCCTCGGTGAGGCCCTGCTGCTGGCCGGCAACAGGCGTGAAAAAAAGCAGGACGAGAGCGGAAACAGTAGCAGCCTTACGCACGCGGTCCTCCTAGAGTTTGAACAGATCGTCGAACGCCTTGCGGGGGTCGTCGTCCACGCGCGGTGTCGTCGTCTCGCGCTCCACCGTGGTGCGTGGAGCATAGAGCGTGCACGCGTTCTTTGTGTTCTTCGGCGAAATCCGCGCCTGCACCGGCTGCATGCATTCGAAGCTGGCGCCCGGATCGAAATAGGTGCACTGCGCGCAACTGTGCAGCTCGGCGCCGCAGCGGGGGCAGCGGCTCTCCAACCCGACATCGGCGTCGATGGAGGCGCCGCACGGGGCGCACCGCACGACCTCGCGGAAGCCAGGCATGTTGACCGGGCGGTGGCCGTCTTGCGAGATGCGGCGGGTGGCGGCCGGCGCGCCGGGCTCGGGAGCCGGGCGCCCCGACGGCTTCGGCGGACGGTCGCGGTCGTCGTCCTGGTAGCCGCGCTGCCGGTACTTACGGTCGCTCATCAGAGGCTGGGTCCGGTTCACATTACCACGTGGAACGGGTGGCCATTCCGCTTGCTTGCTCCTTTTTTCACAACATGGTACAAGTCGATCGTCACACGGGATCGCCGATCTCTTTGCCCCTCCTCGTGTGCACTAACGACTGCGCCCGCCAGCCGGGCGCCACGACCGACAGGATCTGATGCCGCAGATCTTTCATCGCAGCGCCAATCACCTCGCCCGGATCAGTCTTGTCGAGCAGCCGATTCAGTTCAGCCATCTGCACCACGCCGGCGATGACGGCATCGATTTGACCCTGTCAAAGTTCGTGGATAACATTGCGGCCTCAATCGACGGGATGTCCGTCGTTCTCTTGCGACGAACGTAGCCATTGGCCCAGATCTTCCCCCCCGGGTGGAACAAGCTCCCGATCGTGGCCGCCATCGCCGGCACCCTCGGTCCGACGCTCGCGGTCGCGGGCGTCTGGTACTACTTTTCCCCGTGGTACACAGACGTGGGCTACCGTCCCGTTCAGCCCGTCCCGTACAGCCACCAGCTCCACGTCGGCGAGCTTGGTCTCGATTGCCGATACTGTCACGCCTCGGTCGAGATTTCGAACGTCGCCAACGTTCCGCCCACGCAGACGTGCATGAACTGCCATCAGACCGTGATGAGGGACAGCGCGCTGCTCGCACCGATTCGGGACAGCGCCCAGAGCGGCCGGCCGATGCGCTGGATTCGCGTCCACAATCTTCCCGACTACGCCTATTTCACCCACAACGTGCACGTGACGGCAGGAATCGGCTGCGTCACCTGCCACGGCCGCATCGACGAGATGGAAACGGTCACCCAGATGACGCCCCTCAGCATGAGCTGGTGCCTCGACTGCCACCGCAACCCCGGTCCCTACAGACGCCCCGTCTCGGAGGTCACCAACATGAAGTGGACCCCTCCCCGGGACGTCCAAATGCGCGCGGCGCAGCTCGACCGCGAACGACCGGTCAATCCGCCGACTGACTGTTCGGGGTGCCACCGGTGAGTCGGACCTACTGGCGAAGTCTCGCGCAGCTCGAGGAGAGCGCCGAATCCCGCGCCTTTCTCGAACGGGAGTTCCCGGAGGGAGCCTCGGAGCTTCCCGAAGGGGTCACCCGGCGCGACATGATGATGCTCCTCGGCGCCTCGCTGTCGCTTGCGGGGCTCGCGGGGTGCCGGCGCCCGGTCGAAGAGATTGTCCCCTTCGTCACCGCTCCCGAGGAGATGGTCCCCGGGATTCCCCGCTACTACGCCACGACGATGCCGTTCGGCCGGAGCGCCTACGGTCTCATCGTCGAGAGCCACGAAGGGCGACCGACGAAGATCGAGGGGAACCCCGGTCACCCCGCGAGCCTCGGGGCGTCGAGCACGCGGATCCAGGCGTCGGTGCTCGGCCTGTACGATCCCGACCGCTCACAGTCGATCACGCTGAAGGGGACGCGGAATTCCTGGGCTGATTTCGTGACGGCCTGGGGGGAGCTATCCAAGGCTCATGCCGCGGATGGCGGCGCCAGCCTTGCGGTCCTCTCGGAATCCTTCTCGTCTCCCACGCTGGCACGCCTCGCATCCGAGTTCCGCGCCCGCTATCCGCGGGCGCTGTGGGCGACCTACGAGGCCGTCAGCGACGAGAACCGGCTCGCGGGTCTTCGGTCCGCCACTGGGCGCGACCTCGATCTCATGCTCCGGCTCGATCGAGCCGCGGTGATTCTCGCCCTCGACGCCGACCCGCTGCTCACCGACCCGGAGATGATCCGTCATGCGCGAGGCTTCGCGGACGGAAGGCGTGCGGGAGCCTCCGGCGGCGCGATGAACCGGCTGTACGCGGTTGAAGGGGTCTACTCGCTGACGGGAGCCATGGCGGATCATCGGCTCC
>CAZGLC010000177.1:0-10541 GCA_964526235.1 uncultured Bifidobacteriaceae bacterium
TCGACGCGCTCGGGCCAGGCGCGCGAGTCGAGCTCGGTCCAGTCGTCCCAGCGGTCCTTCGGGGGAAACGGGGTCAGCTTACGCAAGCGGCACCGCCTGACCGGCCTGCACGTACGCGTGCTCGTAGGCGACGAGGCCGACGAGCGCCGCCGCCGCGAGCGCCGCGCCGCCCCATGGCGCCAGCACACCCGCGGCCACCGTGGCCGCGCCGAGCCAGAACGCGGCGCGATACCGGCCGCGCACCATCTCGTACACGGCAAGCCGCGCGTGCGCGGTGCCGTGCGTGACGCTCGTCTCGCCGGCGACGAGCAGCAGGTGTACCGCCGCGCCGGCGGCGACCGTCCACAGCAGCACGTCCATCGGCGCCGCCGCGATCGAGCCACCCGCGAGCGCAAGCGCCGCCGCCCCGGCCATGACCGCCTGCACCAGCAGGTGCGCCGGCAGCAGCGCGCTCTGCCACAAGTCGCGCGCCTTGGCCTGCGCAAACAGGTACGCCGTGTACACGGCGGTGGCGGCCGCCAGCGGCACGCCGGCGGCGGCGAGCGGCAGCTGCCAGGCCGCGGCATCGAGCACGTTCAGGCCGAGATGCAGCACGAGCACGCCGGCGTAGGCGCCGATGATGAACGCGCCGCGGACCAGCCAGCTGCGCCACTGCGGCCGCGTGAAGATCAGATAGAAGCGCTCCGGATGCTCGAGGTCGGCGATGAGAATCACGCCCGTGATCGCCATGAACGCCAGCGCGGTCGCCGGCGCGATCCAGCGCCACAGGAGGTTGCCGGCATCGAGGGCGCCGCCGAGCACGAGACACGCGGCGACCAGGTAGGCGCCCGACGCGATGCCTTTTGTCCACGTGTAGAGGCTCACGCGCCAGTCCCACGGCGCGTGGTGTGCGACGTCGTACGACAGCACCGCGGCCGCCGAGCTGTTGTACCCGTGCGGGTGGCCGGACACGACCACCTGCGGCCCGCGGGGCTGCTGGCTCCACATGAAGAGGCCGCCTGGGGGCCGCGCGGCCGCCAGCGGATCCAGCGTCGCCGCGTGCGCCCCTTTGTAGAAGAGCTGCGGGTGCGTCTCCTTCTCGGGCCGGCGCACGGCCACCGGGTCTCTGTGCAGGATGTGCGCGGCGCGGCCGGCCGGATCGTAGCGGTCGCCGACGATGATGGCCTGCGTGGGGCAGACGACGACGCAGGCCGGCTCGAGGCCGATGTCGAGACGGTGCGCGCAGAAGTTGCATTTCTCCGCCGCGTGGTCGTCGGGGTTGATGAAGATCGCGTCGTACGGGCACGCCGCAATGCACGCCTTGCACCCGATGCAGATCGTCTTGGCGAAATCGACGATGCCGTCGCGGCGCTGGAACATGGCCCCGGTGGGGCAGGCGGCGACGCACGGCGGGTGCGCGCACTGGTTGCAGCGGGTCACCTGGAAGAAGCGGCGCGCCTGCGGATGGCGGCCGACGTCCACCGACTTCACATAGGTGCGGTTGACCGAGAGCGGGACCTGGTTTTCGGATTTACACGCGGTGCTGCAGGCGTGGCAGCCGATGCAGCGCGTCTGATCGATGACCTTGATCCAGCTCGGCTCGGCGCGCGTCTCGAGGGCGGGGGCGGCGTTCATCGGAGCCGGGATACGCCACCGTAGCGGACGGCCTCGTACGCGTCAAATAAATAATGGACGCGGTCCCCATAAAGGATGCTAAATACCACGCCCATGAACTTCCACCAGCTCGAACTCTTCTACGCCGTCGCCGAGCGGCGCAGCGTCACCCGGGCGGCGGCGGCGCTGCACCTCACGCAGCCCGCGGTCAGCCTGCAGATCCGGGCGCTCGAAAAGGCCTGCGGCCTGCTCCTCTTCGAGCGCGGCGGGCCGCAGCTCCGGCTGACGCAGGCCGGCGAGGCGCTCCACCGGTGCGCCGTGTCGATCCTGCACACGCGCGACGAGGCGCGGCGGCTGATGGACGAGCTGGGCGCCGCGACCAAGGGCAAACTCGTGCTCGGCGCGAACACGACCGGCGGCATGTACCTCCTGCCGCGCGTCGTCCGCGCATTTCGCGAGCGGTACCCGGAGACGGAAATCACGCTGCAGGTGGATGCGACCGAACGGTTGTACGAGAGCGCGCTCCAGAACGTGCTCGACATGGCGCTCGTCGGCGGCCCCACATCCGACCGCCGCTTCGGCGTCGAGCCGGTCTGCTCCGACACCGTGGTGCTCATCGCGTCGCCGTCGCACCCGTTCGCGCGGCGGACCTCCGTCGCGGTCAAGGATCTCAAGGCGCAGCCGTGCATCCTGCCGCAGCCCGGGTCGCGCACGCGGCAGCTCGTCGAGCGCCGGCTCAAGGCGGCGGGTGTCACGCCGACGGTCGTCATGCAGCTCTCCGGCACCGAGGCCGTCAAGAAGGCGGTGGAGGCAAATCTCGGGATCGGCTTTGTGTCGTCCTACGCTGTGGAACGCGAGGCGGCGCTTGGCGATCTGCGGCTCGTGGCGGTCGACGGGTTTGAGATCACGCGGCACATGGAGTTGATCTACCGCCGTCAGAAGTACTTCTCGCCCGTGGCCGAGCGGTTCCGCGCATTCGCCCACGACTACGGCGCGCGAGTCAGCCCCATCCGCCCGTAAGCCGACCTCAGCCAGGTTTCGGGCGTCCGGCACGAAACGCCGGGTCGTTGTTCGGCCGCCGTGCCAGAATGCCGTCAGGCGATGATCGAGCGCGACATCGTCGTGGTCGGCGCGGGACCGGTGGGATTGACGGCGGCCCTGGCCGTGCGCGCGGCCGGGCGGCCGGTGACGGTCGTCGAAGCCGGCGCGGCGGATCGGATCCGGCCGGGGAGCCGCGCCATCTTCCTGCACAAGGTGACGCTCGAGGTGCTGGAGCGGATTCGCGCCGGCCTCGGGTGGGAGCTCGTCCGGCACGGGCCCGCCTGGCGCACGAAGCGGACGTTCTTCCGCGGCCGCGAGGTGTTCCGGCGGACGTACGGCGCGCCGCCGGCGGGCGTGCTGCCGGCCGCGACGAGCCTGCCGCAGGTGGTCACCGAAGCGGTGCTGCTCGAGGCGTGTCGCAACGCCGGCGTCGACTTCGTGTGGAATTACGAAGTCGTCTCGGCGGATGCGGCTCCCGGCGGCGTCACGCTGCGCGCCGCGCACGGCTCGCCGCTGACTGCCCGGTTCGTCATTGGCGCCGATGGATCGCGGTCCGCGGTGCGCGAGTCGGCCGGTCTCCGGCTGGACGGCCCCCGCACGTCGAACGCGTTCGTCATCGTCGACACCGCCGAGGATCCCGCCAATCCGCTCCCGGTCGAGCGGGTGTTTCACTACGAACACCCCGACGCGGGATTCCGAAACGTCCTGTTCGTGCCGTTTGCCGGCCACTGGCGCGTCGATCTGCAGTGCCATCCCGGCGACGATCCCGACGCGTACAGCTCCGACGCCGGCGTGCGCGAGTGGCTCGCACGTGTCATGCCCGTCCAGTACGCCGAGCGAGTGACCTGGGTGTCGACCTACGTCTTCAGGCAGGCGATTGCCACGCAATTCGTGGACGCGACCGGGCGCATTCTGCTCGCGGGCGAGGCGGCGCATGTGTTTGCGCCGTTCGGGGCCCGCGGACTGAACTCAGGCGTCGCCGACGCGTTCGTGGCCGCGCGCGCCATCGACCGTGCACTCGCAGACGGCGCGGCGGCAGGGATTCATCCGGCCGTGCGTGCGTTTGCCACGGCGCGGCGGGCAGCCGCCGCGCGCAATCGGGCCGCCTCGTCGAAGGCCCTCCGGCATCTCGAGGCCGCTTCCCCGGTGCGTCGCGCCGTGCGCCGCGCGGCCGCGCTCGCGGCGCCGTCGCTGCCGATGGTGGGCAGCTGGATGGACCGCGCGCCGTACGGCCCGCCGCTCGGCGGCGCGGATCACGACGGCATGTATTACTAGGCATGTATCATGGAGGCCGTACATGGAGGCTTCCATGCGGCTCCTCGTTCTCGTTGGCGTGACCCTCGCGTTTGTACCGGCCGCGTCCGCCCAGACCGGGGCCCCCACCGCGCGGTCTGTGCGCGGTGGGGTGGAGACCAGCTGGCCGAATCAGCGCGAGGCCGACCTCGTCATCAGGGATTTCCGCTTCGCGAGCGGCGAGACGCTCCCAGCGCTGCGGCTCCACTACATCACGCTCGGCACGCCGCGGCGGGACGCAGGCGGCGCGATTACCAACGGCGTGCTGCTGCTGCACGGCACCGGCGGCACGAGCACGTCGTGGCTGCAGGCGTCGCTCGCCGGCGAGCTGTTCGGCGCCGGGCAGCCGCTCGACGCCGCGAGATACTTCATCATCATTCCTGACGGCGTCGGGGCCGGTCGATCGACGAAGCCGAGCGAGGGCCTGCGGGAGAAGTTCCCGCAGTACCGGTACCGCGACATGGTCGAAGCGCAGTACCGCCTGGTGACCGAGGGGCTCGGCATCCGCCATCTACGCCTGGTCATGGGCACGTCGATGGGCGGCATGCACACATGGCTCTGGGGCGGCATGTACCCGGATTTCATGGACGGCCTCGTGCCGATCGCCAGCCAGCCGACGGCGATGAGCGGACGCAACTGGCTCGCCAGGCGCATCCGGATCGAGGCGATCAGGAACGCGCCGGACGCCTACATGTACACGCTGCCGCTCGCCCAGCTCATGACCGAGAGCGTCGTGCGCCTGCAGGAAATGGCGCCGACGCGCGAGGCCGCCGACGCGCTGTATCGGAAGATGGTGGAAGACGCCCGCCGCAACGACCCGATGGACCAGCTCTACGTGGTCGAAGCGTCGATGGACTACGATCCGTCGCCGGAGCTGCGGAAGATCCGGGCGCCGCTCGTCGCGATCAATTTCGCCGACGACGCGATCAACCCGCCGGAGCTGGGCGTGGTCGAGCCGGCAATCGCGACGATTCCGCACGCGAAGTTCGTGCTCATTCCGGCCGGACCGGAGACGCACGGCCACTACACGTACTTCAGGGCGGCAATCTGGAAGCCGTACCTGGCGGAATTCATGAAAACGCTGGAGGCACGGCAGGAATGAGACTGGCGGCAGCGCTTGGGTTGGCGGCGACGGCTGCTGTCGTCGTCGCAGGCCAGACGAGGGACGTGTGGGACGGCGTCTACAGCGACGCGCAGGCGGGCCGCGGGAAGAAGGCGTACATCACGCACTGCGCGGAGTGTCATAACGAGGGACTGCAGGGAGGGGATCTCGCGCCGGCGCTGAAGGGCGAGGAGTTCCTGCTGCGCTGGAACGACAAGTCGATGGCCGAGCTGTTCGAGCGGACGCAGAAGACGATGCCGCAGAACAATCCAGACGGCCTGATGCCCCAGGAGACCGCCGACATCATTGCCTACGTGCTGCAGGTCAATCGCATGCCGGGTGGGTCGGCCGAGCTGCCAGGCGACGCCGCCGCGCTCAAGGCGATCGCGATCACAAAGAGTAAATAGGGGTACGTAGGGCGGGTCTCGCCGAGCACCGTGTGCCAGGCGAGGCAGACCCGCCGGAGGATCTCTGAATGTCGTACACCAGGACCGTTGTTGTCGCCCTGATGGCAGCGGCGCTCTCCGTCTCCCTCGACGCGCAGGGACGCGGCGGGCGCGGCGGCGGCCGCGGCGCGCCGGAGACGCCGACCGAGGCGCAGTGGTCGTCCAACGCGGAGACGCAGAAGCGCATTGCCACCGCGACGAAGATCGCCGGCTCCGATCTCGCGCCCCAGGCCAGGATGTTCTGCACCGCCACCGGCCCGCAGCGCATGGCCGTCGCGCGTCAGGCCGCCGGCCTGCCGCCCATGCCAAACGTCGTCGTCGAGCCGACACGCGTCTTCGACAACATGTGGTGGATCGGGATGACGTCGCAGAACGTCTGGGCCATTACCACGAGCGACGGGATCATCCTGCTCGACACGATGAACAGCTCGGACGAGGCGCGCGACGTCATCGTCGCGAGCATGAAAAAGGCCGGCCTCGATCCGGCGCAGATCAAGTACATCGTCATCGGCCACGGCCACCCCGGGCAGTCGGACCACACCGGCGGCGCGCTCTACCTGCAGAAGATGTATGGCGCGAAGGTCGTCATGAGCCCGATCGACGCGAAGATGGTACTGCCGACGCAGCGCCCCGACCGGCCGCTCGCCGTGCCTGACATGGACGCCGTTCACGGACAGAAGCTCACGCTCGGCGACACGACGCTGACGCTGGTCCACATTCCCGGCCACACGCCGGGGACGATGGGCGTGATCGTGCCGGTGAAGCTCCGGGGCGCGTCGCACACGGTGATCGTGCTGGCCGCGACGCAGATGCCGACACGCGAGTCGCTCGTTCAGTTCGAGCGCGTGTTCAACGAGTTCGCGAAACCGGCGAGGGTGGAGGCGTCGCTCAACATGCACGCCAACGGCGTGCAGGAAGATCTGACGTTCCTGGAGATGATCCGGAAGAACCCGAACGCGCCGAACCCGTATCTCTACGGGCCCGAGCACTTCTCGCGCTGGATGGACATCATGATCGAGTGTGGGAAAGCGCGCCTCGCTGCGCTCGGCATCCCGACCAGCTAACCGCCGTTCACACTTCTACCTTCTCGCTTCTCGGTTCGTGTTCAGGTTCGGTTCGGAGTTCTTGGTTCTGCGTTCCCTGCTAAAGGCTGCTTTATATGTCAGACAGGATCGTGAAGATCTCCCCCAAGAACATGGTGCTGAACGACGCCGCCAGGCGCAGATGCTCTTCCTGTACTTCAGCCTGCTGGCGCTCGGGATCACTTGGAACACCATTCAGGTCAATCGTCGGAAACACGGCGGCTGGTCCGGAATGTGACATTCGTGAACCCATCGCGTACAGAACCCTGTACTGAGCAACGCCTGCCGCTCAGCCGCGAGCGGCGGTCAGGATCGTCTTGACTGTGACCGGCCGCCGCCACGTCGCTCGTCGGCTGCAGCGGCTTGGACGGCCTGTGTGGACACCAGCCACGAAGCGAAATCGCTCAGCCACCGTCGCTGTTCCTCAGTTTCCGGGACCTCAAGGCCTCGTGACTCCTTGATAGCCTTTAGTGCAGTACCGAGGTCCTTGCCAGCGGCCATCAGAACACCGCCGACGATCAGCCCCGAGCGCCCGATGCCCTGACGACAGTGCACCGCCACGTTCTTTCCCGTGTCGAGCGCATCGACGATGTCGCCGGCGAGTGCCGCAACCGATTCCCGGGAGGCAGGTACCCCTCGATCCGGAATGGGAAACGGCCTGAAGTCGATTCCGCTCGCCGCGGCCGCGGCCGCCTCGCCCTCCAGAACCAACTGTGTTTCCTCCTCGGCTTCGAGGAGTGAAACCACCAAGTCGATGCCCGCCTCACGCCAGGCCGTCGTCTCGTCTCGCAACCAGTCGCCGCCCCGCGGTCGCGGCAGGATGCCGAGTCGGCCGCGCCAGGGTCCGGCCACCCAGAACACCTTCGCTTGCATAGCTCTTAGCTTTCAGACTCCTGTGGAGACAACTCTCGAGGAAGGGCGTCGATATCGACGCCGCGCTCACGCAACACGACGAGCCGATGGTGTCCTTCCAGCACGGTTCCATCTGTTCTCGCGGTCAGTGCACCGGACTGCCCAGGGCGAAGCGACTCGATGAGGTCAGCGGTCGCCATTGTGCGAAACTGGTCTAGCTTCACTGTGCTCAGGATACCCTCTGAATGCAAGAACCGGAGAGGTGGGTTCGCCACAGATCCTCGTGGGGAAGACGCAGATTCTCGGTGGCTCGGTGCTCCCTGATCAGCGGGTGGAGGTCGGTGGCGTCGTGAGCCGCACCGGCTGGACCATCGCGCCGTTGCCGGCCGTATCCCACACGGCAAAGCGGACCCACTTCTTGCCCGTCGCGTCGAAGGGGATCTCGAAGCGCTTGCGTCCGTGCGGGCCGAGATCGGTTGCGGAGACGATCTGCCGGTCGATCGTCGTGCCGTCGCCCCAGACGATCTCGACGAACTCGAGCGGGAAGGTCCACTCGACGTCGGCGGCGATCGTCCGCTTGGCGCCGGTGCCCTGGACCGCGTAGTTGGTGACGAGCACCTCGCCGGAGGTCCAGAAGTAGTCGCCGCGCTTCATCGCGTCGATGATGGGATTCCAGTTGCCGTCGGTGGGGAGCGCGTCGAGCTTCACGTAGTTCGCGGGGCTGTTGGCGTAGAAGTCGTCGCCGGGCCCCTGCTCGTACGTCTCGGTGATCGCCTGGATGTACTTGAGGCGCGCCGGCGTGTCGGCGACCCAGTTGTTCATCTCGTCCCAGAGCGTCTGGCAGCGGATCTCGCACAGCCGCTGCTCGGATCCGTCGAGCCCCATGCCCCAGCGGACGCCGATGCCGCGGTAGTGCTCGTCGAGGAAGTAGTCGCGGTTCCGAATCGCGTCCGGAAAACCGGTCGATCCCTTGGAGCGCGGATGCGGCATGTAGACGAGCAGGTTCTCCCGCCGCGCCATCTCCATCATGTCGGCCGGGCTGCCGACGCGGTACACCTTGCCGTAGGTCGGATGCTCCTCGACCAACGGCTGTCCCTCGGTCCGGCCCTGCAGCCAGAAGAGCGGTTTGGAGATCAGCAGATCGTTGTGGCCGCCGAGGCCGCCCGCGGCGCCCTCCTCGTTCGGCATGATGAGAAAGTTCCTGTCCGAGTGGCGGCGCGCCGCCTCGTAATAGTCCGCCAGCGTCTTCAGCCGATCCTCGCGCGGCTGGCCGAAGCCGAGGCCGCTGCCGTCGATCGGCGCGAAGATGTTGACCCCCGCCGCCCGGACGACGTCGAAGTCGTGCAGGCGCATGTCGAGGCCGCCGAGCCGGCGCAGCCGTCCCACCATCGCCGTGTGGAAGTGCGTCGCCATCACCTGGTAGCCGGGCAGCGCCTTGAACCGGTCGTCGCGCGTGAAGGCGAGCGCCCCGCGCGCCGCCGTCTCCGCCGGTGCGGCGCTCACGTACAGGTAGAGCGGCATCCGCTGCCAGGTGCCCGGGCGCGCGCTGCGCAGCGCGAAGTTCTGGCGCGTGTCTTCCTCGCCGCGCCCCATCTCGTCGGGATGCGATTCGGCCTCGGGCTGCCGCACGCCGAACGCGTACGTCGATGCGCTGTCCTTGCGGTAATAGACGTAGCCCTGGTTGAACGAGACCTCGCGCGACCAGAAGAAGTTGTGCGGCGGCGGGAACGCGGCGAGCGAGCCGGCGCCGGTCTCCGCAATCACGAGCCGGTTGTGGGCGCGGAGCGGGACGACGGTCGTGTTGACCGCGCCGCCGAGCCGGTGCTGCTGCCAGTTGCCGGCAACGTCGCGCCAGGCGACGCGCGACGCCTGATCGATCCGCAGCCCCTTCAGGCCCGCCTCGTATTTATAGGCGACCGAATCGCGCTCGGTCTTCGCGAGGATCTCCTGCTCGATGAGGTTCGTGCCGCGGTACATCGTGTACTGCAGGCGTCCCTCGAACACGCCGAGCTGCACGCCGTCGAACCCGATCTCGAGACGTGCGCCGTTGGTTTTCACCGCGCAGCCGCGGACCGCGTAGCGCGCCTCGGCGCGCCCGATCTCCTCGGGCGTGCGCGGGAGCCCCGGCTGGCTGCCGATGCCCTTGAGCGGCGGAATGGCGCCCGTGCGCGTGTTCTCGATCGGCTCGACGTTGAGCGGCGCGTCCCAGAAGGCGTCCCACTTGATCTCGTCGACGAGCTTCGGCGTGAGCTCGGTCTCGAGCTGGCGCAGCGGCTGGAGCTGCTGCTCGGTCACGCGCCGCAGGCCGGTGACGACCCGATACTCGGGCGTGAGGCCGGTGGCCACGATCTGCCAGTCGCGCCCCTGCGGCCGGATCGCGATCTCCTGGATCGTCGGCGCGCCGCCGACGACAGCGAGCCGCAGCCGCACCTGCTGTCCCGCATCCCCCTCCCACGTCGCGTCCAGCACGTCTCTCGCAACGGCTGCGGACAGGCCGGGCATCTGGCGGTACTCGCTGAGATTGCACGTGAGCGGATCGGCGGCGGCAGGCGAGATGAAGACAAGGAGAGCAGTCAGACAGAGAGCCGGTCTCATGAATCCTCCGAACGATCAGGGCTGCCGCGCGTACCGATATCCGCCCGACACGTGGATTTCCGTCACGTGCGTCGCGACGCCCTTGTCGTCGACCTCGAACTGGTAGCCCAGCGTGCCTACGAAGAGCGTCTGGCCGCGCGCCACCAGCCGCTGTGCGTCGCCTCCCCCGCTCGAGACGAACAGCTGGCCGTCCGACAGCGAGATCCGCGCCGTCCGCGGATTCCCCTGGTAGATGCCGCTATAGACGCCGACGTACCGGGCCATGACCTCGGGCGGCACGTGGACGGCCGTTTCCGTCGTCCGGCTGCTCCAGTGGTCGCTGCTGCGCTCGCACACCAGCTCGAGCATCTCCGTATCGGGCGTCAGGTGCTTCTCCACGGTAAAGCTCCAGGGTTTGGCGTACGCACCTGGATCGGTGACGGTGACGTCGATCTCCAGGTGGCCGAAGTCCTTGCGGCGGTAGCGTTCCACCATCCGCAACCCCTCGGTGTGCGAGAGCCCTCGCCGGCTCACCCACGTCTTGTCGTTGAATCCATT
>CAZGLC010000178.1:0-10340 GCA_964526235.1 uncultured Bifidobacteriaceae bacterium
CCCCGCCGTATTCCGCCCCGTAATCGTGCGTCAGCACCTGGTACTCGGCCGTGCTGTCGACGGTGATGCGCGTCTGCGAAAACCCCATCGAGCGGTCATCCTTGTTGTGGATGCCGTCCACCAGGTACAAGTTGCTCCCGGTGTCACGGCCGTTCGCAACGTAATTGGTCCCCTCGAACGATCCGGCTGTGAGGTTCGGCGTCAACCCGGGAACCAACGCCAGCAAGGACATCTGCTCGCGCCCCTGCATCGGCAAGCTGTTGATGTCGTCTTGCGTCACGTTGGTGCCGATCACGGTCTGTGTGACTTCGACGAGTGGGGCCTCCCCGGTCACCGTGACCTGATCGGTCAGCGTCCCGATGGGCAACGCGAAATTGACGGTAACGGCCTGGCCGACGGCGACTGTGATTCCAGTCCGGGTCTGCGTCTGAAAGCCGGCGAGTTCGGCCCTCGCCGTGTAACGGCCCGGCGGCACGGCCGGGAGGACGAAGCGACCCGTGTCGTTTGTGACCACCGTCCGCACGAGACCGGTCGATTCCTCGGTCAGTGTGACGGTGACACCTGGCAGCACACTCGCGGACTGATCCACCACGCTACCGTTGAATTCGGCTGTGGCAAACTGTCCGAAAGCAGGGACGACGCAGAGGGCGAACACAACGACGACGCGCAGCACACCACGGATCATGTCGGCCTCCCCGGGTTGGATCAGGCCGCCGACGACAGGTATGAAGCCGCCGCGAGTCGTTACATGGCCCGCTATGCTAGGCGGGGCGCTCACCGCGGTCAAGGCAAAAGCGCGCTGGCCTACGGCGTCCCCCGGAGTTACTATTCCCCCGGCATCAGCCCTTGGAACGCGGAGGAGGTGCGTCAGATGCGACACCGGTTCACTGGCTCCATCGTTGCGGCACTCCTCCTGCTGGCGCCGGCGGCCGCCGTCGCGCAAACGGCGGCGGTGCCGCGAACGCCGGACGGCCGCCCCAACCTGCAGGGCATCTGGCAGGTGCTCGCGCCCGCGGCGTGGGACATCCAGGACCACTCGCCGCGGCTCGGCGTGCCCGCCGGCCAGGGGGTCGTCGAGGGGAACGAGATCCCGTACCAGCCGTCGGCGCTCAAGCGGAAGCAGGAGCACTTCGCGAATCGCGCCACGGCGGATCCGGAGACGAAGGGCTATCTGCCCGGCGTGCCGCGGATCATGTACACCCCCTTCCCGTTTCAGATCTTCCAGACCCCGACGCACGTGGCGATGACGTTCGAGTACGCGCAGGGCGTCCGCGTCGTCTACACGAACGGCACGCCGCATCCGCGCGGCCCGATCGAGTGGTGGCTCGGCGACTCGCGCGGCACGTGGGACGGCGACACGCTCGTCGTCGACGTCGTGCACTTCACGGACCAGACGTGGCTCGATCGCGCCGGCAACTTTCACAGCGAGGCGCTGCACCTCGTCGAGCGCTACACGATGACGGGCCCGGACCACATCAACTACGAGGTCACGGTGGAAGACCCGAAGGTCTTCACGCGGCCGTGGAAGATGAGCATGGTGCTCTACCGCCGGAAAGAACCGAACGTTCGACTGCTGGACTACGTGCCTGCCCTCCTCATGGAAGAGGAAGAAGCCGAGCGCGAACGCCAGAAAACAAAATGACCAGAACCTTCCTCGCCGCGGTCCTCGGCATCGTGCTGGCGCCGTCGATGGCGGCCGCCCAGACACCGGAACGGCCGCCGATCGTTAGCGGATGCCCGACTGAGAATCTCGCATGGCACACCTGCGCGCTGCAGAAGGCGAAGTCGTTCACGCCGCGGCGGACACCGAGCGGCAGACCCGACTTCCAGGGGTACTGGCGCAGCCGCCTGACGCAGTCGTTCTCGGTCGAAGGCGTCGCCGAAAACCATCCCTTCGTCAAGGATATCAACGAGCGGTGGGACGTCGGTGCGTCGGAGATCATCGAGCCGGCGGATCGGAAGATTCCGTACCTACCGGCGGCGGCGCGGATCGGCCGCGAGGGGATCAACTTCCGCGAGTACGTCGATCCCCGCGCGACGTGCTCGACCGGAGGCGTCCCGCGGCTCGCGCTGCAGGATCCCAGCCAGATCCTGCAGCCGCCCACGGACGACCATGTCCTGTGGCTGCACGAGGATCACCACCAGTTCCGCGTGATCGCGATGGACCAGCGACCGCTCCCGGGCCGGAATGTCACGACGTGGAACGGGGTGTCGCGCGGCCGCTGGCAGGGCAACACGCTGGTGATCGAGACGGCCAATTTCAACGGCTACACCTGGATCGACGATTCAGGCAACTTCTATACGAACACCGCGCGCGCAACCGAGCGACTGACGATGGTCGACGCCGACACCATCCATTACGAGGCGACGATCGAAGACCCGACCGTCTACACTCGTTCGTGGACGGTGGCCTGGGCGCTCGTGCGCGACACGACGCCGGGTGGGTACGAGCTGTTCGAAGAGGCGTGCCGCGAAGGCGACCGCGACCTGCCGCTGATCCGCGAGCAGGGCTTCAAGTCGTACTACGGGATCCCCTGGCGATTCCGGTGAGGAGGCACAGCAATGCAGCGACCTGTAGGAACGATTGTGGCGTTCGCGATTGCGATCCTCGCCGTGGCGTCGCACGCGCCCGCACAAACAGCCGAGCTCAATCCGACGACCGACGCGCCGCCGAGGCCGTCGACGATTGCCGGATGCCCGACCGAGAACCTGGCGTTCCACAACTGTGCGCTGCAAAAGGCCAAGGCCTTCACGCCCCCGCGCCTTCCGAACGGCAGGCCGAACCTGCAAGGGTACTGGCGTAGCCGCCTCACGCAGGCCTGGTCGGTCGAAGGCGTGCCGGTCGATGATCCACTGGCCAAGGACCCATTCCAGGCGTGGGAGCCCTCATCGCCGGAGATCGTCGATCCGGCGGATCGCAAGATCCCCTACCAGCCTTGGGCCGCCGCGATCGGCAGGAGAGGTGTGAACTTCAAGGAATACATCGATCCGCGCACGACGTGCTCGACCGGCGGTATCCCGCGGCTCGCGCTCCAGGACGCGAGCCAGATCCTGCAGCCGCCGACCGACGACCACATCGCGTGGCTGCACGACGACCACCATCAGTTCCGCGTCATCGCGATGGGCAACCGGCCGGCCGTCGGCCGCGATGTCAAGACGTGGAACGGGCTCTCGCGCGGCCGGTGGGAGGGCAACACGCTGGTGATCGAAACGAACAATCTCAACGGCTACACCTGGATTGACGATGCGGGCGACTTCTATACGGACAACGCGCGCATCATTGAGCGGCTGACGATGGTGGACGCCGATACGGTCCACTACGAAGCGACGATCGAAGATCCGACCGTCTATACCCGGCCGTGGAAGGTGGCCTGGGCGCTGATTCGCGACAAGGCGCCCGGTTTCGAGCTGATCGAGGAGCCGTGCCGCGAGGGGGAACGGTCCCTGGGCCGAATTCGGGAAACGGGCCTGAAGTTCTATTTCGGCGCGCCCTGGCGATTCCGCTGAGGAAGGAAGACGATGCACCGGCGTGTAGGCGCGATCGTCACGCTCGTGATTGCGATGACCGGCGCGGCGCGGCTGACAGCGGCTCAAGCCGTACCCGAAGCGCCTCCACGGCCCGCGATGATGGCGGGCTGCCCGACCGACAACCTGGCCTTCCACACCTGCGCCCTGCAGAAGGCCAAGGCATTCACGCCGCCGCGTCTGCCGAACGGCAGACCGAACTTCCAGGGGTACTGGCGTGGCCGGCTGGTTCAGGCCTTCTCGGTCGAAGGCGTCCCCGTCGACGATCCCCTCATCAAGGACCCGATCATGCCGTGGACGGCGGCGCCGCCCGAGGTGGTCGAGCCGGCCGACCGGAAGATTCCGTACCAGCCCTGGGCCGCCGCCATCGGCCGGCGCGGCGTGAACTTCTACGAGTACATCGACCCGCGCACGACGTGCTCGACGGGCGGGGTTCCCCGGCTCGCGCTCCAGGACGCCGGCCAGATCCTGCAGCCGCCGACCGACGACCACATCCTGTGGCTGCACGACGATCACCATCAGTTCCGGGTGATTGCGACGGGCCAGCGGCCGGCGGTGGGCAGGAACGTGCAGACGTGGAACGGCCTCTCGCGCGGCCGGTGGGACGGCAACACGCTGGTCATCGAGACGACGAATTTCAACGGCTTTTCGTGGATCGACGACGCGGGGAACTTTTACACGAACACCGCGCGTATCGTCGAGCGCCTGTCGATGATGGACGCCAATACGATTCACTTTGAGGCGACCATCGAGGACCCGGCGGTCTATACCCGGCCGTGGAAGGTGGCCTGGGCGCTGATCCGCGAGACGGAACCGGGATTCGAGCTCATCGAGGAGGCCTGCCGCGAGGGGGAACGCGCCCTGGGGCGTATCCGGGAGCAGGGCGCCAGGTTCTATTACGGCATTCCCTGGCGGTTCCGGTAGGCCCTGGAAAAAGTCGCCTCCGGACCCGTTGTGGAGTTACAATTCCGCCGTTGCCCGGGGAGTAGGCGATTATTGAGGCGGTCTGAAGGAGGAGGTCCGATGCGAGCGATACTGGCGGTTACCATTTTCTGTGTCGGTCTGACGCTGTCTGCGGCGACCGCGCTGGCGCACCACTCGTTCGCGGCCGAGTTCGACGCGAGCCAGCCCATCAACCTGACAGGTACGTTGACCAAGATGGAATGGGTCAACCCGCACGGCTGGATCTACATCGACGTCAAGGATCAGAGCGGCAAGGTCGTGAACTGGGCCATCGAGGCGGGCGCGCCGAACGCGCTGCTTCGCCGCGGGCTGCGGAAGACCGACTTCCCGATCGGCAGCGAAGTCGTCGTCAAGGGGTTCAAGGCCAAGAACGGCTCGCCGACCGCCAACGGTCAGACCGTGACGTTCAAGGACGGCCGGAACTTCTTCCTCGGCGCGTCCGAGACGCCCGGCGCGCCGCAGTAAGCGTGGCCGCTCGGACGCTCTCTGCCCTTGCAGTCGTTGTGTGCCTGGCGGCGGCGACGCCGCTGGGCGCGCAACAGACGGTCGTCCCTCGCGCGCCGGACGGCCGGCCCGATCTGACCGGCTTCTGGCAGGTCATGCACACGAGCGCCTGGCTCGACATCCAGGACCACTCCGCGGAGAAGGGCGTGCCCGCCGGTCAGGGGATCGTCGAGGGCAACGAGCTTCCGTACCTGCCCGCGGCGCTCGAGAAAAAGAAGCAGAACTACGCGAAGCGCCAGACCGAGGACCCGGTCGTCAAGTGCTTCCTGCCGGGCGTGCCGCGCATCACGTACATGCCGTTTCCATTTCAGATCTTCCAGACACCGACCAAGATCGGCATCCTCTACGAGTTCGTCCACGCGGTGCGCGAAGTGCACATGAACTCCGCGCACCTGGAAGGGCCGATTGAGTGGTGGATGGGCGACTCGCGCGGGAAGTGGGACGGCGACACGCTGGTCGTCGACGTCGTCCACTTCAACGACCAGACGTGGTTCGACCGCGCGGGCAACCACCACAGCGAGGCGCTGCACGTCGTGGAGCGCTACTCGTTCATCGATCCCGACCACCTGCGCTACGAGGCGACGATCGAGGACCCGAAGGTCTTCAGCCGGCCGTGGAAGATGAACCTGATCCTCTACCGCCGCAGGGAGCCGAACTTCCAGCTCCTCGACTACGAGTGCCACGCACTCGAGCCGACCAATTAGCCGGTAGCCGGTAGTCGGTAGCCGGTGGTCCCTCGAACTACCAACGCCGCGCTACGAGCTACCAGCGGCTGCCGCCTTATCGACTACCGGCTGCCAGCTAGCTCGTACGCCATGAGGCGGTCGCCGACGGCCGTTTCCGTGTACACGACGTCGGTGTGGGCGACACGCGTCATCGGGAGCCGCGGCAACTCGGTGAGCAGCGTGTTGGAGAGAAGAAGACCTCCCGGACGCAGCATGCGTGCGACGTTGGCGAGCGCGAGCGACTGCTCGAACACGTCGTAGTAGATGAACACGTTCGTCGCGACGACGAGGTCAAATCGCTCGGCGGGCGCCAACGGGTCGAGCCGCTGGAGGACGATGTTGAGGTCCTGCGGGATGACCGAGAGCACCACGCTCGGGCGCACCTGAATCGCCCGGACGCGCACGTCGCTGCCGGGCGGCGGCGCGGCCGCGTCGGCGGCATCTCCGATGCTCTCGCCGAATCGCGCCCAGTAGGCCGTGAGCTCCGCCGTCCACCGCTCGCGGCCGCCGAGCGCGAGGTGGATGCGATAGCCGCGGCCGGTGTGCGCGCGCTGACGGGCCGCCTCGAGATGGCCATTGACGCGTGCGCTCAGGTCGAAGGTCGCGATCTGCAGCCCTTCGGGAACGGCAAGACCCAGTCGCGCTAGCGAGTCGGCGAGCGCAAACGGCTGAATCGTCTGGACCGGGTAGAAGTCGTACCCGTCGCGCCTGTCGATCACGTCGAGCCCCGGACCGACCAGGGCCACGCGCCGGATCGACCCGGGCCGCAGCCGCCCGGCCGCGTGGAGATCGCGGAGCGCCTGGTCGACCGCGAAATTCGGCACGAGCGAGGTATCGGACGACAGCCCGCGATCGCGGTAATTCGTCGCGGAGAGTGCCAGCTTGGCCGCCGGCTCGTCGAGCTGGCTCATCGCGGCGGCCGTCCGCGCAAATCCCTCGGTCTCGCTGGTGACCCGCTCCAGAATCCCGAGCAGGTGCTCCCGGATCTGCGGCTTCCCCTGGGCTGATTCCGCGTCGATTCCCCTGCCCAGGATGACGTCACGCGCGAAGCGAAGCCGCTCGTCACGCGAAGAGGCGAGCGCGCTCGTCAGGTCGTCGAGACGGCCGGCCAGCCTCTCGTTGGCGGCCTCGCGCGTACGCAGGGCGGCAAGGTCCGTCACCCGCGGGTGCCGCGTGAACGTCGTGCCCAGGAGCAGCAGATTCAGCAGCGAGTCCTCGTCCGCTCGCGTGAGCCTGGCGCGGATGGCGGCGTCGCGGCCAGCCACCCATTCCGGCCAGATCGCTTCACGCTCGGGCGGCGAGATGGCGCGCAACTCCAGTGGCAGCAGGTCGCTCCGAAGGACGTCGAGAATGGATCGCGCATCCGCGTACGGGACGTTCACCGGGATCGCGGGCGTCTGCGCGCGCAGTACGCCGATGGTCAGAAGGACGGAGACAGAAGACAGGAAGAAGAATGAACGAAACAAATTTTCTTCCTCCTGCCCCTGTCCGATCAGAACGTCGCGCGGAAGCCGAGCTGAATCATCCGGGGCTGATACGCCACGTTCGTGCTCCGCACCGGCAGCCCGTACTGCCTGTTGCTTTCAACGACCGTGTACGAACCGTAGTTCTCACGGTTGAACAAGTTGAATACCTCGAAGATGCCGCTGATTGCCAGGCGCGATCCGAGCGGAAACCGGCGCTGCATGCGGGCGTCCACCCGGTGAATCGGGTCGGCGACGAAGCTGTTGCGCGGCACGATCGTCCCGTTTGGCCGCAGGCGACTGTTCGAGCGGCCTGTGGTGCGCGGATCGCCGCCGTAGTAATTCTGGTAGCGGTCCCCCGAGCCATAGAGATACAGGCCGCTCACCTGGACGCCGAAGCCCACGTCCCAGAGACCGTTGAATACGAACCGGTGGCGCTGATCGGTTTCAGCCAGCCCGTATTCGCCGCCGAGATCGGCTGGCACCGCGAAGCGCACCTGCTCGAACCCGCTGAGCGGCATCGGGTCGTCATCGCGGAGAGCGCTGAGCGTGTACGAAGCGGACGCCTGCCAGCGGTTGCTCATGCGCTTCGTCAGGCTCGTCTGCAGCGCGTGGTAGTTCGAGCGGCGGGCGAAGAGCTCCCACTGCACGACGCCCCAGTTCGGATCGACGCGCCGGCTGATGTCGTTGAATCGATAGTTGATGCCCGTGGCCGGGTCGAACGTCAGGTTCATGTTGAACTGCGGATTGTGTCCCTGCCCGTATCGCTCCTTGCGCCCGCCCGTGTAGACGTAGTCGGCCTCGAGCGCCGTCTGGGCACCGATCTGCCGCTGCACGCCAATCGAGGTCTGGTAGCTGTACGGGACGGCGGCCCAGGCGGGCGGCGGCGCAATCGTCATCGCAAACGGCCGCAGGCATCCCGGCCCCGGGTTCACGGGACACATCCGCTGCTGCGCCTGCTCGAACGTCGGGAACGGCCCGTTGAACGGATTCGAGGCAAAGTCGGGCCGGCCGTCATTCTCGAGTTCGATCTGCACGGTGTTCGCGTACGACAGGGTGAACGACGAAATGTTGTTCAACACCTCGCCGAAGTACAGACCGGCGCCGCCGCGAACGACCGTGCGGTCGTCGAGACTGTAGGCGAATCCGAGCCGCGGGGCGAGGTTCGCCGGCTCGCCGGGTCGATTCGCCTCAAGCCACGGTAGCATCTCCGCTTCGTTGGCGAACACGCCAAAGGCCGAGTCCCACCGAAGCCCGAGATTGAGGGTGAGCCGAGGCGTGAGGGTCCAGTCGTCCTGCACCCACGCCGCCGCGATGTGCCGCTTCTGGTTGTAGAGGAAGTTGCCGATGCCGATCGTGTACCGCCGCACGAGCGGCGAGATCGCGTTGAGATTCCACGTCGACGCGTCGTTCCAGACTGGAAACAGCTGTTCCAGGTTCGCGGGCGGACGACCGCCCTGGGCGTCGATCACTCCCATGCCGTTGCGCGTGTTTAGCATGCGATAGTCGGCGAACAGATATTCCCCCCCGATCTTGACGTCGTGCCGTCCGCCGGCCGTGAACGAGGCGGCGAGGTCGTCGCGCAGCGAGTAGAGATCCTGGCCGAGATACTGCGGCTGGTTCGCGTTGCCGGAGATCGCGTAGCCGACGAACGTGATCCGGGGCGACCCTTGGGTGATCCCCTGCGATGCCGCCGGGTGCTGCGGCCACTCCGTGTAATTCACGTTGTCGTAATACAGGCTCTGCCACCCGGCCTTGACCTCGTTGACCGCGCGGCTGCTCAGCACCTGGGTGAGCGACGTGTTCACCCCCTTCATGCGCGTGATGTTGTCGAACATCGAGGCCGGATGATTCGTCGCGCCGCCCGCGCCCTCATAGGGGATGGCGCGGTTGTACAGATTGCTCCGCATCATGAAGCGGATCTGCGGGGAGAGCTGGTAATCCAGCCGCACCCCGGCCAGGTCGACCCGCCGCAGGCTCGTCAGCGTGAAGTTGAAGCTCGGGTACGGCGTCTCGAATCCGACCGTGGCGGGGTTCCGGTCGTACTCGTAGTAGCCGAAGAAATGGAACCGGTCTCGGACGATGGGACCGCCGTACGTGCTGCTGATCTGCTGCTGCGAGTACGGGAGCACGAGCCCCGCGATTGGATCGGCCGCATTGAGCGAGTCGTGGCGAAAGTATCCCGACAGCGAGCCCGCGAACGTATTCGTGCCGGACTTGGTGATCGCATTGACCTGCACCCCGCTCGACCGCCCCTGCGTGGCATCGAATCGGCTCGACACGAACTGGAACTCCGCGATCGCGTCCCGGCTGATGCGCGGCTGGCTCGCCGACGGCGTCAGATTGCTGGTGACCTGCTGGCCGTCCAGATTGATCTGGAAATCGCGCCGGCTCGTCCCCGCGACCGGCTCGCCCTGCTCCGACACCGCGTTGGCACGGCTGCCCGGCGCCAGCGTCACGAGATCGATCCAGTTCCGGCCCAGGACCGGCAGGTCCTGCATCTGCCGCGGGTCGATGTTGCCGGCGAGGCTCGACGTGGTCGTCTCGATGAGGGGCGCCTCGGCCGTCACGGTCACCGACTCCTGAACGGTGGAGAGCGTCATCTGGAAGCTCACCGCCACCTGCTGGCCGACGAGGAGCTCCACACCGGTGCGCGTGACGGTCGTGAAACCTGCCAGCTCCGCCGTGATTCGGTACGCACCGGCGCGCGCCGGGATCCGGTAGGCGCCGCTGCCGTCGGTCACCGCGGTGAACACGTTGCCCGTCGCCTCGTGGACCGCGGTCACGGTCACGCCGGGCAGCACGCCGCCCGTCGCGTCCGCCACCGTGCCGCCGAGGGCGGCCTCCTGCGCGTGGCCGGCCACGGCCGGCGCCAGCATCGCCGCGAGCGTCATCACCAGTACCGCCAGAGCCTGTCGTCTCATCTCATTGCTCCCTCGAAGATGTGATGCAGATCGGGTACTATACGACCCACACGATGAATCGCAAGACTTCTTTCGTCTGTGTACTTGGCGCGGCGCTCGCCGCTGCCACCGCGGCGCTCGCCCAGGAGCGCGGGCCGCGCACGATCGCGGGATGTCCGGCCGACCCGGTGCCGTTCTACGTGTGCGCGAAGGAGAAGAGCCGCACGTTCGAGCCGCCGCGCACGGCGGACGGGCGG
>CAZGLC010000179.1:0-9000 GCA_964526235.1 uncultured Bifidobacteriaceae bacterium
TGGACGCTCAACGGGACGATCGGGATGAGGCTGGGCGCGCCGCCCTAGCGCGGGTGCCTCGAGGCCGCGCTACAATGCGCGCACCATGCTGAAACCCGTTCTGGCGTTGACCGTCGGGCTCCCGGTCGCCGCCCTGGCCGTCACCCTCGTCGCGCAGAGCAGCGCGCCGGGCGGCTGGATGAATCCCGACTGGAACAAGCCGCCCATCACCGACGCGAACCGGAAGCCGGCGCCGCGCCGCAGTCTCGTCGGCATGTGGGGGCCCGCGGCGGGACCGGGGGCGGGGACGCAGGCGAGCGGCGTCCAGCTCAAGCCGAACAACGGCCGGCCCGAGAACCAGCTCCCGTACACGCCGTATGGCCTGGAGCTCTACAAGTCGCATCGCGCGCTCGAAGGCGCCGACGCGGTGGTCGCCGGGCAGGACAACGATCCGCGCAACACCTGCGAGCCGCTGGGGGTGCCGCGCTACAACCACTACAACATCCGGCTCACGCAGATCTTCCAGGACGAGTACAAAGTCGCCATCCTTTATCACTACGACAACCGCTGGCGCGTGATCTGGACCGACGGACGCGAGCTGCCCGCCATCGCCGACGGGGGCGTGCTCATCGGCGGCGAGCTCCGGGAGCAGCGGTTCTTCGGCTATTCGGTCGGCCGCTGGGTGGACGACTACACCTTCGTGGCCCAGACCGTCGGGGGGATGCCGGACGATCGCGTCTGGCTCGATTCGACCGGCCGCCCCATCAGCGACAAGGTCCGCGTGACGGAGACGTTCCGCCGCGTCGACCACGACACGCTGGTCTGGTCGGAGACGATCGAGGATCCACCGGTCTACACGAAACCGTGGGAGACCATGAGACTGCCGATGCGGCTGCACGATCCACGGACCGACCTGATGGAGTACTACTGCTCGCCGTCCGAGCAGGAGAACTACAACAAGGTGTTCGGCGGCGCCGCACGGACCAAGGGGGGACAATGAACATCGGACGCCTCGTCACGCTGGCCGTCGCCGCCGCACTGCTCGTCCCGGCGCCGCTCCTGGCACACCACAGCAGCTCGTCGTTCGACACGGGCAAGAAACTGGTGCTGAAGGGCACCGTCAAGGAATGGATCTATTCGAACCCGCACTGCTTCCTGATGCTCGAGATAAAGCAGGAGGACGGGCAGGTCGTCCAGTGGGTGGCGGAAACGCAGGCGCCGAGCGTCATCTTTCCGGCCGGCTATCGCCGCGACACGTTCAAGGCGGGCGACCAGGTGACCGTCACCATCGAGCCATTCAAGGATGGCCGGCTGTTCGGGCGCATCCTCCAGACGCTGCTTTCCGACGGCCGAACCCTCGGCGTCGCAGGATCGCCGCCCCCGGCGGCCGTTCCGGCCCCGTAGCGGCCGCGATGCGCGTGCGCTCGGCCCTCTTGCCTCTGAGCCTGCTGCTCACCGTGCTCGCCGGCGCAGGCGAGGCCTTTGCGCAGCAGGCGGCCGCACGTGTGCGCGGCGTCCCGGGGTCGATGCGGATCGACCCGCGCCCGTGCCGCAGCCTGCCCTCCACCGACATCCGGCGCCGCATCGTCGATCTCGCCGTGCAGGAGTGGGGATTCTTCGGGTTCCGCGTCGCGCCGGCGCCCGAGGGAGGCGACGACGACAGCCGCGGCGAGCCGCGGCGGCGATCCCGGCTGCCGCCGGCGGAAGCCGAGCGCGTCGCCCCGTCGATTGCCGGCTACTGGGCCGTGACGCCCGAGGGCGCCTGGATCGTCGCGCGGCAGAACGAGCGCTGGGACGGGCCCGACGGCATCACGGCGCGGTGGAACGCCCCGTGGTCGGCGGCGTTCATCTCCTGGGTGATGTGCGAGGCGGGACTCGGTGCGTCCGCGCAGTTCCAGCGCGCGATCGCGCACCATAGCTACATCGATCAGGCGCTCCGCGCGCGCGACGGCCGCGCGCCGGAGGCGGCGTTCGTCGCGCACGACGCCGGCGAGACGGCGATCGCGCCGGGCGACCTGCTCTGTTCGTCGCGGCGTCCGGCGTACCGCACGCTCGCCGAGCGGCGGCTGCAGATGGGCGTCGGCGCGCGCAGCCACTGCGACATCGTCGTCCGCGTCGATGGCGCGCGCGGGATCATCTTCGCGGTCGGCGGCAACGTGCGCGGGGTCGTCAGCCTCAAGCAGTTTCCCGCAGTCCGGCTCGCCGGGCGTCCGCTGCGCGCCGAAACCGGCGACGAGGAGCGGCCGATCTTCGCCCACCTGAGGTTGCGGTCCGAGGCCGGCACATATAATGGCCCGGACGTTCTTGTGGGAGGTGCGCCATGCATCGAGCTCTCGTCTTCGCCCTCGTCACCGCCATGTCAGTGGCGGCCGTCCTGGTAGACCGCGTCTCAGCGCAGCAGAATCGTCCCGGCTTCTTCGTCTCGAGCGCCACGTCGGGGAGCGCCGATTTCGGCGGACTCGCCGGCGCCGACAAAGTCTGCCAGCAGCTGGCCAAGGCGACGAGCGCACCGAACCGCATGTGGCGCGCGTATCTGAGCACGAACGGTGCCGGCGGCGTCAACGCGCGCGATCGGATCGGCGCAGGGCCCTGGTACAACGTGAAGGGGCAGCTCGTCGCGCAGAACCTCGACGTGCTGCACACCGACACAGCGAACATCAACAACGACACCGCGCTCGACGAGCAGGGACGCCAGATCAACCCGGCCGGCGGGCCGAACCGCCACGACATCCTGACGGGGTCGACGACCGACGGCCGGGCGACCGAGATGACGTGCAACAACTGGACGAGCAGCGGCGCCGGCAGCGCGACCGTCGGCCATCACGACCGGCTCGCGTTCGGCAAGCCGGGCTCGCCGTGGAACTCGTCGCATCCGTCCAAGGGGTGCTCGGCGGACAACCTCCGCGGCACGGGCGGCGCCGGCCTCATCTACTGTTTCGCGGCCGACTGACCCACAATCCCTCGCCTTCTGGCGAGGGTTGATCGATTGTGCGGGAGCGAGGACTCGTGGTAACGTCCTCGCTGCCTGAGGTGCCCACGACGGGCCTAACAGGGAAGTCCGGTGCAAGTCCGGCGCGGTTCCGCCACTGTGAGTGAAGGCGCGCTGCTTCGATCGACCACTCAGCCGCTCGGCTGGGGAAGGTGAAGCAGCCGGCAGCAGATGACACGCTGCCCCTTCCGAGCCAGGAGACCTGCCAAAGGTGAAGCGGCTGCCTTTCTGCGGAGAACAGGAAGCATGTGTCTAGCACACCTATTCTTGCCGTCGTCTGTCCGCCGCCTGCTGGAGGACAGACATGGGCAGCATCGCCACGACCCGCGGTGACAGCGGACAGACCGGCCTCGCCGGGGGCATCCGCGTCTCGAAAGCCTCGCTCCGCGTCGACACCTATGGCAACGTCGACGAGCTGATCTCGACACTGGGGTTTGCCCGCTCGATCTGCGACGACCGCGAGATCGCCGAGTTCGCGCACGGCGTGCAGCGCGAGCTCTTCAAGGTCGGCTCCGCGCTGGCCACCCCGCCTGAGAGTCCCAAGCCGCAGGTGCCCATCGACACGGCGATGGTCGAGCGGCTCACTGCGGAGGTCCACCGGATCGAGACGATCGAGGGGATGCTCTCGGACTGGTCGGTGTCTGGCGCCCACACCGCCGCCGCCGCGTTTGACGTCGCCCGCACCGTCTGTCGCCGCGCCGAGCGCGGCGTCGTCAGGCTCGCCGAAGCGGGCGAGCCGGTGCAGCCGACGATCCTCGCCTATCTCAATCGCCTCTCGGACCTTCTTTGGCTGTTCGGGCGCAAGCTCGAGAAGGACGCGGGTGTGAGCGGCTCGCTGCGGGCCGAAACCGGCAAGGAAGGCAATCGCTGGTCGCGCGCGTGGTGAGGATGACCCGAAGCGCACCGCTCGTCGCGCTTGCGGGCGCCGTGGTCGCGGCCAGTATCGCCGCGGCCTATGTGACGCCGGCGAGCCTGCTGCCGCGCCCGGAGCGCCCCTTTGAGGGATACGGCAGTCGCACCGTGCGGATGGGCCGCGCGTCTTTCCCCCGCGACGCGAGAGGCGCCGACGACGTGGTCACCAGGGTCGAGACCGCGCCACGGCGCCTCGTCTCGCAGTCGATGTCCAGCGACGAGTTCCTCTATTCGATTCTTCCCCCCGAGCGCGTGGTGGGCGTCAGCGAAAGCGCGTATCAGGAACGCATCAGCAACGTGTACGAATTGGCGCGTACGTACGCGCCCGTCGTCGCCACCGATGTGGAGCGTGTGCTGCGAAGCGACCCGGATCTGGTATTCAACCCCGCCGAGGCCCGGTCGGACATGCCAGGACTCCTGCGAGCGGCCGGCGTGCCGGTGTACCGGATCCCCACCATGTTTCCGACCCTGGTGTCGATCGAGGAGCACATCCGCCTTGTCGGGTATCTCACCGGCGAGGATGCGCGTGCGGAGGCGGAAGCGCGCCGCTTTCGAGCCGCGGTCGACCGCGCCGCCGCCCGCAAGCCCGCAGGCGCACCGTCACCGCGGGTGATGGGATTCGGCGGCGTCTACAGCTACGGCTCCGACACGCTCTTCTCGGACATCCTTCGCGTCCTCGGTGCGGAGAACGTCGCCGCCACGCACGGATTCGTCGGGTACGACCGCGTCACCGACGAGCACATCGTGCGATGGGATCCCGAATGGATCGTCGCCGGGGCCGACCGGGGCCTCGTTCCGCAGGTGCGGCAGCGGCTGCTGGCACACCCGGCGATCGGGGCGACCACGGCGGCTCGGCGAGGGCAGGTCGTGGTGTTCGAGCATCACGTGTTCCTGCCGCTGTCGCCGCTGACGGCGCGGTTCGTCGAGGCGCTGGCCGAAGCGCTGTACGGAGGCCCATCGTGAGCGTGGCGTCCGGCCGCATCTCGCCGGCGCTCTTTCATGTCCTCGTCGTGCCGGTGCTGATCCTGGCCGCGGTCGCCGGAGTCGTCATCGGGAGCACGACGCTCGAGTGGCCGATGGTCGTGCGTGTGCTGGCCGTGAAGCTGCTGCCCGCGGGCTGGCTCGACCTGCCGGCGATCACGCGAGCGGATGAAGCGATCGTGTGGCTCCTGCGCGTGCCGCGCGTGCTGGTGGCGGCCATCGTCGGCGCCGGGCTCGCCACGGCGGGCGCGATCATGCAGAGCCTGTTTCGCAATCCGCTGGCGGAGCCGAGCCTGACCGGCGTCGGCCCGGGCGCGGTGCTCGGTGCCGTCGCGGTGTTCGTGAGCGGGTGGGGCGCCGCGTCGGTCGTGGCCGTGCCGCTGGCGGCAATCGCGTCCGCGCTTCTGGCGCTCCTCTTCGTCTACACCATCGCCACGCGGGGCGGCTCGACGCCGATGACGACGCTGCTCCTCACCGGCATTGCCGTCGGTGCGTTCCTGACGGCGATGTCGAGCCTCCTCCTCTCCATCAACATCGTCACCTGGCAGGTGGCGCAGGAGGTCGTGTTCTGGATGATGGGCGGGCTCGACTCCCGCACCTGGGCGCACGTCGGGATCTCGGCGCCCTTCGTGTTGGTCGGACTGGGCGCCGCCCTGCTGCAGGCGCGGACGCTCGACCTGCTGCTGCTTGGAGAAGAAGCCGCCGTGTCACTTGGCGTCGACGTCGAGCCGGCGAAGCGGCTGCTCGTCGCGACGTCGGCCATTCTGACGGGTGCATCGGTGGCGGTGGCGGGGCTGGTCGGGTTCGTCGGGCTCATCGTCCCGCACGCGGTGCGCCTGCTGCTGGGGCCCGGGCATCGGACGCTGTTGCCGGCCAGCGCGCTTGCGGGCGCCGCCTTCGTCATCCTGTGCGATCTGGCGGCCAGGACCGTAAGGCCGCCCGCGGAAATTCGCCTCGGCGTCGTGACGGCGATGTGCGGCGCGCCGCTGTTCCTGCTGTTGATGCTCCGGCGTCTCCGGGACGTCCACGAATGACCGCCGTCCTGAGCGGGACAGACCTGACCGTGGTGCGCGGGCGCCGCCGAATTCTCGACAGCGCGACGCTCGCGTTCGCGCCGGGCGCCATCACCGCGATCGTCGGGCCGAACGGCAGCGGGAAGAGCACATTGCTCAGAGCGCTCGCAGGGCTCTGGCAGCCGTCCAGCGGCACGGTGACCCTCGACGGCCAGCCCCTGGCGCGCATGTCGCGTCAGGACATCGCGAAGCGCGTGTCCTTTCTTCCACAGGACACACACTGCGATTTCGCCTTCACGGCGGAAGAAATAGTGGCGATGGGGCGTCATCCCCATCGTGGCCGTTTCTCGCCGGAAGGGACACGTGACCGCGCGGCGATCGAGAACGCGATTGTCCGGTGCGATCTTGACCATCTCCGCACGCGCACCATTGACCGTCTGTCCGGCGGCGAACGCCAGCGCGTGGCGATTGCGCGGTGCGTCGCCACCGAACCAGCCGTCCTCCTCCTCGACGAGCCGACCGCGCATCTCGATGTGGAGCACACGCTGACGATCCTGACGCTGTGCCGCACGCTGGCGTCCACCGGCACGGCCATCGCGGTGGCCATGCACGACCTGGGAACGGTCCTCAGGTTTGCGAGCCATGCCGCGCTGCTGCACGGAGGCCGCATTGTCGCCTCCGGTCTGCCAGGCGAGGTCCTGACGCCCGGCCGCTGCCGGCAGGTGTTTGCCGTCGATACCGAAATTCTCACCACGGCCGATGGCCGGCCGGCGCTGGTGTTCAGTTCGCCTGGCGAGCCTGACAAGGCTCGCCCCACCATTTCTCAAGGAGTGCATTGATGAGACGTTCCGTGTTGGTCCTCGTGTGTCTGCTTACTCTCGGTGTTGTGCCTCCAAGTTTCGCGCAAGGCGCGGCGCTGACCGGCCGGGTCACCGACGCGCAGGGCGCGGGAGTGCCGGGCGCCGATGTGCGACTCGCTCGAGAGGACGCAACCGTCACGCGCACCGCGGTCTCCGACGGCACCGGCGCGTACCGCATCGACGACGTGCCGGCCGGTGTGTGTGTCGTGGAGATCGGGAAGCCGGGCTTCCGCCGGCGCACCGAGGTGGTGACGGTGACGGCGGGTGCGGGTGTCACGCTCGACATCGAGCTGGAGGTCGCTGGGATTGACGATTCCATTGTCGTGACCGCAGCCGGACTTCCTCAGGTCACACAGGAAACGTCCAAGGCCATCACGATTATCGAGGCCCAGGACATCCAGGCGCGCAACGAGCACGCGCTCAGCGAGATCGTGCGGTTCACCCCCGGCGTGCAGGTGCGAAACAGCGGCGGGCCCGGTCAGTTCACCTCCATGCGGATCCGCGGTCTGCGCCCCGACGCCGCGGCCGTCCTCGTGGACGGCATGCGCTTCCGTGATGCATCGACCATCCAGGCCGACGCGACGTCGTTTCTCTCCACCCTCAATTTCGTGGCGGCGGAGCGCGTGGAGGTAGTGCGCGGCTCGGGGTCGTCGTTGTACGGCACCAACGCCGTGGGCGGTGTCGTGAACATCGTGACGCGCCCGGGCGGAGGCGCCTTCCGCGGCGAAGGGCAGGTCGAGGGGGGCTCCCTCGGCCACATTCGCGCCCGGGGATCGGTCGGCGGCGGCGCCCTGAACGATCGTCTGCGGTACTCGGCCGGCGCGCTGCAGTTCAACCTGCTCGACGGACTCGATGGGAACGACTCGACGCGGAGCACTGGCGCGCACGGGCTGGTGCACGTCGACGTCACACAGACGGCCAATCTCATGGTGCGGGTGCTTGGCTCGAACGATCGGGTACAGACCAACACGAGTCCCACCGCGAGCGGCATTCCGGCGGCCAACATCCCGCAAGCGATTATCGTCAACGCGGTGCCGGTGACGCCGGAGCAGATTGCGCTGAACAATCGCGGGCTGCCGTTTCAGATCGGCCCGGCCACATATATTCCAGGCCGCGACGATCCCGACAGCCTGCGGACGTCGGCGTTCCACACGGACGCGCTGCGCTTTCGTCACAGCGCGTGGCAGGCCGTGAGCTGGCAGGCCAGTTACCAGCATGTGTACACGCGGCGCGTCTTTACCAACGGCCCGCTGGGTCGCGGATTCCAGCCGGCCGCCGAGAGCTTCTCGCACATCGTCGGCGAGATCGACACCGCCGACGTGCGGGCATTCCTCGCGCCGCGGTCGTGGGTGAACCTGACGGCCGGATACGAATTCGAGCGCGAGCGTTTTCACGATCGCCAGGACAACAATCTGCCTGCTCCACGCCGCACCCAGACCGAGTCGCAGATCCGGCAGGATGCGAACGCCGCATTCGCGTCCGCGCAGTTTGCCCTGATGGACCGCCGGCTGCAGCTGGCGGTGTCTGGCCGGGCGCAGCGCTTCAGCCTCTCGAACCCGCGGCTGATCGCGGTGGGGGCGACGAGCCCCTACGACGGCGTTGCAGTCGTGTCGCCCCCAAGCGCGCTGACCGGCGACGTGTCGGCGGCATATTTCGTGGCGGCGTCCGACACCAAGCTGCGGATTCATGGCGGCAACGCGTTTCGCGCGCCGGCGATGTACGAACGGTTCGGCGGGGGATTCGACACCGATCCAATCACGGGCCGCGTCGGCTTCACGCCGTACGGGGATCCGCGCCTCGAGCCGGACCGCTACAGGACCATCGACGCCGGCGTCGATCAGTACCTGTTCCGGAGCCGCCTGCTGGTGTCGGCGACGGCGTTCTACAACCAGGTGACGTCGCTCACGGCGTTCGATTCGGCAGGCGGCATCCGGCCCGACACGGATCCCTACGGGCGTTCGCTCGGATACCTCAACAGCTCCGGTGGATTCTCGCGCGGGATCGAGACCGCAATCGAGGCGCGGCCGACCTCCTCGCTCCGGCTCTCCGGCGGTTACACGTACACCCGGTCGGAAACAGCCGAAGACATCATCATTCCCGGCTTTTTCCTGGTGCCGGGCGTGTTCGGGCACATGGCGACCTTCGTCGTGACCAACCGGTGGAACAACCGCGTGGATACGACGTTCGATCTATTTCACGGCGGCGCGACGTACGGGTCGTTTTTCGCCGCCGGCCGGCCGCGCGCGTTCAAGTATCCCGGCTTCAC
>CAZGLC010000179.1:9100-10297 GCA_964526235.1 uncultured Bifidobacteriaceae bacterium
TGTTCGCCCTCGACCTGGGCGACCGGGTCGTCGCCGTGTCGCGCTACTGCCGATTCCCGCCGGCCGTCGCTGCGCTCCCGAAGGTCGGCACATTTCTGCAGCCGGACGTGGAGCTGATTGCGAGGCTCAGGCCCGACCTCACGATCGTGCATCCCGGCCCGAATGGGTTGGAGCGAAGGCTCGCGACGGTGAAGGTTCCGTTCGTCACCGTCGAGCGTGGCGGGCTCGCGACGGTGTTTTCGTCGATTCGAACCATCGGCCAGGCCGCGGGGGTGCCGGATCGCGCCGAGGCGCTGGTGGCGGCCCTCGAGGCGCGTCTCAATCGCGTGCGTGCCCTCGTTGCCGGCCGCCGGCCGCAGAAAGTACTGCTCATCGTCGGGCGCCGCCCTGGCACGCTGACGGACCTGGTCGCCGTCGGCCGCAGCTCGTACATGAGCGATCTGGCGGCCATTGCCGGCGGTGTCAACGTCCTGTCCGACACCGGGTTGCCCGAGTACCCCCGGATCTCCATGGAGACGGTGATTCGTCTCGCGCCCGACGTGATCATCGACGCAGGCGACATGGGCGACACGCCCGACGAGCGCCGATCGCGCCAGGCGCTGACCGAAGGCCTGTGGAAGCGGCAGCGGATCGAGGCGGCGCGCGCCGGCCGCGTGCACGCCGTGATCAGCGACGCGTTCGTGATTCCCGGACCGCGGGTCATCGAAGCAACTGAGACGATGGCGCTGTGGCTGCACGGAGTCGGCCGGTGACGACGCTGCTGGATGTTCGCGGCGCGGGATGGCAGGCGGGTGCGACCACCATCCTGCAGCAGGTGAGCTTCGGCGTCGAGCCTGGAGAATTCGTGGCGCTCATCGGCCGCAACGGCGCCGGCAAGAGCACGCTGCTCGATCTGATTGCGAGACTGCGGCGGCCGAGCGCAGGGGAGATCGTCATCGACGGCCGTCGGCTGGAGGCCTGGTCGGCCCGCGACCTCGGGCGCACGATCGTCCATTTGCCGCAGATGATTCGCGCCGAGGTCGCATTCTCCGTCGAGGAGCTCGTCCTCATGGGGCGGTATCCCCACGCCGTTGCGTGGACGGAGTCTGCCCGCGATCGCGACGCCGTCGAGTCCGCGATGCGGCGCTGCGAATGTGTGGAGTTTCGGGATCGCCGCCTGCCCACGCTCAGCGGCGGCGAGCGGCAGCGCGTGCTCCT
>CAZGLC010000180.1:0-10237 GCA_964526235.1 uncultured Bifidobacteriaceae bacterium
CGGATGTCACGGCTGTCGGTGATGCCGGTGAGCGACGCGGAGTGGACGCGGATCACGGATATGAGTCGTTCGTGACGTTCGGCTGTGCGGATAAGCACGACGGCGCGCCGGTGCTGGCAGTCACCGGCCTCGTCAAATCCTACGGGGGCGCGCGCGCCCGTACCGTGCTGCGCGGGATCGATCTCCAGCTGGAGCGCGGCAATTATGTCGCGGTGATGGGCGAATCCGGCGTCGGCAAATCGACACTGCTCAATCTGATCGCGGGGCTGGACGTACCCGACAGCGGCCGCGTCGCGCTCGATGGCATGGAGCTGACCGACCTCGACGACACGGCTCGTACGCTCGTGCGCCGGGCGCGCATCGGCTTCGTGTTCCAGGCCTTCCATCTGCTGCCGCACCTCACCGTCGCGCAGAACGTGGCGCTGCCGCTCGCGCTCAACGCCGCACCGGCGGCGGCGACGGCGGCCCGGCTCACGGAGGTACTCGCCGCCGTGGGTCTCGCCGGGACAGCGGCCAGCTATCCGCGCGAGCTGTCGGGCGGCGAAATGCAACGCGTCGCCATTGCGCGCGCCCTGGTCCATAGACCGGCGCTGCTGCTCGCCGACGAGCCGACCGGCAACCTCGACGCGGATACCGCGAGGCAGATACTCGAACTGCTGCGCGCGCAGGTGAAGGGCGGCGGTGGTGCCGGCATCCTGGTCACGCACTCGGCCGCCGCGGCCGCCACGGCCGATCGTGTCTACGCGCTCACGGATGCCGGGCTCGTGCCGCAACGACCATGACGGCCGTCTCTCCCGCCGGCGGGCACGCGACGCTGATCCACGCGCTCGTCACCGGCCCGCTGCGCGCGCATCCGGGCCGCGCGCTGCTGGCGGTGGTGGCCGTTGCGCTGGGCGTCGCGCTGGGCGTCGCGGTGCACCTCATCAATTCGAGCGCCCTCAACGAGCTGAGCCTCGCCGCGCAGCATTTGGCCGGCGAGGCCGATCTGGTGGTGCGCGGGCCCCGGGCGGGCTTCGACGAAGGTCTCTATGTGCGCATCGCACGCATGCGCGGAGTCGACGCCGCGACTCCAGTCCTCGAGCTCGACGTGCCGCTCGCCGACCACCGCGGCACGCTCAGGATCGTCGGTCTCGATCCTCTCCGTGCGGCGCAGGTACAGCCGGCACTCCTGGCGGCGGAGCGCGGCGCCACGGCCGCGCTCTTCGAGCCCGACGCCCTCCTGTTGAGCCCTGCCGCCGCCGCGTGGCTTGGACTGGAGCCGGGCGACACCCTTTCGATCCTGGTGGGCACCGGGCGCCGCGATTTCAAGGTGGCGGGGTTGCTGCCGGCAGGCGCTGACCGCCAGCGACTCGCCGTCATGGACATTGCGAACGCCCAATGGCGGCTCGAGCGGCTGGGGCGTCTCAACCGCATCGATCTGCGGCTTGCACCGGGTGTAAACGTCACCGCCTTTCACCAGGCGCTCCGGCCGCATCTGCCGCCGGGCGTGCAGGCGGCCACGCCTGACGCGGAGGCTGCGCGCGGCGCCGATCTCACCCGCGCCTACCGCCTGAATCTCGAGATGCTCGCGCTCATCGCGCTGTTCACCGGCGCGTTCCTGGTGTTCTCGTCGCAGGTGCTGGCGCTCGTCCGGCGCCGCACACAGCTTGCGCTGTTGCGGGTGCTCGGCGTCACCCGCCGCACGCTGGCGGCACTGCTCGCGGCAGAGGGCGCCCTCGTCGGGGTGCTCGGCTCGGCGCTCGGGATCGCACTCGGCTACGCGGCCGCACGCTACGCGCTCGCCCGTTTCGGGGCCGACCTCGGCGCCGGGTACTTCCGTTCGATCACGCCCGCGCTGCACGTCGAGCCCTCCGCGCTCGCCGTGTACTTTGCCCTCGGTGTGGCGTTCGCCGTCGCGGGCGCGGTTGGTCCGGCGCTGGAGGCCGCCTGGCGCCCGCCGGCCCCGGCGCTGCGCGCCGGCGACGTGGAAGAGGCGCTCGAGCCGGCCCACGCCGTGTGGCCTGGCCTCGTGCTCATGAGTCTCAGCGCGCTCCTGGCGCTCGCGCCGCCCATCCCCGGCCTGCCGATCGGGGGACATCTCTCGATCGCGTTGCTCCTGATCGGTTTCGTGCTCGTGCTCCCGCGGCTGGCGGAGGTCGTCCTCCGTCGCGTGCCCATCCCCCGCCGGACGAGCGCCGCGCTCGCCATCGCGCAACTGCAGGCGACGCCTCGTCAGGTGGCGATCAGCGTCGCGGCCGTCGTGGCGAGCTTCAGCCTCATCGTCGCGATGCTCATCATGGTGCACTCGTTCCGCACTTCGCTCGAGGCGTGGCTCACGCAGATGCTGCCGGCGGATCTGTACCTGAGCGTGCAGCGCCGCGGCGATACCGGATTCCTCACCCCGGACGAGCAGGCGCGGCTGGCCGCGACGCCCGGCGTCGAGCGCGTCGAATTCCTGCGCAGCCAGAATCTGCTGCTCGAGCCGCCCAACCCACCGGTCACGCTGCTCGCCGCCTCGTCCGCGTATGTGAAGGGGTTGCCGCTCACCGGCGCGGCATGGGCGCCCGGGAGCAGTGCACTTCCGCCGGCATGGGTGTCCGAGGTCGCCGCCGATCTCCATGGCTGGCGCACGGGCGATACGATCGTACTGCCGATCGAGAACCGGCCCACACCCTTCAGCGTTGCTGGTGTCTGGCGTGATTACGCGCGTCCGAGCGGGGCCGTCGTCATGTCGCGCGAGCTGTATCTCGAGCTGACCGGCGACGCGTTCGCCAACGACGCCATGATCTGGCTCGCCGCCGGCGCGGCGCCGCTCGATGTCGGGCGCGCGCTCCGCGCGCGCCTCGCCGACGCGCCTGGAATCGAGATCGCCACGACGCACCAGGTGCGCGCCGCCTCGCTTGCGGCATTCGACCGCACGTTCAGGGTGACCTACGCGCTTCAGATCGCGGCTATCGTCATTGGCCTATTCGGCATCAGCGTCAGCTTCGGTGCCCAGGCGCTCGCGCGCCGCAGGGAATTCGGCGTGCTGCGCCACCTCGGCATGACCCGCCGGGAGATCGGGGTCATGCTTGGTGCCGAGGGCCTGATCGTCTCCGCCATCGGCGCCGGAGCCGGGCTCGTCCTTGGGTGGGTCTCGAGCCTCGTCCTCGTCCACGTCGTCAACCGGCAGTCGTTCCATTGGACGATGGAGGTCGACGTGCCGTGGGCGGCGCTTGCGGGTCTTGCGGCAGCGCTGATTGCCGCCGCCGCCGCCACCGCGCTCTGGAGCGGACGCGCGGCAATGGGCGACGCGTCGGTGCGGGCGGTGCGGGAAGACTGGTGACAGGCGCGCGATGCGCGCGCTCACAGCGTCTTCAGGTATTCCAGAATCACGGCACGCTCGGCGTCGGTGAGGACGTCGCCGAACACGTGCCCCTCGTTCCCGTAGCCGGGAAGCGTCGTGTCGTAGATCCGCGCGCGCTCGCGCGGGTCTCCCGCGCCGCTCTTCCCATGGGACAGCCCGGTGTGCTTCCAGCCGACCGCGCGCGCGTCGTAGTCGGATGACTCGAAGGACCGCAGCCAATACGTCGGGCGCGCCGCGCTGTTGAGCAGCGTCTCGAGCGTGGGGACGGAAGCGTTGTGCAGGTAGGGCGCGGTCGCCCAGATCCCGTCCAACGGCGGCGCGACGTAGCCCGGGGCGGGCGCCAGCCGCGACCGTTCGCCATAGAAGGATCTCTGCATCCAGCCCAAGAAGGGCGCCTCGCTGCCGCTCACCGCCGTCAGCGCGAGTGCCGGGTCGGTGCCAACCACGTCGAGTCCGATCGCCAGGTTGGGATAGGTCGGATTCCCGCCGTACGTGCCATGGCACCGGGAGCAGTGCTGCACGTAGACGTCGCGGCCCCGATCGGCGAGCGTCCGGTCGATCTCGAAGGGATATGTGGGCGGCTCGATCGAAGAGATGAACGCCCGGATGTCGGGCGCATACGAGTCGATGCTGCGCGCTTCCTCCACGGTGTCGGTGCACAGTGTGGAGGCGAGCATCATCAGACGCGCGTGATCGCCGCGTCCGGCCGCCGTGTAGAACATCGCGTTCTTCTTCCGCATCCGCCACCAGGGCGGCACGCTCACCGGAAGCGGCTGCGTCGGTGGCGGGTCGAGGAGCGGTGTGCTGGACCAGGCGAGGGTCTCTGGATCGCGGTGGGCGAACAGCGCCCATGTCAGGTTGACCGCGGGATTGACGCCCACTGTGTCCGTCCTGATATAGGGAGCAATCGCATCGATGCGGTCCGCCCACTTGCGCCATTCGGCGGTTTCCGCCTCTCCGACCACATGGATGCCCGCGGCTTCCGCGGCAGCCCTGGCGTCCTGCGTGAAATCCATCGACTCGTTGCCCAGCCCGACGATCAGCTCGCCGCCAACATACGCGGCGTGACAGCCCAGGCAGTTGGGCGTCACGAGCTCGACGCCGGCCTGCGTCTGGTGTGCCGTGAGGCTGTACGGCAGATCAGCGTTTCGACCGGTGCGACCCGGCAGGCGCCGGGCGGGCGCCGCGGCAGGAGCGGTTTTCCGGTATGCGGCGTACGGGATCCCGCAGGTCACATACGCCTTGTTCACCAGCGCATCGTAGCCCGCCGCCGCGGAACCTGGCCGCTGCGGCTCGACCGGCACGAAGCCCAACGGCGATGTGAACGTGGCGGCGGGCTCTTTCACGTCCCCGGGCTGCGCACGGCACGCGGCCAGGGGCAGCGCAAGACTCATGACGAGCAGGGTCCGCGCCGCGAGCTCAGCGCCGGCGAACTGTCTCGCTGTCTGCGGCCAGCTCCACATAACCTTGTCCTTCGATCGCCTGCCCACGCGCGGTGCCCCGTATGCCGATCGCCCCCGCCCACGAACGTAGCGAGAGGCGTGTGCCCTGTGCGGTGACGTGGGGAGTGAGGCGGAGCTCGATCTGCTCCCCAGGGACGCGCAATCGCCATCGTGCGGAAACCGGCGTTCCCTCGCCCGGATCGGTGGCGCGGTCGATCAGGTCGATGTCCAGTGCGCCCTCGGCCAGCGTGCGCATCGAGCCGTCCCGGGCCACGAGGATTCCGGTCACGATCGGCTCACCGCTGCCGTCGCGCCGCCGGAATCGCAAGGCCATGAGCTCGCTCCCCTCGTCCAGCTGAAGCAGGAACCGATCCCATACCACTGCGCCCACGGGCAGCGGTACGAGGCCCCACGCCCTGTCGAGCCACGCATGGCCGTCGACCTCGAACACCTGGTTTGCGATATGAACGGTTCCCGTGGCGAGCAGGCGCGTCATCAGGTACGCGTAGAAGGTATTGGGCGCGTTCGAGCTGGCGCGCCGCCCGTCACCCATCGCGGGAATGACCGGCGGCTTGGCACTGCGCAACGACAATGCGATGCGCACGTCCGCATTCGCGGCGCGCAAGGAGAACGTCGCGCTGTCCTTGCGGGCGTCCCGCATTTCCACGATCCAGTCCCCGACCCACACCCGCGCCGGCGACGCCTCCGAGCCGCTCAGACCCATCGCGGCCCGCTCGACCCGCTCGAACTGGTAAGCACGATTGGCAGCCGCATCGCCGAGGGTGAATTGGGCCCAGTACACGTCCCTGGTCGCCCACGCCGACGGTCCGATTGGGGTGGCGGGCGGAGTGACGCCAATCCGAAAAAATGCCAGCTGAAAACCGAAACGGCGCCCTTCGCGGCTCACGAGACTGCCGCTGACCTGCCACGACTCGGTCCGGTGATCCGGGTGCGCTCCGTGATCGCGCGGAAACGTGAACTGCCATGGGGCGTTCGTCGACGCAAAGCCCGAAGCGTCCTTCTGCAGTAACGCCGCCAGAGCTTCGGCCGTCGCCGCGGCCCCAGGCTGCGCGTTCTGCGCCACTGAGGGGCCGCTCGCGAGCAGCATGACGAACACCAGGGTCGCGACCCGTGCCCGGAGATCAGAACCGCGTCGGTCCCGCGTCTCAGCCACGCTCCAAGATTACCCGATGTCGACAGCGCGTCCAGCTGTCGCCTCCTGATCGGACCAGACTGTCTGGTGCTGCGGCTGATCACCGCATACGCGCTAACTCTTGGCGCAGGTGGCTCATCAGCGCTGGATCGGCTGTGGCCTGCAGGTTCACCTTCTCGCCGGGATCCACCGTCAGATCGTACAGCTCCTCGCGTGGGCGGTGGACCACAACACGTCGTTTCAGAGCCGGGCGATCAGCTTCTCCTTCGGCGACGCCAATCCCGAGTTTGTATTCACGAATAACGTGGTGCGGCACAATGACCCCGATACGCTCAGCAACAACACCGGCATTTCCGGCGATCGCACCAACCCCGGCGTGCCGACCTCGGACAAGTACTTCTTCAGCGTTCCATCCGACCTGAACGTCATGTGGGCCGGCGGGTCGAACGTGACCAAATACCCGTACTACGGTCGGAACGATTTTCCGCCGGACGCGAGCTTCGACAGCAGCTACGTGCTGAGCAGTCCGACCCCCACGTGGGATCCCGCACCAGGAAGCGCCGACTGGCCGGGCATCGACGCAGCGGTGACATCAGACATGAATGGGCTCGTTCAGGAGCGGTCAAAGTGACATTCGGGCCGGCCCAGCGAACCAGGCGCTCACCTGGTCGACGGGCTGGCATACGGTAGGGTCGCCGGGACGGACCCGACAAAGTCCGTCCCGCAATAAAATTGACGGCCCATCCACCTCTGAAGCGTGAACTGCCGCTTGGTCCGACCTGACGGGATCGCCCGCTTATTTCACGCCGATAGGATGCCCCAATTTGTCGGATGGCACTCCTGGTTCGTCATCACCGACACGGGCTGGAAGCTGTGGAATGAAGCAGGCGGCGTTGTACGCGTCGGTTACGGTTGGCGCGCACCGGGGCGCGCGAGATTGACCGCCGCACCGACACTGAAAACCGTGGCCGCCAGCGAGCGGTCTGCACCACCCACCGTCTGGCCAACGCCGCCGAAGAAGATGAGGGCTGGCGACGCGACGAGATAGGCGCTGCCGCTCACATCCGTGCGGCGCCGGTCTGCCAGAGTCTCGTCGAGCCGATTGTCCTCTGTCGAGTAGGCGTGCGTGAGCGTGCCGCCGACACCCGCGCGCGCGCCAAGGCGCGCTTCGAGTGATCCGCTGCCGAAGAGCGAGCCGCGTGTAAAGTAGCCGCCGGTGCCTGTCACGCGCACCGGCCCGCGATCGACATGGGCGCTGACGGGCAAGACCAGATTGACGCGGCGGTAGCCCAACGCCGCAGAGCTCGCGCCGAGAAACTCGAGGGCAGGGACGAGGGCGATGCCGGCCCGCTGATCGGCCGATCGCGCCACGCGGACTTTGGCGCTCAGGTACGCATCACCCATGCCGCGTGTTGTGTCACCCATGTCGGCGCTGAACACGTGATAGGGCACGCTGAATCCAAGCTGCACTCCACGCGCCACGCCGGCGGTGACGTCGGCCAGCGAGAAATCGGCGCCGTGCGTCCCGTGCGCCTGCCACCGCGAGGCGTAGAAGGACGCCCAGACCTCGCCCGGCGGAAGCACGTCCGCGCTGTCGACCCACGCGCCGAAGAGCCGCGGGCGAAACGTCTCCGCGGGCGCAGGCTGGATGAACGCGGCGGTCGGCACGCCGCCGCCGCGAATCTCGCCGGGCGGGGTGCCGGCCGATGGCGGCGGCCCTGCTGTTGGCGGACGACCCACCCCGGCGGGCGGACCCTGCGCTGCGGTGGATGTGGCGCCAGCGAGGCAGAGAATCGCCAGTGTCATCGTTCTGCGCGAGCGCATCGATCCACACCGCGTCAGTTGTCTCGCACGTCCGCGAGATCCGCGCGCGCCTGTCCCTCGGCTCGTGCGGCAGCCGCCTTCGGATCGGTGTCGGGCCGCAGCGCCTGAATGGCCTCGCCGAGGTTCATCCCTTGGCCGACGATCCGTGTCTTGAGCTGGTCGAATGGAATTCCCAGGTTATCGGAGACGTGAACAGCAGCGACAAATGACCCGAGGTTCGAGAAGCCGGCGCTGGCTGTCTGCAGGTCGCTTCCGGGCAGCAGCGTTTGCAATCGCGCGGCAAGCTGTGGGTTGTGCGCGACCAACTCCGGTGCGGTAGGCGGCCGACGCTCGCGAGCCCACGCTGGCACTTGCTCAGCGCCGTCGCCGCGTCCTCGGCCCGCCGCCTCCGGCCGGCCTCGCTCACCGCGGCCACGAGCCGCATCAGCCTGCGGCGCCAGCGGCGTTGGACGCGTTGGCGCGGCACGACCAGCCGCTGGCGGCTTGGCCGGTGTGGCGGGTGCCCCGCGGCGCGCGCCCGCGCCGGCGCCGCGCCCTTGCGCGCTCAGCACATCACTGTAGCTGGCGAAGGCCACGAAGGCGACGACACTTGTGAACAACAAAAGCGAGCCTTTCATCCCTATCTCCTCTCGGTCGCTGGCGACGGAAGCCAGAGCAACGGCGGTGCCGTCCGGTGACAGTCTTGTGTCTTCTGGGTGGTACGCGCTAAGTGGCTGTGGATAAAGAACTTGGCCTTGATGCGACCGTTGCTTGGCCGAACCGCCGCGTATTCGAATCGTCCGCGCCGTGCAATTCATGCGCGCTCGGTAACCATTTTCGTGCGCGCGGGCGCCGCCTGTGGTCGTGCCGCCTCTCTCGTTGTGGCGCTCCGGAAGATGCGCAGCGGAGCTTCGGGCACGCCGAACACTGAAGCGTCTGCGCGCGCGGGGAATTCGTTTTGGGAGGGCAGACCGTCAGCGACGGTTACTGACTGGCCTGATTTCGCCGGTCACCTGGATGACGACGGCCTTGCGCGGCACTACTAGAGACGAGAGCGTCTGTTCCACCGTCCGTATTCGCGAGTCGTTTGCCACGCCGATCGTGACGCGGTTCTTCGCTTCGTCCAGGTCGACGATGGTCACGCCGGGCGTGCTCAGGAGGGCGCCGGCGCGTTCGGTCCACGTCTTGAGCTGGGATATGGTGTATTGACCCTGCAAGGGCCGCACTCCTGCTGCGGGTACTCGGCTCGATCCGAAGACCGCCTCGATGGCCGACCGCGCGGCCGGCAACTGAGCGGGATTGAGCAGGTAGACGGCCAGCCGTCCGTCTGAATCAAGGAACATCCCGCCGAATCCCGGCGCGCTCTTCTCGACGCGCACGAGGAGGTCGTCGTACGTCTCCATCCTGGTCGGTTGCTGGGACCCTGCCGCGATGATCTGCGCTGGTAGCACACCAGCGCCCACGGCGGCTGCTGCCGTCAGCACCAACGCGGCGGTGATTCGGCGCGGCGCCCTCCAGCGCGCAACTCTCATTGACGTCGATTCAAGAATACAGCAATGGTTTGCGAAACCAGAGCCGATCGGCGATTGCGCTCTACGCGACGCGTCCTCGGTCCGGCTTCATGAAGCCGGACACTACGTACTATGTCAACCAGCTGGGTTCCGGAATCTAGCAGCCTGTCCCGCTATAACCAGCAGCGCAAGTCGCCAGCGCGCCAAGTTCCCTCTCGATGCCGGCGATCGGGCTGTAGACGAACAGGGTGCCTGACGAGTTGCCGCCCCAGAGATTGCCCAGGAGCGTGACGGTATCGCCTCCGATCCGAAACACGGGCGACCCGCTGTCGCCGCCTTCGACAATCTTTACGGTGTTTTCTACGAAATCCTGGCAGAGGTGGACGATGTTGCTGCCTTGCACGCCCGTATTGGCGCAGGTATTGGTTACCGCGCCTTCGGTCCACCCGGTCGTTCGTCCAACCTTGTTGGCCGTATCTCCCTTCGACGCGACCCCCTCCTTGCTGATGACGAAGCGCAGGTCGCCGTCGATCTGAAGCGAGTAGTTGTTTCGCCCGGTCGTCCTGGCGATCCGGCCAAGATCAAACTGGACGGCATCATCCGCGTCGCTGAAGTTGGCGTCCGAATAGCGGCATTTTTTTCCCCGCGGGCACCCGTTGTTCTTGAAGAACGCCGGGTCAGCGATCTCGGTGCCGATGAACTCCTCCGCCACCTGATTCAATGGTTGGTAGTACTTGGTTCCATCTACTTCTCCTTGCTTGGTGCTGCAATGAGAGGCGGTGACATAGCCAGAGACGCCGTTCCTCACAGCATTGAAGCCGAGGCTGCACACGTACTGGGAGAAGCGGATCTGCAAACCGCCAACCACCGGCCGGACCTTGTCGCGAAGCGTTGCCACTTGCACAATTGCTTCCGTCTCGACCACGTCCACGGATTCGGAGGGAACGCCTAGGGCCGTGAGCCTTGCGCGAATCGAGGTCTCCAGACCACGGTTCAGGACGCC
>CAZGLC010000181.1:0-5344 GCA_964526235.1 uncultured Bifidobacteriaceae bacterium
TACGAGAGCGCCAGCAGCCAGACGAACGTCGACACGGCGCGCGACGGGTTCGCGAACGGCACGTGCCGCACCTCCATCGTCTGCATGCCGATGACAAAGGTGTGGCTGAGCGCCGCCAGAATCAGGAGCGTCGTGGCAAGGCGGCCCACCTGCTGCTGACGGCCGGCGAAGTACACCGCGTACGCGACGGCGGCGGCGGCGTAGAGAACGAGCGGAAGGGCGTTCAACGGCCCGGGGCGTAGTAGCCCCGCTTGGTGCGCGCGGTCGTATTCTGCCGCGCCACCTGCACGACGATCCGGCGGAAGGCGCCGTCGCTGCGCGGATTCTTCGAGGTGTACCCGAGCGTGTACTGGCTCGCGAGCTCGTCGGCGATCTGGGTGTAGACGCCGTCGAGATCCTGGATCTTCGCGGGGAAGAACGCGCGCCCGCCGGTCTCCTGCGCGAGCTGGCGCATCACGAACTCCGCCTCACGGAAGCCGCGCGAGCTCGAATCGTTTCCGCGCAGCGCAATCGTATAGATGGAGGTCTCCGACCGCTTGGCGAGCTCGAGCACCTCCTCGAACGACACCAGGCTGGAGGTGTCCTCGCCGTCCGAGAAGACGATGAGCGCCTGCCGGCGCACGTCCTCGTCGCTCTGCACCTTCACCTTCGCCAGCTCCTTGAGCGACACGTAGATCGCGTTGTGCAGCGACGTCGACCCGCCGGCGACGGTCTGGAGGATCGCCGACTGCAGCTCCCCCTGGCTCGACGTGAACGCCTGCCGGATCGAGACACGGCTGTCGAAATCGATCACCTGTGCGAGATCGTTCGGCTTCAGCCGCTTCACGAAATTGCCGGCGGCCATCTGCAGCATCTGCAGCTTGTCTTCCATGCTGGCGCTGCTGTCGAGCAGCAGCGACAGCGCGATCGGCTGCGGCCGCCGCGTGAAGAAGATGAGCTCCTGCTTGATCCCGTCCTCGAAGACCGAGAAGTCGGTCTGCTCGAGGTCGGTGACGTAGCGGCTCGTGCCGTCGACGACCGTGATGTTCAGCGACACGATGTCGATCGTGGAGCGGAACTGCGGCCGCTGGGCGTCCGAGGGAAGGGGTGCCGCCAGGACTGCGGCCACCAGGCCAATCGTGCTCAACACCGCTCGCTTCACGTTTACGCTCCTGCCTGCCCCCGCATCGGGGCGCCCCGCATCGTCACGCCGGGGCGCACGGGCCGTACCTCGATTTTATCCGGAGGGATGAGCGATTCGGGCCGGCCGTACACCACTTTGTACTGGGACGTCAGCTCCCGCGCCAGCCTCAGCAGTGCCTGTCCGATGGCGCTCTCCGTCAGCAGGGTGACGTGCTGGCCGCCGGTCTGGCGGGTGCCGGCGTCGAGGGTCGTGGCGCGCTCCCGCTCCTCGGTGGTGCCGACGGGCAGGTGCCCGACGACGATGGCATGGAGGGCCGCCCCGGCTGCGCGCATTGCCGCAATCACGTCGCGGGAGTACCGGTTCGTGAACTCGACGCCGTTGGTCATCACCGGGACGATCACCGCGCGGGGCGTCTCGCGGCGCCGCAGGCCGGCCGACACCTCCATGAGCGCGTCGAGCAGCGTCATCCCGCTGCCGTTCATGGCGAACAGGCGCCCGGTGCCCTGCGTGAGCCGCTCCTGGCTCGAGGTGTAGTCGACGAGCATCGTCGGCCGGTCGGCCAGGCCGACGAGCGCGATCTGATTGCCGACGGCCATCTGCGCGGCGAAGCCGCGCACGCCGTCGCGGATCGACGCGATCGCCCGCTCGGCCGACGCGCTGGTGTCGATGAGGAGCGCGATGTCGATCGCCTCGGTCGCGGGCGACACGCGCAGCACCTCGCGCTGCCGTCCGTCCTCGGTGACGACGAAATCGGTGAGCCCGAGACCGTCGACCGGATCGCCGCGTCCGTCGGACGCGCTGACGAAGATCGTCCGCTCGCGCAGGCCGGCCTGCGCCGCGACCTCGCGCGCGCCGCCGGACGCGCACGCCGCCAGCGCGGGAATCAGCACGACGCGGACGAGCCACACCGCGCGCTTGGTGCTCAAGACGGGGAGTATAGTCCCCGGCGCATTGCCACTGTCAATCTGCGTGGGTTACGATTGACTGTTTGCGCTTCTTCTCGACCCGCGGCCTGAAGGCGCTTCAGACGACGATCAGCGGATCGGGACCGGCGGCCATGGTCGGCTATACGCTGATCGGCGCCATCATCCTGCTGGGCGGGATCGGATACGCCATCGACGAGTGGCGCGGCACGTCGCCCTGGTTCCTGCTCGGCGGGCTCTTCCTCGGGCTCATCGTCGGGTTCTACGAGCTGGCAAAAACGCTCTGGGGATCATGAAGCTCGTGTGGTGGATGGGGATCGTCGCGCTCGCCTCGTCCGTGGCGGTGACGGCCCTCCCGGGGGTGGAGAGCGACCGCGAGGTGCTGCTCGGCATGCTCGCGCCGCTCGCGGGCGCGACGGCGACGGCGGTGCTGGTGGTGCGGACGTGGGCCGCGCGCCCCGACGCGCTGACGCCGCTCATGATCGCGGCGTTCGGCGCGAAGCTGGTGTTCTTCGGCGCGTACGTGGCGGTGGTGCTGAAAGTGCTCGCGGTGCGTCCGCTGCCGTTCGTCATCAGCTTCACGACGTATTTCATCGGGCTGCACCTGGTCGAGGCGCTCTGGCTTCAGCGGTTTTTCGCATCCACGACGACGTACGAGAGATAACCGTGCAGATCGACACACAGGTTCAGGAACACGCGGCCGAGGCCGCCGCCGAAGGGTTCAACGCCGGCGCCGTGATCATCGAGCACGTCGCCAACAGCCCGATCGATCATCCGCTCATTCATCTGCCGACCATTGCAGGCGTCGATCTGTCGGTGACCAAGCACGTCTTCATGCTGTGGGTGGTCGCCGCGGTCGTCTTCCTCGGCGTGACCACCGCCGTGCGCCGCTACCTGCGGCAGGACCGGCTCGTGCCGTCCGGCTTCATGAACGCGCTCGAGGCGATCGTCGAGTTCATCCGCGACAGCGTGGTCCGGCCGAGCGTCGGCGACAAATGGGCGGCGACGTGGACGCCGCTGATGCTGACGCTCTTCGCCTTCATCCTGACGGCCAACGCGATCGGCCTCATCCCGATCTTCGAGGTGCTCGGGCTCCTCAACCACTGGGTGTTCCACGCCGGCGAGGAGTCGTTCTTCGCGCGGCTGCTGCACGGCGGCTCGACCGCGACGTCGAACTTCAACGTGACGGCGGCGCTCGCGATGATCACGTTCGTCGCCATCATCGTCGCCGGTTCGAAGGCGCACGGCCCGGTGCAGCACTGGAAGAACCTCGTGCCGCACGGCGTCTCGCCGTTTCTCGCCGTCGCGCTCATCCCGATCGAGATTCTCGGCATGCTCGTGCGCCCCTTCGCGCTGACGATGCGGCTTGCCGCGAACATGACCGGCGGGCACATCGCGATCCTGGCGATCCTGTCGTTCGTGTTCATCTTCACGGACATGGCGGGCCCGTACGTCGGGATGGGCGTCGGCGTCGCGTTCTCGGTACCGCTCGCAGTCGGCATCACCGCGCTCGAGATCATCGTCGTCCTGGTACAGGCATACGTCTTCACGCTGCTGACGGCCGTGTTCATCGGCATGGCCATACACGCTCATCACTGAGCCACCACCGACGGAGGAAACGACGCATGGAAGGTTTTGCGCTTGCATACATGGGTGCGGGCATCGGCCTCGGACTGGCCGTCATCGGGGCCGGACTCGGAATCGGCCAGCTCGCAGCGGGCATGGCGGAAGGCATCGCCCGGCAGCCGAGCGCGGTGGCCCAGATCACGGGCGCGGTGAACCTGCCGCTCTTCCTGCTCGAAGGCGTCGCGATTCTCGCGGAAGTGTTCGCGCTGCTGATCGTGCTGCTGAAATGAATCCCCTCGTCCAGCCCGATCCGGGCCTGTTCATCTGGACGATTCTGACGTTCCTCGTCCTGGTGGGCCTGCTCGCGCGCTTCGCGTGGCGGCCGCTGATGGAGGCGCTCGACCGGCGCCAGGCGGCGATTGTCACGTCGCTCGAGGACGCGCGGCGCGCGCAGCAGGAGCTGCAGCGGCTGCAGCGCGAGTCGGCGCAGATGATGGCCGCCGCGCGCAGCGAGGCGGAGGCGATCGTGTCGCGCAGCCGATCCGATGCGGAGGCGCTGCGGGAGGAGCTGAAGCAGAAGGCCCGCGCGGAGGCCGCTGGGATCGTCAAGAACGCCGAGCGGCAGATTCAGCTCGAGACGGCGCGCGCGGTGCAGCAGATCCGCCAGGAGGCGGTCGACCTGTCGGTCGCGATCGCCTCGAAGATCCTGCAGCGGCAGGTCTCCAAGGAAGACAACGAAGGCCTCATTGAAGAGACCCTGAAGCAGGTCGAGTCGCGCCGGCACGTGTGAGCACCGCCCGCCGGCGTCTCCTGACCGTCGCCTGCACCCTCGGCGGCGCGGCGCTCTTCGCGTATGTCCTCCAGCGCGCCGGCGTCGGCGACATCCTCGACGGCATCCAGCGCGTCGGCTGGGGCCTGGCCGCCATCCTGGCGCTCGCCGGCCTCCGCTTCATGGTCCGCGCGGCGTGCTGGCGGCTGTGCATGCCGGCCGGCGCACGGCTCACCTATTCGCGCGCCTTCAGCGCATTTCTCGCCGGCGATGCCGTCGGCAGCGTCACACCGCTCGGCCTGCTGGCGAGCGAGCCTACCAAGATCTTTCTCACCCGGCACGATCTCGCCACGCGCGACTCGCTGTCGTCGCTCGCCGTCGAGAACCTGATCTACGGCGCGTCGATCCTGGCGATGCTCGCCGTCGCGTCCGCGGTCGTCCTGGCCACCGTGCCGCTGCCGGCGTCGTGGCGCTGGGCGATCGTCGGGGCGCTCACCGCAGCCTGCGCGGCCGCGGCGGTGTTCGTGCGGCTGCTGCGCGGCACGTGGGACGACCGGCGCGGCGCGCGTCCGCGGTGGCGCGCGCGGCTCGCCGAGCTGCGCGCGGCGGTGCTCGGCTTCTCCGCCGGCCACCCCGCACGCCTCTGGCGCGCGTTCGGCCTCGAAATGGTCTTCCATGCGCTCGGGACCATCGAAGTGTTCCTCACGCTGCAGTGGCTGGTGCCCGACCGCGCACCCTCGTTCGCGCAGGCGATCGCGTTCGAGGGGCTCAACCGCGTCGTCACGGTGGCGTTCAAGTTCGTGCCGTTCCGGATTGGCGTCGACGAAGCGCTGTCGGGCGCCGTGGCGCCGGTGCTCGCCGTGGCGCCCGCGGCCGGCGTGGCGCTCGCCGTGGTGCGGAAGGTGCGGAACCTGGCCTGGAGCGGCGTGGGGCTGGCGATCGTCGCCGCGCATCCGGCGCGGG
>CAZGLC010000181.1:5444-10181 GCA_964526235.1 uncultured Bifidobacteriaceae bacterium
CGCGTCACCGCCGAAATCGAGCGCGGGCTTCGGCCCTGAGCTCGGCGGCCCTCGCCGGCTCGCCGAGGATCGTCCAGAGGCGCGCGGCGGTGTCGTACCCGTCGGGCGTGCGCGTGGCGGTGACGAGCGTGTCGAGGATCTCCTCCACCGCGCTCGTCCGGTTGGAGGCGCGATAGAGGAGCGCCAGACTCGAGTACGCGCGGAGGCTGCGGGGAAACGCGCGCAGCTCGGCGCGGAACTGCGCTTCGGCGGCCTCGAACTCCTCCAGCCGCGCGAGGGTCTCGCCGAGGGTCAGGTGCAGCTCTTCCAGTGTGCCGCCGGTCTCCGCGAGCCAGGCTGAAGCCTCTTCGAGCAGCGCCCGCGCCTGCTCGTACTGGCCGGCGGCGAAGCGGAGCCGGCCGCGCACGAATCCGCGCATCGGCGCGCGCGGATCCTCACGCTCGGCGGCCTCGGCATGCCTCTCGGCGGCCTCCGCGTCATCGAGCGCGAGGGCGACGCGTGCGGCCACCTGATGCGCCGCCGCCCGGGCGCGGCTGTCGGCCCGCTCGGCGAGCGCGACGCCGAGCGCTGCGGGGTCGCGGGCCGCCTCCGGGCGTCCCGCGCGCAGCCGCACGCGTGCGATCGCGATCGGCACGTACGGATTGTCGGGCTCGACCGCAGCCGCCGCGCGAAGCGCGCGCTCCGCCTCCTCACTGCGGCCGACCCGCGCGAGCAGCATCCCGAGCTGATACTGGACGACCGGCAGCCCCGGATGCGCCCGCACGATCGCGCGCAGCCGGGCGATGGCGGCGGCGTACTGCTTCCGGCCCGCCAGCGCCGCCGCCCCGCGATGCGCGTCGTCGATCCACGCCTCGTCGGCGGGTTCGAGGGCCGGCGGCTCGGATCCGGCAAGGGTCGACCCGCCGAGATACCCGAGCATCGCGAAGTGGTCCTCATCAGCCGGTGCGATGTCCGCCGGCGTCGTGACGGGGCGATCGTCCACGAGCTGATCGCCGGCAAGTGCGAATCGGGCCGTGCCGCCGAACCGGAAGCGTGGCGCCAGCGACTCCGCGTAGACGAGCGGATCGCCCAGGCCTTCCTCGTCGCCGTCCAGGATCGCGCGCAGCGATCGTCCGCGCAGCCCCGAGGGCCTCGGCGCGCGGACGAGATCGAGGATCGTGGGCAGCAGGTCGATGTGCTGCACCGCCGTGTCGATGCGGCGGCCGGCGCCTTCGCCCCAGGGCTGCTTCACGAGCAGCGGCACGTTGAGCGCGTCCACGTCGAACGCCGCCTCGGCGGCCGCGGCAGCGCCATCGGCCGTCAGGACGATCGTCGCCTGGTCGTAGAGATTGCGCGCCTTGAGCTCCGTGACGAGCCGCGTGACCGCCGCCTCCGCGGCATCCTCGTTCACCTGCACGAACAGAAAGAACCGGTTGCCGCGGCGGGCGCGCAGCCACGTCCCGGCGGCGTCCACGGTCAGGGCGCCGTCGCGCTCGACGATGGGCGCGTCGGCGGCGTCTTCCGTGTCCGGCAGCTCGGCATCGAAGAACGAAAAGCCCTGCGCCACGCCGGATGCGGGCCGCAGCAGGAACGACGACACGGCGCCGCCCGTTTCGAAGCCGCGGCTGCGGAGGAGCTCCGCCATCGACTGCGTCTGCTCGTCGAGCGTGAAGCCCGCTTCGTCGCGCACGCCATGCTCGAACGGCAACCGGCCCGCGAGGAGCGACGCATGCGCCGGCAGCGTCAACGGCGAGTGCGCATACGCGCGCTCGAAGACGACCGCCTCGGCGGCCAGCGCGTCGAGGCCCGGCCGCTGATTGCCCGGCCCGCCGTGCGCCTGGATCGAGGCAGGCCGGAGGCCGTCAACCGAAATGAGCACGATCGGACCCTGATGCGGCGTCGACTCGCGCGCGTACCACCAGCCGGCCCCGGCGGCGGCGGCAACGGCGACGGCGAAGACGGTGAAGATGAGCGTGACCTGCCAGCGGCGGGCGGCGGCGGTCGTGGCGGAGCGTGACATACGTCGACCTCTATTTTAGTCGCTGCGCTCCCTGAGCTTGCCCTCGTACATACGGCTGTCGGCCACGCGAATCGCGCCGGTCAGGCTCTCGGCGTCGCCGGGCACGGGCGCGACGCCGACGCTCAGGCCGATGCCGTCCGGCAGGCCGGCACTCTCGCGCTCGCGGTCGAACGCGGCCCGCAGGTCCACGGCCTTTCGCTCCGCTTCGGCCAGCCCGCAGGTGAGCAGCAGCAGGAACTCGTCGCCACCCCAACGGATGACGTAGTCCGATTCGCGGACGCGGCGGCGGAGGAGTGTGCCGATGGCCTTGAGCGTCTGGTCGCCGACGTCGTGGCCGAACGTGTCGTTGAGCCGCTTGAAGTGATTCACGTCGACGAACACGATCGAGAGGGGCGCGCGGTACCGGCGGTGCCGCTGCAGCTCGCGCCGCTCGATCTCCTCGAAGAAGCGCCGGTTGTGACAGCCGGTCAGCGGGTCGGTGATCACGAGGCGCTTCACTTCCTGGTGGGCCTGCGCCAGGTCGCCGTGCGCGCGCCGGAGGGCGTCGGTCATGTCCTCGAAGACGAGCACGTGCATCGCGAGCGCGACGAACAGGTAGACGATCATGTTGAAGACGAGGAGCTGGTTGAACGCCTGCGCGTCCCAGAGCGCGTTGAGCGACACCGCCGCGGCGGCGACGCTGCTGCTGCTGAGCAGCACCATCCCCGCGGCGATGACGAAGACGCCGATGTACCCCGTCCGGAGCCCCAGCTTGAAATACCGCATGCCGGCCCATCCGAGCAGCACGGCGGACGCCGCGGGTCCCGTGGCGAGCACCACCACCAGCGGCAGGACGAGCGGCGCCGCGAGGAACCAGACGGCCGTCACCGCGGCGAACTTGACCGGGACGGTCCATCGAAGCGGCTCGTCGGGAAACGCGGCGGCGCCCAGCCACAGCAGGCCGGCCGACCAGATGCCGAGCAGCTGCGCGAGCCCCAGCATGACGCTCCCGAGCTGGACGTCGCCGTAGCCGCGGGCCAGCAGGGCGAGCGATCCGGCGACGAGCAGCCAGCTGCCGATCCAGTACACGATGAACGCACGGCCCCGGTAGAGGTAGAGCGTGACGAGCGTCGCCGCCGTGATGAGCGCGCCGTATGCGGCAAACGCGCGCGGGCGGATGAGCATCGGAGCCGGCGGCGGAATGCCGCGCATCGCGTCGAGGTCGCCGAGCAGCTGCGGGCCTGGCTGCGCCGCAAGGAGGGCGACCTGGACGGCCGCGACTGCGGCGACGAGGAGCGCGCCACGCGGCTGGCCCATGCGCGTCAGTACAACTGGTAGAGCATCAGATAGATCACGACGCCCGTGATCGACACATACAGCCAGAGCGGCAGCGTCCAGCGCGCGATGCGCACGTGCCGCTCGTACCGGCCGGCGAGGCCCCGCGCGGCGGTCACGAGCGCGAGCGGCAGGATCGCGGCGGCGAGCACCACGTGGGTGATCAGAATGCCGAAGTAGACGAGCCGTATCGCCCCCTGTCCGGGAAACGGCACCGACCCGACGTTGAAGTGATAGATGAGGTACGACACGAGAAAGATCGTGGAGGTCCCCAGCGCCGCCAGCATGCAGCGCTTGTGCGGCTCAATCCGTCCGCGGCGGATCAGCGCGTATCCTGCGGCCAGGAAGGCCGCCGACGTGCCGTTCAGGACGGCGTTGAGCGCAGGGAGGTCGGCGATCTCCACCTAGATCCACAGCCGATCGGTGACGAGCGCACCCCAGAGCAGCGGCAGATAGACGATCGTGAACAGGAACAGCCGCCGGGCCGCCGTCGTCGAGCGCTCGCGCGCGAAGCGCGCGGCGAGCGCGACGAGGGCGCAGCCGAGGAGCGTCGCGACGGCAATGTAAAAGCCGCCGGCCAGCCCCACCAGCGTCGGCATCAGGCTGACCGGCCAGAGCGCGGCCGCGTAGAGCAGCGCCTGCCGTCCCGTGCGGCGGCCGTCGGGTTCGAGCACCGGGAGCAGGGGAATCCCGGCTGCCGCGTACTCGTCGCGATAGAGCCAGGCAATCGCGAGGAAGTGCGGCATCTGCCAGAAGAAGACGATCCCGAAAAGCACGAGCGCCGGCAGCGTCACGCCTTCGCCGGCCGCGGTCCAGCCGATGACGGGCGGCAGCGCGCCGGGCACGGCGCCGACGAGCGTCGCGAGCGACGTGCGCCGCTTGAGCGGCGTGTAGGCGAAGACATACGTTGCGAGCGTCAGCGCGGCCACCGCCGCGCAGAGCACGTTGACGCCCGCGGCGAGCTCCAGGAGCCCGGCCGCCGAGAGCGCGAGCGCGAACCACAGGCTCTCGCCGACGCGCAGGCGGCCGCTCGGCACCGGGCGCGTGCGCGTGCGCGCCATCAGCGCGTCGGTGTCGCGCTCCCAGATCTGGTTGAGCGCGGCGGCGCCGCCCGCCACGAGCGCCGTGCCGACGAGCGTGTGCAGGACGATCGCCGCCGGCAGCCCGCCGGGCGCGGCGAGGTACACGCTGGCCACCGCCGTGACGAGCACGAGCAGGTTGAGCCGCGGCTTCGTGAGCGCGACGAAATCTGCCGCTCGCCAGGCGGACTTGGCCCCCGCGGCCTCCCACGAGACAGGCGCGGAGACCGAGGCGGCCGTGGGTTTCATGCGCCGGCTCCCCTGGCAGCCGGGATCGGGGATCGGGGATCGGGGATCCGGGATCCGGGATCGGGGATCGGGGATCGGGGATCGGGGATCGGGAGG
>CAZGLC010000182.1:0-10126 GCA_964526235.1 uncultured Bifidobacteriaceae bacterium
AGGCGTACGGCGGTACGCTGACGCTCGCCGGCGGCCGCAAGGTGTTCAGCGGCTCCGCCGCAACCGACCAATAAAGTAAGCAGTAGGCGGTAGGCGGTAGGCAGTCTGGTTCCAAATTGCCCACCGCCTGCTGCCTACTGCCTACTGCCTACCGCCTACTGCCTACTGCCTACCGCCTACCGCCTACTGCCTACCGCCTACTACTTCGGGACCGTCGGCGGGCGCTTGTGCTCCGGGCCCTGAACGCCCTGCACGGCGTACGCCGACGACTGCTCGTTGTCCGCGCATCGCGCCGGCATCAGGCGCACGTCCTTCGGCATCCGGCGCGCGTCGCGCGCATACGTGAACGGCTTCGCATAAAAGACGGGATCGTCGATTGTCACCGTCAGCCGGATCGTGTCGGGGCCGGTCTTCTGGAAGCGCTCGGTCATCCGCAGCTTCGCGCTGTGCTCGAACCCCGCCGTATCGAGCCAGGTCTCCTCCCGCATCCCGATCGTCTCGACGACGAGCGTGTCGCCGTCCCAGCGGCCGATCGAGTGGCCCATCCACTCCGGATACTCGTAGATGTCCTCCGGGTGGGCGCGGCCGTCCAGATAGATCACGCGATAGTCGATGTGCTCGGTGAGAATGGCGACGAGAGTCGGCGTCTGCACGATCTGGAAGGGATTGGTCGATTGCAACCCGCGCGTCGGGCCGTACGGCAGACAGGTGTACGACGGCGATTTCGCCATGTCGACCTTGCGGTAGCGCTCGGCGCCGTACGGCGTGAGCGACACCTCCTGGCCGGGCGACAGCAGCACGGAGATATCCGCCGCCAGCGCGATCCACACACCGCTCAGGTCCGGACGCGACTGTGCGTGCGCGGCGCCGCCTGCCGTCAGCACCGCAATGGCCGATGCGATGATGGCTCGTCTCATGTCGCGGCGCATTATACCTTCCGCTACCCTCTCTTGATCCGGCGCCGGGTCTCCTCGTCCACCACGAACTGAAACTGGTACGTGTAGCGCTCGATCGACTTCGGCACGTCGGCCCCTGTCAGCTCCGCACCGTGCGCCCCGAGCGTCGTCATCCACACGAGCAGCGTGTTGGCACGGAACGGCACGGTGGCCGCCGCCTCGAGCGTGATCCCGTGATCCTCGGGGTAGTAAATCCCCTGCCGCCTGAGGGGAAACGGTGTTGACGGTCTGTACAGCGTGGTGCCGTGACGGGGATCGTCGCCCGGCCGCGCCAGGTAGAAGAGACCCGTCAGCGCAGCGTGCGGCGGATCGAGATGCGCGCGCAGCTGGTAGCCCTTCCGCCGGAGCTGCAGCCGGCTCTCGGCGGTGCGGTACTGCACGCACGCGGCGTCGACGCCGAAGCTGTCGCGCCAGTACGTCGCGAGGTGGCTGCTGAACGCCTGCACGAGCCGCGGCCGCAGCATGCCGTCGATAATCTTTCGGTCGACGAATCGCCACACCAGTTCCGTCCGCCAGGGCCCGACGTCGCTGTCGATCTCCCAGTAATCGCGGGAGCGGCCGCTCGACCGCCAGTAGGCATGCGGAGGCAGCTCGTCGAGGAGCGTACGGAAGACGTCTTCCGGCAGCAGCTCGTCGATGAGGACGTGAGGGAACGGGTCGAGCGACAGAGACGCACGCGCGATGGCGCGCTCGACGTGGGCGTCGATCGCCCCGGCCCCGCGGTCGAGCTGCGCCGCCAGGCCGGAGACGGCCTCGAACGATTCGAGGTCGTGCTTCCGTGCGAGCGCCAGGAGCGCGGCCCGATCGCCCGCCTCGTCGAACGCCTGCTGCAGCCGCGCGACCGACGTCTGGAGGTCGCCGACCGCTGCGGTCAGCGAGCCGATCTGCGTCAGGTGCTGGTCCAGCAGCTCCCGCGTGCGCTCGGCCCGCTTGTCGCTGCGATCGAGACGCTTGTGCAGGCCCGCGGCGTCGGCGCCGGTGGTCCGCGTCGTGGCGAGCCCGAGACGATCCCACAGCCTGGCCGAGAGCGAACGCGGTGCCATCGATTCATGATGATACGGTATGAGTGCCACGGTCGAACTGCTTCGGGCCCCGATCTTTCACACGGTCGCCAATCCGTTCCACGACGACCGCGCCTTCGTGTCCCACGAAGACGGCGCGCTCCTCGTCCGCGACGGGCGCATCGCCGCGAGCGGCGACTATCAGACCGTTCGCGCCGAATGCGGCGGCGACGTGCCCACCACCGACTGGCGCGGCGGCGTGCTCCTGCCCGGGCTGGTCGACGCCCACGTCCACTTTCCGCAGGTCCGAATCATCGGCGGCATCGGCCTGACGCTGCTCGACTGGCTCGACGAGCTGGCGCTGCCCGAAGAGGCGCGCATGGCCGACGTCGCCTACGCGCGGCAGACGGCCGACACGTTCGTCCGCGCGCTCGCGGCCCACGGCACCACGACCGCGCTCGTCTTCGGCGCGCATTTCGCGCCGGCCACCGCCGCCCTCTTCGATGCCGCGGGGGCATCGGGCCTGCGCATCGCCAGCGGCCTCGTGCTGTCGGACCGTCTGCTTCGTCCGGATCTCCATCAGACGCCGGAGGAGGCCTATCGCGCGAGCGTCGATCTGATCCGGCGCTTCCACGGCCAGGGGCGGCTGCGGTATGCCGTCACCCCGCGCTTCGCGCGGTCGACGTCGGAGGCGATGCTGGAGGTCTGTCAGACGCTGCTTCAGGAGCACCCCACCGTGCGGGCACAGACCCACATCAACGAGAGCCCGCAGGAGGTGGCCGAGGTGGCGCGGCTCTTCCCCTGGGCGCGCGACTACCTCGCCGTGTACGAGCGCTACGGGATCGAAGGCCGCCGCGCCGTGCTGGCCCACAACGTCCATCCGACGGATGCGGAGCTCGAACGCCTCGCCGCCGCGCGCACCACCATCGCGCACTGCCCCGCCAGTAACGCCGTGCTCGGCAGCGGCATCTTTCCGCTGCGCCGGCATCTCGATGCGGGCGTCGCCTGCGCGCTCGGCACCGACGTCGGCGGCGGCACGGGGTTCGGCATGCTGAAGGAAGCGCTGCAGGCGTACCTGATGCAGCGCGTGGCGCCCGGCGGCGTCGCGCTCGATCCGGGCATGCTCCTCTATCTCGCGACCCGGGCCGGCGCGGAGGCGCTCGGCCTCGAGGACGAGATCGGCGACTTCCGCCCGGGCAAAGCGGCCGACTTCGTCTATCTGCGCCCGCCTGCCGACAGCCCCCTCGACGTGATCCTTCGTCATGCCGACAGCCCGCGGCATGCGCTCGGCGCGCTCTTCATGCTCGCGGGACCCGAATCGGTGCGCGAAGTGCGGGTTGCGGGATCGACGGTCGTCTAGAACAATGCTGGCACCCAGCGAGGGACGCGCGCGCAATAGTCGACGTACGGCCGGCCGAAGCGCGCGCCGAGGCGCGCCTCATCGCGCCGGACGCGGCGATGGAACCACACGACGGTCGCCACGGTCAGCGCGCCCGCCAACGGCGACTGGAAGGTGAGGGCGAGACCAATCAGAAAGATGATGTGCCCGAGATACATCGGATTGCGGCACCACGCGTACGGCCCGCTGGTGACCAGCCGGTCCGGCGGCGTGCGCATCCCGGGGCCTCCCCCGCCGCGCCGGATGCGGTAGGCGCCGACGAGGCGGTACTGCAGATAGCCCCACCCCAGCAGCGGCAGGTACCACGGCTGGATGCGCGGCTGTCCGCCCGTCCATAGCCATTCCCATCCGGCGACCAGGAGCGGAGAGAGGACGAAGGTTCGAAAGGAGTTGCTCAGTTGCGTTCGAGCACTGGTTCGAGCGAGAGCTCTGCCCTGGTGGTGAGGTCGCCGGTGACGTCGACAGGCAGGCCGAAGGTCATGTAGCGCGCCTGCGAGACGAACAGTCTGTACGTCCCTTTCGCCACACGCAGCTCTGCGACGCCGCGTGCATCGGTGACCGCCTGGTAGGGGTGCATCATCACGCGCGCACCGGCAAGGGGGCTCTGGCTCTCGTAATCGAATGCCTCGACGATGACCCGGTGCTCGGGACGCGTGACCACTCTGACGCCGAACGTGGCCGAGCCTTCCTCATGCGAGACGCCGACCTCGCCGGCAGGGGCTCTGACGCTCCAGGTGTAGAGTCCCTGTTCCGCCGGCGCCTGCAGCTCGACTTCCGCTGCGTACAACCCGGTCGTGCCGGGCCAGAGGCCGCCCGGCAGCCTGCCCGTCGCGACGCGTGCGCCGGTGTGGTCGTCGATGGCGAATCGGCCGGCGGCCAGGCTGCACTCGCTCGAGCACTTGACGCCGACCTTGATCCGGAATCGCTCGCCCATGACGACCGACGTGGGCACGTCCCACACGACGACGGTGGTGGTGTGGGGCGTGCTCGCCGGAGGAGCGTCCAACGCGTCCATACGTCACCGATCCGGATTCGGCGTTACCGGGTGCCGGTCGGTTCCCTGACGGCGTTCGTGCCCGCGATGAAGCCATGGACGAGCGCGCGCCCGAGTCCGTGCTGGTTGCCGCCGCCGCTCGCCTCTCCGCCGGCATACAGGCCGGCGATCGGCTCGCCCTGCATGTCGACCACCTGCGCGCGTCCGTTGATGCGCAGGCCGCCGTACGAGTCGTGCCAGACGGGATACATGGTCGCCGCGTAGAAGGGCGGCTTCTCGATCCGGTACATCGGCGCATCGGACCCGCGCCCGAATTCCGAGTCGCTGCCCCGATCGACGTACGAATTCCACCTGGCGACGGTCTCGGCCAGATAGCGGAGCGGGACGCGCTGGAACTCGTGCCCCTTCTGGATCTTCGCCGCCAGCTCCGCGATCGTGTCGGCGCTGAAGAAGAAGCCGTTGGTCGGCGACGTGAACGGCGGATCGATGTTCCACTTGTCGCGTTCGACCGCCGCCCGGTCGAAGATGGCCCAGACCGGTCCGGAGAAGTAGTCGGGCGCCTGCGACCCTTCGTTCATGGCGAGCGCGGCGTGGATGCTGTTGGGCTCGGCGTATGTCTTCCGAACGGTCTCGATGCTCGCGTTGCGCCAGTCGCCCTGCACGTGCGCCATCCCCGAGTTGGGCTGACCCTTGGCCGGGCCCGCCGGAAACGCGGCGCCGCCCTCGCGGATGGTCACGAGCATCTCGTTGTAGAACCGCTTGCCGACCTGGTTGACGACGATCAGATGCTGGAACGAATCGGGGCCAAGGGCGATGCCCGTCGATCCGCGGAACGGGAACGTCGGGTGCCCCGGCAGCATGTCGGTGTACGGATCGCGCGTCGCGAGCGTGCCCGGGAAGTGGAACGTGCTGCCGTAGGACAGGTTCTGGTGCATCCCCGCGAGGTTGGCGCCGACGCGCATGCCGGCGATGATGCCGCTCGCGTCCTGGCCGCGCGGCCCGAGCATCGCAAAGCCGCTCGACACGAACGCCGGTTCGCGCCACGCCGGATAGAACATGCTGCGGAACTGCGGGTTGTTGGAGTGGCCGCCCGAGCCGATGACGATCGCCTTGCGCGCCCTGATGTAGATCGTCTCGCGGCGCTCGTCGACGTTGCCGTTCTGCCAGAGGCTCTCGAGGCGCACCCCCGTCTGCGGGTGGAGCCGCGGCGAGTAGCTGGCGCGAATGCCCACCACGCGGCCCGAGAACTGCTGCTCGCGGACGATCTCGTCCATGTGGCGGTTCAGGATGAAGCGGACGCCCTTCTCGCGCGCGGCAAACTCGAGGCCGCGTGAGAGCGCCGCGCCGTTCGTGCGCGCGCCGGGGCTGGCCACCTTGGAGCCGTCTCCCATGAAGCGCGGCGCGAAGTGGCTCGAGCTCACGCCGCGGATGCCGGCATCCTGCCTCGAGACCGTCCCCTTCTTGATGTCGGTCGTCGACCCTTCCATGAGGAAGGCGACCGCGCGGCGGGCACGCGACATGCCGCCGTTGCCGTGCGTGCCGGAGACGCGGCCGAAGCGCACGTAGTTCTGCATCAGAAATTCACGCGCGGCGCTGCAGTTGTCGGCGTAGGCGCGGTGCAGCTCGCGCTCGTTGTAGCGGTACGGCGCCTGGGCCGCGGCGTCCATCACCGACCAGTCGGTGTGGTCGCGGAAAAGGAAGTCCGTATCCTCGGTCAATTCCTCCACCGTGTGCAGCCGCGGCGCCGTGACGAAGCCCTCGGGGTCGCGCTCGCCTTTGATGTCGCGAACCTGCAGGGGATCCCCGCCGCCGAACGACACCTGGGCGCCGCTGTGCAGCATCTTGCCGCCGACGTCGAAGTTCTGGTCCACGATGATCACGGAGGCGCCGAGGTCGCGCGCGCGGATGGCGGCGGGCAGCCCTGTGCAGCCCGCGCCGATGATCACGACGTCGGCCTCGTAGTCCCACCGCACGGCCTCGACCGGCGACACCTGCGCGAGCGCCGTCCCCGAGGACGAGAACACCGCTGCCGCGCCGCCGACGCCGGCTGCCGCGCCCGACTTGACGAAGTCGCGCCGGCTGACGGCCTTCTGGCCCTGCTGCTTCCGATTTTTCTGATCGATGTCCCGCTTCTTGGCCATGTGCTCACCTCACGTGAAGCGCCACCGGGGGGACCCAGGAGATGGCGTCAGGAACGACGCCGCGGCCGTATTCTACGTCACTTGGGCGGATCGTCGACGCCGGCCGCAGGGTCGCCGAACAGCCTGTTGTATTTCGCCGTCTCCGACGGCACGCACTCCTGTTCGGGAATCTCCAGACTGGGTGACTGCAGCCTCATACGAAGCCGGTCGAAGGCCACCCATGGCCGTGTGTAGTATGTCGGGTCGTCGATGGTGACCGTCTTTTCGATGTGGTCCGCGTCGATCCGCCGGTAGGTCTCGATGATGCGCATCGCGGTGCTGTGCGGACGGCCCGCGTTGTCGAGCCACGTCCGGTCGTCGAACCCGTTCGACTCGGCGACGAACGTATAGTCATCGACCCACCGGCCCACCGAATACCCCCACCACCGCGGCTCCGGCGGCGGCACGTCCTTCAGCGCCCAGCCGGGGTTTTCGGGATCCTTGGGCAGCGCTCGTCCATCCGTCCAGATGGCGCGCCATTTCTTGTTGAACTGGTAGAGGATGACCACCTGCGTCGACGTCTCCAGAATCTGTTCGGTATGCGCGTTGTGCAGGACGATGCGAGGAAATCCCTGCGGATCGCAGCCGGGCATCGGATCGTTCGTCAAGGCAGACGGCACTTGCGTGACGCCGAACGTCGGCTTGTTGGCCAGGAACGCGGCGCGCCCCTCGGGCGTGAAGGGCAGCTCGTGTTCCGGCTTCCCGTCCGACGGCATCGCCATCGCCCCGGTGGCCTGGATGGCGACGTTGCGCCCCTCGGCGAATTCCCAGATCCCCGAGAGGCTCCGGCGTGGAGCGGGGCCTGATTGCTGCCCCGGGAAGTCCATGTCGTAGACGGCGCCCGGCTGCCGATTCAGTTGCTGCTGTTGTTGTTGCTCCTGGGCGCGCGTCGGCAGCAGGCACACCACCACCGCCGCCAGAGCCATCGCCAGTCCCGCACCACGCCTCGTCATCGCACCGTGCCTCCGGCGGCGCCCGCGGCCCCGGCGCTCCCGCCCGGCACGAGCTCCCTGCCGTCGGGGAACTGGGCCCGCAGGATCCGTCCGACCGGCCGGCCGCTCCTCGCCGGCTCCACCGTGATGGTGACTTCCTCGCCGGGCTTGAAGGACTGCCGGCTCCAGCCGTACGGAATCATGTTGGGCGGCGCCTGCGTCTCGGCGACCCACCGCACGACCTGGCCGTCGGCGCCTTTGACGTCGAGGCTCAACAGGCAATGTGGATTGGCCCAGAACCATTCCGTGACGACGCCGGTCACCGTCACTCGCTTGCCGGCCTCGAAAATCGCGTTGGAGTGGTGGGCGAACACGGGACCTGACACGATCAGCAGACCAACCGCCACGACGACCCGCACAGCGCTCTGTCTCATTGCCATGTCCCCCTGCTCACACACGATCAAACGACGCGGCCGCGCGCGACGAGGAGGGCTCTCGCGGCGAAGGTGGATGCTGCGTATTCCGCTAGTAGGGGTAGCCTCGAAGCCTTCGCGTCCTGGGCTTCCACTCGGGTAAGGAAGCGAATTCATCGCCAATTGGCATCTTGACCTTCGGCAGACTCTGGGCGTCGAGTATCTCGTCCTCCGGGATCACATCGTTGATGTAGAGCAGAAAGGCCGTCAGCGCGTATACCTCGTCGGCGGTGAGCGTTCCCTCTCGATTGAGAGGCATGGCGCGATTGATGTAATCCCATACCGTCGTCGCGAACGGCGAGCGGATCGGCAGTATTCGTCCCCGATCCCAGGTGTCAAGATTCGGGTCAGCTTTGCCCTTCAAAATGGGAGCTGGCCCCCCCGTCCCCGTCGCACCGTGGCATACCGCGCACTTCTGCTTATAGACCGGCGCGCCGTCCTTGGCGGTGCCGCGTCCCGGCGGGAGTTCCGCTCCGGTAGGACCGATGGAGATATCCCAGGCACGGATTTCCTCCGCGCTCGGCGTGCGTCCCACACCATACGTGGGCGACTGCGCCAACGCCGAGCCTCCCAGGAGCAGCACAACGGCGAGCGCTCTAAGCGTTCCCATTGTGCACGCTCCCATCGCTGGCAACCCTCCACGGCTGAATGCTGTTGTCCAGCCCCGGCACCCTGTATGCCGGATCCAGGGGCACGTTCCAGAATTTGGCGACCTGGGCGCGCGACGGCTGAACCTGGCCCAGTTCGTCCGTGCAGCGCGACAGGAGCTCGGTCTCTTTTCCGTCCCAGCTCCACTGATAGCCGAACCGCGCATGCGCCATGCGATGTGCCGTCCCCTTGATCTGGGCGTCGTTCCAGCGCCGGCCGCCGTCGGTGGAGACCTCGACCCTGCGAATGGCGCCCCCACCGGACCAGGCCAGGCCGCTGATCTCGTAGAATCCGCGGCCGGGCAGCTGTTGCGCCCCGGAAGGGAACGTGATGACCGATTTGGGTCCGATCTGGTAATCCAACGCCGCGACTTTCGGGTCCTGATCGAGATGCCCGTAGTCGTTGTAGTTCAGGTAGTACCGGTCCACCAGCTTGATGCGCCGCAGATACTTGGTATAGAAGATTCCTTCGAAGCCGGGAACCACCAGCCGCAGCGGAAAACCTTGCTGGGGCCGCACCGCCTCGCCGTTCATGCCGTAGCACACCAGACAGTCGTCCATGGCCTTGGCCAGCGGCATGCTCGACGCGCCCTTCACTTCCTCCGCCCCTTCTGCCACGAACCAGGATGCCCCGGCTTTCACGCCGGTCTCCTTGAGCAGCGTAGAGAGGAGCACCCCGGTCCATTCGGCGCAACTGGTCATCCCGTGCGTCTCCTGAACGGTCTTATGCCTGGGGTTCGATCGGTTTCCCGCGCACTCGATGAAATGAAGGCGGGTGACGGACGGGAGGCGCTTCAAGTCCTCCAGGGTGAAGGTCAGCGGACGGTCCACCATGCCGTGGATCATGAGGCGATGCTCCCGGGGATCGATGTCCGGGATGAAGGAGCCACGGGTCGTCGCCACGTAGTGGAGCGAGGATGGCGTGATCACTCCCACCGAATCCTGAAGCGGCGTCGCCACATGAAACACGAGCCCGAAGGCATCGGGCGAAGGCCTGCCGCCGTGGGGTATGCGTACCGAGGTCACGAAACGGGAGCGGTCGCCGTAGGCGATCAGCTCCTTGCTGCCCTTGATGAACCCTCCGGATGCTGGCGTCTGGCCGGATGCTGGTGTTTGGCCGATGGCGGGCGTGACTGCTCCCATGGTCAAACCACCGGCCAATGCGGCGCCGCCCTTGAGAAATCCCCTTCGGTCAGGTCGCTTCGAAGCCATGGGGCTCTCCTTCGCAGATGAGGACTATCAGGAAATCACTTCCCCGCGGTCGAAAGTATACGCCCCTCTCGTGGTCTGTTCGACGGAACACGCTTGTTCGAACGGGGGTAAGGCCCTCGAGCGACCCTACGGCGGTTTAGCCGCCGGAGCGAGGACGAGCCTTCGGCGCGGCCTCTGCCCCAGGTGGTTCGCTGAAGGGCTCCACGGGGATGCGCTCATAACGCACCTCGAGGATCTGCAGTTGCTCCGTCGTGCCCGGCGCGTGAAGGACCACGCAGTCGCCTGGTCCGGACTTCATCAACGCGCGCGCCAGTGGCGACATCCAGCTGATG
>CAZGLC010000183.1:0-10112 GCA_964526235.1 uncultured Bifidobacteriaceae bacterium
AAATGAGCTTGTTGCCCTCTTCGCCGTACTTGCCGAGCAGCGTCTCGAGATTCTCGGCCGCGGGCGTTTCGAGCGGCTCGAACCCGTACCGCTCGTACACACGCTTGATGATCCCGATCACGTACTCGCGGCGCCGCACGTCTTCCGGCAGGAAGTCGCGCATGCCGCTCGGCGGCGCTGTGCCTGGCATCAGGGGCGGGATCCGGGACCCGGGACCCGGGACCCGGCGGGAAACATCGAGCGCAACGGACGACGCATTCGCTCTGATTCTACAGCTTCGGCAACGTCAGTCCGGTCTGCCGCTGGTATTTCCCCTTCTTGTCGGCGTAGGAGACCTCGCACACCTCGTCGCTCTGGAAGAACAGCACCTGCGCGATCCCCTCGTTCGCGTAGACCTTCGCCGGCAGCGGCGTCGTGTTCGAGATCTCGAGCGTCACGTACCCTTCCCACTCGGGCTCGAACGGCGTGACGTTGACGATGAGGCCGCAGCGCGCATAGGTCGACTTGCCGACGCAGACCGTCAGGACGTCGCGCGGAATGCGGAAGTACTCGAGCGTGCGCGACAGCGCGAACGAATTGGGCGGGATGATGCAGACGTCCGCCTTGATGTCGACGAACGACCGCGGATCGAAGTTCTTGGGATCGACCACGGTGCTGTTGATGTTGGTGAAGACCTTGAACTCGTCGGTCACGCGGATGTCATAGCCGTACGACGACAGGCCGTACGACACGACGCCCTCGCGCACCTGCCGGTCCTCGAACGGCTCGATCATGCGGTGCTCGAGCGCCATCTTCTTGATCCACCTGTCGGCTTTGATCGACGGCATGGTCAGGGGCTGTCAGCGCCTCCCCAGGAACATCAGCAGGAGTGTCAGGAGAATACTCGCAATTATCGAGGTCGTCAGCGGAAAGTAAAACGAAAAGTTGCCGCGCCGCACCGAGAAGTCGCCCGGGAGCCGGCCGATGGGGAGCCCGAGGTTGACGAGCAGCCCCACCGCCACCAGCACGACGCCGAGAATGATGAGAATGCGGCCCAACGACCCGCCCTACAGCTCCATCCCGCGAAAAACATATCCGAGCTCGAAGGCGGCCGTCTCGGGCGCGTCGGAGCCGTGCGTGGCGTTCCGCTCGATCGAGCTGCCGAAGTCCTTCCGCAGCGTTCCCGCATCGGCCTTGGCCGGATCGGTCGCGCCCATCAACGCCCGCCACTTCCTGATCGCGTCGGGCGCCTCGAGCGCAAGCAGCACGCAGGGGCCGGACGACATGAACTCCGTCAGGCTGCGAAAGAACGGCCGCTCGTGGTGCACCGCATAAAAACCTTCCGCCTCGCGCTTCGTGAGGTGCTGCAGCCGCATCGCGCGAACCGTAAACCCCGCCTCTTCGATGCGGGCGAGGATGTGGCCGATCAGGCGCCGTTCGACGGCGTCGGGCTTGATGATCGCGAACGTCCGTTCCATATGAATTTGGCTTTGGGCCTTGGACTTCAGGCTTTGGCCAAAGCCTAAAGCCTGAAACCCTTAGCCTAATACCTCTCGCATCTTGGTGCCCATGTCGGCCGGGCTCTTCACCACGTGCACGCCCGCCGCGGCGAGCGCGGCCATTTTCTCGGCGGCCGTGCCTTTCCCGCCCGCAATGATCGCGCCGGCATGCCCCATGCGGCGGCCCGGTGGCGCCGTCTGCCCCGCGATGAACCCGACCACGGGCTTCCCGAACTCGCGTGTGACGAACTCGGCCGCCTCCTCCTCCGCCGTGCCGCCGATCTCGCCAATCATGATCACGGCCTCGGTCTCCGCGTCCGCGGCAAACAGCCGCAGCGCGTCGATGAAATTCGTCCCGATCAACGGGTCGCCGCCGATCCCGATGCACGTCGTCTGGCCCATGCCGAGCCGGGTGAGCTGATGAATCGCCTCGTAGGTGAGCGTCCCGCTTTTCGAGACGATGCCGATGCGCCCCTCGCGGCAGATATGGCCCGGGATGATGCCAGCCTTGGCTCTGCCGGCCGAGATGACGCCCGGGCAGTTCGGTCCGACCAGGCGCGTCGGTTTGCCTTCCATGAAGGTCATCGCCTTCAGCATGTCGACGACCGGGATGCCTTCGGTGATGCAGACCGCCAGCGGAATGCCTGCGTCGGCCGCTTCCATGATGGCGTCGGCGGCAAACGGCGGCGGCACGAAGATGACCGTCGCGTTGGCGCCTGTTTCCCGCATCGCATCGTGCACGCTGTTGAACACCGGCCACCCCTCGTGCGTCGTGCCGCCCTTGCCGGGTGTCACGCCGCCGACGACGGCCGTACCGTACGCGGCGGCCTGCTTGGCGTGAAAGGTGCCTTCGCGGCCGGTCACGCCCTGCACGATGAGTCGGGTGTTCCGGTCGAGCAGAACGGCCACGTCAGCGTGCCCCCGCGAGCGCCACGACCTTCTGCGCGGCTTCGCCCATCGAGTCGGCCGTCGTGAAGTTCAGGCCGCTCTCCCTCAATATCCGCTTCCCTTCCTCGACGTTGGTGCCTTCCATCCGGATGACGATCGGGACGGGGACACCGAGCTCCTTCACCGCCGCGATGACGCCCTGCGCCAGCACGTCGCACCGGAGAATGCCGCCGAAGATGTTGATCAGCACGGCGCGGACGTTGCCGTCCGACATCAGGATCTTGAACGCGTTCCGGATCTGCTCGGCGTTGGCGCCGCCGCCGACGTCGAGAAAGTTCGCCGGCTCGCCCCCCGCCAGCTTGATGATGTCCATCGTCGCCATGGCGAGCCCGGCGCCGTTCACCATGCAGCCGATGTTGCCGTCGAGGCGGATGTAGTTGAGCGAGAACTTCGACGCCTCGACTTCGAGCGGATCCTCCTCGCCGAGGTCGCGCAGCTCGCGGAGATCGGGATGCCGGTAGAGCGCGTTGTCGTCGAAGCTCACCTTGGCGTCGAGAGCAAGCAGGTCGCCCCCCTTCGTCAGGATGAGCGGATTGATCTCGATGAGCGACGCGTCGGTCGCGATGAACGCGCGGTACACGGCGTCGAGAAGCGTGACGAGCTTTTGCGCCGGGCCGGCCTCGAGCCCGATGCCGAACGCGAGCTTGCGCGCCTGGAATGGGACGACCCCGGTGCCGCGGTCGACATACTCCTTGAGGATCTTGTGCGGCTCCTTCGCCGCCACGTCTTCGATGTCCATGCCGCCGGCCGCGCTCGCGATGATCACGGGGCAAGCGGCCGCGCGGTCGATGAGGACGCTCAGGTACAGCTCGCGCTCGATCTGAAGGCCCTCTTCGACGAGCACGCGACTCACGGTCCGCCCCTCGGGGCCGGTCTGGTGGGTGACGAGCGTCATGCCGATCATCTGTGCGGCGATGCGCTCGGCTTCGTCTGCCGACCTGGCGAGCTTGACGCCGCCGCCCTTGCCGCGCCCGCCGGCGTGAATCTGTGCCTTGACGACGACCACGCTGGTGCCGAGACGCCGCGCCGCCTCGCCCGCTTCGGCCGCCGAGACGGCCACTTCGCCGCGCGGAACCGGCACACCGAACCGTGCCAAGACGGCCTTGGCCTGGTACTCGTGGACTTTCATGGGAGAGTGTCGAGGTCGAGAATCTGGCGGCGCAAACGGTCTTCGATCTTACACGAGCAGGGCTACACGGCGCGAGAGTGCGACGGGACGAGGGTGCGAAGGGCACCCGGCCCTTCGCACCGCAGCGGTCAGTACCGGAACTGATATCCGGTGGTCGCCTGCGTGGGATACCACGCCTTGATCGGCATCGCCTGCCCCGCCGGCGCCTCGCCGAACATCACGGCCGGCACAGTCCCCCTCGGACGGGATACGGGCGTGGTGAACCCCTGATACAGGATCGTCCGCTGGTTGCGCGTCAGTACGCGCACGACGCTCGGATCGATATCCTGAGGCCCCGCCTCGAACGTGTACGTCCCCGCGGCGAGCGTGACGCCCGGCAGCGACACGGGGCCGCTGAACGTCAGGTGGTTGACGCGGTTGAGCGACGACCAGGCCTGCGCGGACGCAGCACCCAGGGCGACGACGACGATGGCGAGAGCGATTCGGCGAGTAAGCATTTGCTGTCCTCCTCGCTCATATCAACGCGGGAGGCGGAGGGACCGAACACAGCCGTGTGAGGACACCCTCAGACGGCGTCTGACAGCGACGTGAAGTTGAAACCGCGGATCCGCAGCGAGGGCATCATCCGTCCGGCGGCCGTCGGTTCGGGGCGCCCGATCTCCTCCAGCCGGTTGAGCATCAGCAACGGGCTTTCGTTCCAGCGGAAGTTCTTGAGCGGGCGGACGATCTTGCCCTTTTCGATGAGAAACACGCCGTCGCGCGTCAGCCCCGTCTGGAGCACCGTGCGTGGATCGAGCGAGCGGATATAGAAAAAGTGCGTCACCAGCACGCCGCGCGTGCAGCCCGCAATCAACTCCTCCGTGCGCCTCCGGCCACCGGCGAGGGTGAGCCCCCCGAGCAGCGGGGCGCCGGTGGGCTGTTTGCCCTGCTTTTGCGCCCAGAAGCGCGTGTAGGACAGGTTGCGCAGCACGCCGTTTTCAATCCAGACCGTACGCCTGATGGGCAGCCCCTCGCGGTCGAAGGGCGATCCCCGCAGGTTCCGATCGGCCGGGTCCGAATAGAGCGTCACCCGCTCGTCGGCGACCTTCTCGCCCAGACGCGTCGCGCCGCCCGGCTTGGAAAAGGCGCTGCGCCCTTCGTCGGCGGCGCGGGCGCTGAGCGCCTGGACCAGCAGGGGCCCCAGGTCGTTGACGGCCTGCGGCTCGAGCACCACCGTGTACGCGCCAGGCTGGAGCGGCTGCGGGTGGCGGCTGGCAACCGCTTTCTGCGCGGCCACGCGGCCGAGCGCCGCCGGGTCCACCCCCTCCCAGTCGCGGGAGCCCGCGCTCGCCCACCCGCTCCCGGTGCCGTCCGGCGTCCGCGCCGTCACCGACAGCGAGGCGTCGGTGGTTCGGTGGTAGCCGAACAGACCGGCACTCGTGGCCACGGCGATCGCCTGTGCGTGAGCTTCCAGGTACCCGGCCACGAAGATGTTGCCCGCCGGTGTGCCCGCCTCGAGCGCCGCACGCACCGTCCGGCCGACGGCTGCCGCGCGCGCATCGCCGGCCAGCCGCGCCGTCCGATCGATGAACGCATCGACCGCCGTGTACGTCTGGGGGCCGAGCTCCGGCATCAGCTCGGGATCCTCAGGAGAGAGACGCGCGAGACGTCCGGCAAGATCGACCGTCCGTTTCAGCGCCTCGTCATCCAGCACGTTCGTCGTCGCTGAGGCCCGCCGCCGCCCAACCGTCGCCGTCACGGTGACTTCGGTATCGATCGTCCCGCCGGACGTGGTGATGCCCGCATCCGCCACACGCGTATTCCCCTGCCACTCGCTGGAGACGTACACCCGCGTCTGGTCGGCCGCGCTGAACCGCAGCACGCGGTCGGTGAGCGCCCCGGCCTCCTCAGCCGAGAGCAGCCCGGAGGCGGCCGGCGATGCCGTTATCTGCGCGCTCATCCCGTCCGTCGCGTATTGAGGATGGTCACCTTGCGGAACCGCGCCGGCACGCAGCCGTGGCTGACCGAATTCGACTGGACCGGCTCGCCCTTGCCATCGTTGAAGGCCCCGCCCAGCCAGTAGGAACGCCTGCCGCCGATCAGATCCATCGAGTTCCAGAAGACCGGCGTGTTGCTCTGATAGGCGACGTCCCGCAGCATTCCGGCAATCCTGCCGTTCCGTATTTCGTAGAAGGCCTGGCCCGAGAACTGGAAGTTGTAGCGCTGGTGGTCGATGGACCACGACCCGCTGTGGCGGATCAGGATGCCGCGCTCGGTGTCGGCGACGATCTCGTCGACCCCGATGTCGCGGTCGCCGGGCAGCAGCGAGATATTGGGCATGCGCTGGAACTGCACCGCCCGCCACGAATCGGCAAACGAACAGCCATGCGACCGTTTCACGCCCGTCAGGCCTGCAATCCATGCCGCCTGCTCGCGCGTCGTCTGGTAATCCTTGAAAAGCCCGCGCTCGACGATCAGCCACTCGTCGGCCGGCACCCCTTCGTCGTCCCAGGCCACGCGCGAGAGCGATCCCTCCTGCGTCCGGTCGGCCTGCACGTTCATGAAGTCGGGCCCGTAGCGGAGCGTACCGATCATCTTCTCCGGCGGCGCGATGAAGCTGGTGCCGGCGAAATTGGCTTCCAGACCGACGGCGCGATCGAGCTCGGTGGGATGACCGATCGACTCGTGGAGGGTGAGCCAGAGATTCGTCGGCTCCAGAATCAGGTCCCACTGTCCCGCCTCGACCGGCCTGGCCGCGAGCTTCTCGGCGGCGAGCGACGCCCATCGTTCGGCATTCCCCGGCATGTCGAGCGCGTCGACGTACTCCCAGCCCTCGCCCCGCGGCGCCAGCTCCTCCTCATAGGTCTGGAAGTCGCCGTCGCCCACCGCCGTCGCTGAGCACGATGGGCCGACCTTGATCAAGGTCTGGGTGACGTTGGTGCCTTCGGAGGTGACGAGTGTCTTGATCTCGCGGCGCTGCGAGACGCCGGAGTTCACGAATCTGACGCCGTTGACTTTCAGCGCCGCCTCGTTGGCGGCGAGGAGCAGCGCAATCTTCTCCTCGAGGGGCACGTCGAACGGATCGCGGCGCACCGGCGTCATCCACGCGCCCGTGACCGCCGTCACCGGCGCCAGCTCGACGCGGCGCTTGTAGACCGTCCGGGCGGCGCGCGCCAGGGCGGCGGCCTCGCGGGCGGCGGCCTGGACGGCCGGCCGGGTCATCGTGCTGGTGGCGGCGAATCCCCAGCAGCCGTCGACGAGCGTCCGGACGCCGAGCCCGTACGATTCCTCGTCGCTGACGCTGCTCACCTGCCGCTCGCGCGTAACGATGGTTTGATTACGGTAGCGGCCGATGCGGACGTCGGCGTACGAGGCGCCTGCCGCGCGCGCGGCGTCGAGCGCCTCCATGGCGAGGTCGAGCGCCGCGGCGTCGGCGGCTGGCGCGGCACCCGCCTGCGCCGCCGTGCCCACCGCGGTCAAACGCCCGACCGCCGCCAGCGAGGCGGCGCCGGCCAGCGTCGTCTTGATGAAGTCGCGGCGGCTGCCCATGTGGACCTATTGGCTCGCGGGGACGCGGCGCTTCAGCTCTTCGGTCCAGTTGAGGACGACGACGACCTGGGCGCGGGCGCCTTCGGGGCCGCTGGCGGCCTTGATCATGAGGAAGCGCCGGCCGTCCGGAGACACGTCGTAGCTGCGCATCCCGATAGGCTCGAAGTAGCTTTGCTCCAGGACGGTCCGCGGTGCCGTCGTGCGGAACCCGGTCGTCGTATCGACGTCAACGGACGTCAGGCGTCCTTCGAGATCCAGATAGAACAGCTCGCGACCATTTCGCGACCATACAGGATGTCTACCGCCCGCCGTCGACACCTGCCAGCGTCCCGTCTGCACGTTCGGAAATGGCCGAACGACAATGTGGCTCGGATTCGACTCCAGGTATTGGTAGGCGATCCAGCGACCGTCCGGCGAGACGTCGGCATAGTATTCCGGAAATTGAGTCTGTACGAGTGGCGTCGCGTTGCGCGATCCCTGGAGGTCGACCGTCATGATGTCGGACCCGGTCCCCGCGCCGCTACCCCCATGGAGCACCAGGCGTGTACTGTCAGGCGAAAAGGCCGTCGGCGTCGGCACCTGCACCTGCCCGTTGGCATTTGTTGTCAACCGCTCCTCTGCGCCCGTCCCGTCGGCCGGACGCCAGAACAGACTGAACGCTCCATCGCGGTTCGAGCGGAACACGATGCGGCGGCCGTCCGGAGTCCACACAGGCACCTCGTCCCGTGCACCGTCGAACGTCGTGCGGGTCAGCGTCTGGCCGCGTATATCCCAGACCCAGATATCGCTCTCCTGATCGCGGATGTCCACCGCGATCCGGCCCCCGTCGGGCGAGAGCCGCGCGCTCGAGTACGCGCGAGGCGGCGCGGGGATCTGTTCTTCGCGACCCTGCCGATCGACCCACGTGAGTGTTCGTCTCACCTGACTGCCAGAGCCGGGGCTATAGACCAGCGCACCATTGCTCGCCAGGTCGTATCTGGCAGATTCCTCGCCGACATCGACCCCTTCCAACACAGGCACGGCGTTTCCGACGACGGACAGGCGACGAAGATCGAACGGCACGGCCCACAGGGCGCCCTCGCGGAGAAATACGAGGTGACCGCTGGACGCAAACGTCGGGCTGTTCCCCGCCAGCAGAACGCGGGGCTCTGGAGCGTCGAGCGAAGTGACGGCAATCCGGTCCGGTTCGCCCGTCCGCTCGATGACGAAGAGGACGGTGCGGCCGTCGGGCAGGAAATGCGGATCGCGATGAAACTCGCCCTCCGCAGGCGACGTCAGCGGTTCGGGGGGACCGCCTGCGTCCGAGACGTGCGTCAGACCGCGCGAGCCGACGGTCGCAAATACGATCCGGCCGCCGGTGCCCCACGTCGCCCCGCGAAGAAATCCCGTGGAGCCTCCCGGCACCTGGCAGATGGTGGCCGTCGGTCCCCCGCCGGCCGGCACCTTCCTCAACTCCCCGCTGCCCACGTCGATGTAGCCAACCCACTCGCCATCGGGCGATATGAAGACATTGCCAGGCCGATCGATGGCACGGATCGCCAGCGCCACTGAGTCGAGTTGATCCACCGAACGCACGTACAGCCGGCTGACGCCGCCCTGTTCACTGCCGGTATAGGCAATCCGCCGGCCGTTGCTCGATATCGCAATCCGCTGGTAGGTGGGGCCTGAGAGCTGCACGCCCGGAGGCAGATCGACGGTGAACCGCATCGGCTCTGCGGCCGGTGTCGTCGGTCGCGCGATGAGCCACCCCGCAGGCAGCGCGACTCCAGCCGTCGCCACCACAGCCGCCGCATAGGGAAGGACGCGCCGCCACCGGGCTACGGGAGGCGTGCTGTGCTGCCCCTGCGGTTCTGGCGTTCGCGCGTCGTCGATCTCGAGGCGCAACGCGGCGGCGTCCGACAGGCGCAGCTTCGGATCCTTGATGAAGCATCGCCGGAGCAGCCTTCGCACGGCCGCCGGCGTCTGCGCCGGCAGGGCCGTCCAGTCGGGTTCGCCCTTGATCACCTCCGCGAGCGTCTCGGAGATCTCGTCGCCCCCGAACGCGCGACGGGCGGTCAGCATCTCGTAGAGCACGCAGCCGAACGCCCAGATGTCGGCGCGCCGGTCGACGCGCTTCCCTTTCGCCTGCTCCGGCGCCATGTAGGCCGCCGTGCCGAGAATCACGCCGAGACCGGTGGCCGCCGGTGACGTGAGCGTCGGCGCCGCCGTGTAGGCCGGGTCTTTAGACCCGGCGGGACTAAAGTCCCGCCCTACACCGGCGTCGAATGCCTTGGCTAGCCCGAAGTCGAGCACCTTGACGGTGCCGTCGGGCCGCAGCTTGATGTTGGCAGGCTTCAGATCCCGATGGACGATGCCCTGCTCGTGCGCCGCCTCGAGCGCGTCGGCGATCTGGCGCGCGATCGGGAGCGCCTCGTCCAGCGGAAGTGCGCCCTGCTTCAGGCGATCGGCGAGCGTCGGACCCTCGACGAGTTCCAGCACGAGCGCGCGGATGGTCCGGCTGAAGCCGGACGCCACGTCAGATTGCTCTTCGAAGCCGTAGATGCCGGCGATGTTGGGGTGATTGAGCGAGGCCAGGACCTGCGCCTCGCGCTCGAAGCGCGCGAGCCGCTCCCGATCGGCCGCAAACGCCTCCGGCAGGACTTTGATGGCGACGTCGCGCTGAAGCCGGCTGTCGCGGGCGCGATACACCTCTCCCATCCCGCCGGCCCCGATCAGACCAACGACCTCGTACACGCCGATCCGCACACCGGACGCTAACGACATCACGTTCCTGTCAGGTGGAGCGGATTATACGGGAACCAGCAGTACGCAGAAATGAACATCGCCATCGCGGTCGGACGCGGCAAACATTGCCACGCCCTACGCCGAGGCCGTTCATTTCGGCCGAATTTCCTTGGACTCAGCGACGAACCAATCGTTTGGCTCGGTGGCACAGCTCTGGCTTCGTGCGTCAGCCCGAACGGCGAGACGATGCTAGGATTGAGTACGGGACAGCGGCGGCTGCTGATTCACGTGTTCCGCGAATTGGC
>CAZGLC010000184.1:0-10073 GCA_964526235.1 uncultured Bifidobacteriaceae bacterium
GGATTAGCCAGCGCAATGCAGAAACGTAACAAAGCTGGGCCGGATCGCAAAAAAGTGCCCAAGGTGCTTGCTTTAGCACCGAAATCAGCGCCTGGTATTGCACGGTCGAGCCGGTAATCCGTGCAACGGAGTGCGCTCGTCGCCGGGGCCGGCCCGCAGGCCTCAGGCCTCAGCTGTGCACACCTGGAACCGATGGGACGCGCCCGAGGTGGCGCGCCATTCGATTGGTCCTGCCGCTCGAGCGCCGGCACACTGCCGCAGGAGCGACGCCGGCAAGACCTCGGCGAGGCTCCCCCGTCCCGGCACGACCTCGCCTTCCTTGAGTGCGGTGGCCAGATAGAGCCGGTCGCGCGCGCGGGTCATTGCGACGTACAGGAGGCGTTTGGTCTCCTCGCGCTCGCGTGCCGCGCGCTCCTCGTCGGCCTCGGTCGCGAAATCACCCACCGCCACCGACGTCCCGTCGCGCGACCAGCGCACGGGGTCGCGGCGATTCGCCGTCCCGCGCGCGAGATTCACGAGGAAGACGACGGGGAACTCGAGGCCCTTCGCCGCGTGCACCGTCATCAGATTGACTGCGTCAACGGCATCGATGACCGCATTGGCGTCGTCGCCGAGCGCCAGCCGGTCGAGATGCGCCGCGAGACGCCCCAGCGTGGCGTACCCGCGGTTCTGCAGCCGCCGGAGCAGGGCGCGCACCTTCTTGAGGTTCTCCCGCGCCTGCGCGAGCCGCACGCCACGCAGCTCGAACGCATAGGCCGACTCGGCCAGCACGAGATCGACGAGCTCCGCCGGCGGGAGCCGGTCGACCAGCGCGCGCCATCGCGCGGTCGACACCTGCGCCTCGGCAAGCGCGCGCGCATCACGGCCGCCGAGCGCCGCCGACGCGGCAGGCACGGCCGCGCCGCCAAGCGCCTCGGCCAGCGCCGGTGCGAGCACGCGCAGCGCCTCGTCCGAGATGCCGAACAGCCGCGACCGCATGAGAGCGGCCGCCCGCAGGTTCGACTCCGGCTCGGCAAGATAGCGGACGAGCGCCAGCACATCCTTGATCTCGTCGGCGTCGAAGAACCCGAGGCCCTTGTACACGTAGGTCCGAAGACCGCGCTCGGCCAAAGCCGCCTCGAACTCGCGGTGGCTTTCGCGCGACCGGAAGAGGATGGCGATGTCGCCGGCCCGCACCGGACGCGCCATGCCGGTGTCGCGGTCGCGCACGGTGACGCCAGCCTCGATGAGCCGTGAGACTTCAGCGGCGGCGATGTCGGCGCACTCCTCGGGCGTCTCCGCGACGACAAGCCCGAGCGCATCACCTCCAGCGTCTTCTTCGATCGGAAATCGATCCGCCTCGTCGTACTGGAACGCCCCGTCGCCAGCCGCCTTGTCCATGTCCTGGCAGACGTCGTTCACGAACGCGAGGAGCGCCGGCACGGCGCGGAAGCTGCGCGAGATCGAGTGCCGCACGCCGCCGCCTGGCCGCAGCGCGTCGATGTGCTGCGCCGCCTCGCGCAGCATCGAGACGTCGGCGTCGCGGAATCCGTAGATCGACTGCTTCCGGTCGCCGACGATGAAGATCGACGGCGGCAGGGGACCGCCGGCGGCGAGGCCGGCGCCTTCACCCCACGCCCGGATGAGGAGCGCCACCAGCTCCCACTGGGCGCGGCTGGTGTCCTGGAATTCGTCGACGAGCACGTGGTGATACCGCGACTCGAGCCGGTAGCGGCTGCGGGAGAACTCGTCCATCCGCCGCAGCAGGTCGACCGCCCGCAGCAGCAGGTCGGAAAAATCGAGCGCCGCGTGCGCGTCGAGGGTGCGGCGGTACTCGGCCTCGGCAATCCGGAACATGCGCCAGAGGCCGCGGGAGACGAGCGCGTTGAGGTCGCGCCGATAGGCGTCGATGACTCGCGACACGGCCTCCGCATGCGCGACGACCAGCTCGGTATGCGTCCGCCAGTCGATCGCCGATGCAAAGGCCCGGCGCGGGTGGGGCGATCGGCTGCGCGGCTTGCCGTCCTGGGTCAGGAAGTAGGCGCGCGCGCGCGCGAGGACGGCCTGGACCATCGGCGGGTCCAACGGATCCGCGGAGTCGCGCAGGGCGCGGACACCGCGCGCCAGCAGCGTGAACGCCGGGTCGAGCGGACCGGTCAGCGCGAACCGGTCGAAGCCGCCGCGCATGCCGTCGAAGACTGCCTGCAACGCCGCGGCGGCCCGGGTCGCAGCGGCCGGCGCGTCGAGGTCCGCCGCATGCCGGGCGAGGGCGGCGGCCATGACGCGCGGCGCGACGAGGCGCCGCTCGATGAGCGCGGCCAGCGCCACCCGCGCCTTCCGTTCGCCCAGGTGCGCGAACACGAGCGCCACCTGCTCGTCGTTCCGCACGGCGGCCCGGCAGATGCGCAGCGTGCGGTCGAGCGCCTCGTCCATGAGCCGCGGCAGCTCCGTCTCGTCCGCCACCTGAAAAGCAGGGTCGACGTCGGCCTCGAGCGGAAACTCGCGCAGCAGGGACAGGCAGAAGGCGTCGATCGTACTGATGGCAATGTCAGAGGTGCGGTCGCGCAGCTCCCGCCACCGTGCCGGCGGGAGTTCGCCGCGCGCGGCCGCGGCGCGGAGCGTCGAGAGGATGCGGTCGCGCATCTCGGCGGCCGCTTTCCGGGTGAACGTGATCGCCAGAATATTCGCCGGATCGACACCGGTCCGCAGCAGGTTGATGTAGCGGTCGACGAGCACGCGCGTCTTGCCGGTGCCGGCCGACGCCTCGAGCGCCACGTTGACGCGCGGATCGACGGCCCGCTCGCGTGCCGCCCGGTCGTACGCCACAAGGCGCGCATCGCTACTCGTCGCCAACGTAGTCCTTCCGGCAGACAGACGGAAACGCGCAGCTCGTGCAGAGCCGCAGCTCGTGCGGCCGAGGGGGAAAGTCGCCGCGTTCGATGCCGTCGACGGCTTCGAACAGCCGCACCCGCGCCCTGGCGAGGACCGCGTCCGCCTCGCCCGCCGGCGTGCCCGTCCGGACGATCGGCACCACGGGTCTGGCGCCAGTGAATGCGACGTACGCCGCTTCGTCGATCGACCACGCGGCCCCCTGTCCCGCCAGCTCCTCGCGGGCGCAGAGCGCATACACGGGCACCTGCAGCGCGCGCTTCGGATCGGGCGGGTACCCCGACTTGTAATCGAACACGCGCAGCCGGTTTCCGGCCAGCAGATCGATCCGATCGGCGATGCCTCTAATCGCGACGCGCCGGCCGTCGCTTCCGCCAAGCGCGAACTCCCCTTTCAGCTCGTGTTCGATCCAGCGCCGGCGCACCTCCTGGGAACGCGACGCCTCCAGTTCGAGCACAAGATCGGCAGCGCCGGTCGAGACAGCCGACCCGAACAGCCGCGCCCGCTCGATCGCGGCATCTGCGTCGGGGAGCCGCGCCAGCAGCGGTTCGCACACCGTGCGGACGAGCGATCGCGCCTCGTCCAACCGGTCGATGGTAATCGTCCCGCCGCCGCGCGCTTCCCACTCCTCGAAGAAGCGCTGAAACACCTCGTGCACGAACCGGCCGCGCGCCCGCGGAGACCGGGCCGGCTCGTCCTCCAGCGGCTCCTCGAGCCGGAGGACGTGCGCCGCGAAGAACTTGAAGGGACAGTCCTGATAGCGCTCGAGCGCGCTGACGGAATACGCGGGCGGCTGGTGGCCGCGCGTCGTGCCGGGCCGCTCGCGCGGCTGCGCGGCAGCCTCGATGCGCCGATGCGCCGCCTCGCGGGCCACGGCACCCAGGTGCCGCGTGTCCACCGGCTCGAGGGCCAGCGCTTCGTACTCGAAGATGCGGAGAGCCGGCACATCGCGCTCGACCGTCTCGAGCGACGCCGACGCGAGCGCGTCCAGGAGCGGCGACGGCGTCACGAGGGCGTCGTCTTCCAGCGTAAACGTCGACGCGACGAGCACGGAGCAAGGAAGCCGAAGCAGGTCGCTGAAGGCGGCGCGGACGCCCTCGAGACGCTCCGCCTCGGAGGACCATCCGAGCTCCCGGAGCAGCGCAGGGGGATAGAAGATGTTGCGCCGCGGCGACTCCGGCCACTCGCCCTCCACGAGCCCGGCGAGCTGCACGAGGTCGAAGTCGCCGAATCGGGCGCTGTCGGCGTCGACCACGTGCACGCCCTCGTCACCCGTGTGCGGCGTGAACGTGTGCCCGTCGATCCACCGCCTGGCGACCGCGGCAACCGTGTCGACGTCGACCGGCACGGCATCGAAGCGGGCGTAGGCGTCCCGTAGCGCGGTCAGCACATCCAGGATGGCGGCGCGCGCCCGGAGCAGCCGCGGGCGCAGTGGATCGCTGCGCTCCGGGAGGCGCTCGTGCCGGGCAAGAAACGCGAGGAGGCGGTCGAGATGCTCGGCGGCAGGCGCCGGATCGAGGAGCGACTGCAGCTCGTGTGCAATGGCCAACAGCCCGCGCGCGGCCCGGTTCTGCGACGCTGTCAGGATCCGTTCGAGCGCGTCCACACCGCCGAGGTAGCCCGCCTCGGCCAACGTGCGATCGAGCGTGCAGATGGCCGACGCGTCGCCCCCACAGTCGAAATGCGGCGAGCGCAGCAGCGCAATCGCCGGTCCGCGCGCGAATCCGCCCGTCACGGCCGCGAAGACGAGATCGAGCGCCGCGGCAAACGGCTCGGCGGCGAGCGGCAGCGCATCGAACATCTGCGACGGCACGCCGGCCGACCGCAGCACCTCGCGCGCCAGATACACATACGGCAGCGGCCGCCGGACGACGAGCGCCGCGCGGTCGAGCGGCCGCCGCTCGTGCCGCACGATGCGCGCAAAGAGCGCGACTTCCTCCTCACGATCGCGCACCGCATGCACCATGTGGCCGCCGGCGGGGGCACGGAGCGCCGGCGGCGCGCTCGAATCGGACTCGACGCGCATCTCCTCGATGCCGGGCAGCATCTGGTGAATGCGCTCGTGCAGCGCTCCGGCCACGACCGCCTCGGTGGCGACGACGTCGAGGTGCTCGAGGCCGGGCACGCGCGCGAGTAGATCCCAGTCGGCCGGCCAGAGCCCGTACGCATCGGACGCCCGATCGCCGACCGCCACCACCACGTGCCGCCAGGGCTGCGGCGCAGCCTCCGCGAGGAGCTGCCGGCGCAGCAGATGTTCGTCTACTCCGCCTGAGGCGCCAATGAGACGCTCGCACGCGCGAAACGCAGCGGCAAGAAACCGCGTCTGCTGCGCGAGCCGCTCGGCCCCGCGGTCCTCGACGGCCCCGGGCTCCAGCATGCCGAGGACAAGCCGCTCGAACGTGTCGACCTGCTTGTGGTTGAGCTGGAGCGCGTCGTAGAAGCGCAGGATCTCCGCGACAAGTGCCGGCCGCAGCCGGAACGGCGGCTCCGCTCCCGCATCGATCGCGGTGCGGCAGGCAGTGCCCATCAGCACCTCCCGCTCGGCCGCGCGCAGCAGAGGCGGCTGCGCGGGCAGCCGGTCACCGAGCCGGATGCACAGCTCCTCGCGCGTCACGAAGTCGGGCAGGACGACCGCCGCCTCGGGATTCAGCATTCGTTCGATGGCTCCGGTCAGATGCGCGGCGGCGGCGTGGGTCGGGACGACGACGAGGCGATTCCGGATGTCGGGGAGCGCGCCGCCGCAGGCCAGCGCGGCGACGGTGTGGCGAAACGTCCGCAGATCCGGCACTCGCACGAACCGAGTCGTGCGAGCGGTGATCACGGAAGCCGCGGGGGCTCGAGCAGGGTGCGGAGCTCCTCCTGCGCCCGCGCGAGCATCAGCAGCGCGCCGGCCGCCGACGAGGACGCTTCCCACGCGCCGGGCACGTTGCCGGCGCGCGCCGCCCGATACCGGCCCGCGACGGCGTTCTCGGCAAAGCGCCACGCGCCCAGCAGCAGGTCGTGGACCGCACGCAGGTCGACCGGCGGCCGCACGCGCTCGAGCCGGTCGGCGCCGCCCTGGAGCTGCGACTGCAGCGTCACGAGCATGTCGGGCGGAGGGCCGTCGAGACGGCGAATCGCCTCGAGCGCCGGCTGCGCCTTGACGAGCTGGAGGAGCTGTCCCCCGACCGAGCGCTGATACTCGTTGTAGAGCGATCGCCGGATGGCCCACCGGTCGCGCAGCAGCCGCAGGTGGCGGGCCGCCTCGACCTGCGCCTGCACCGAGAACCGGAGCGCCTGCACCACGTCGGGCCGCTTTCGCCCCAGGCGCGCGTCTTCGCGCGGGATCCGGTCGAGCACGCGCTGGACATCGCCGATGCGCGCCCGCGCGGCATACCGCCGCGCGTCGGCCATCACGCGGCGCGTGAGATTGCCGTATCGCGCGTCAATCGTCTGCTCGTCGCGGATCCGGGTCTGCACCGTGCGGCGCAGCCCGACGGCGTTGACGCCCGGGATCACCGACCCTTCCGTCTCGAGGAGCAGCAGCGTGGCCTGCAGCAGCCCCAGGCGTTCCGACGGCTGGTCGGTGAGCGCGGCCACGCGGAGCGCCTGGTCCACCTGTTCGCGCACCGACGGCATCACGGCGAGCGCCTCGACGGCGACGTCCGCCGCGGGCGCCACCAGCGCCAGCTCGAATGAGCCGACGCCCGCCGCCGCGCGCAGGCCGGCAATCGCCTCGTCGAGGACGGCCAGAATCTCGCGGACGTCGCGCTGCCGGTAGCCGAAGTGCTGGCGCGGCCAGAGCGCCAGCGTCGCCCTCGCCTGCTCCGCGATGGCGAGCGCGCGCGTCCGATCCCGCGTCTGCAGAATCGTGTTCAGCACCGAGGCGACCTCGTCGCTCAGCCGCTGGAAGTCGTGCTCGCCGCGGGTCCGCGCGTACCACTGGTATCGCGCCGACGTCGCGTGGCCGTCGGTACGCGTCCAGTCGACCAGGCTTGCGGGCAGCGTCGCGGCGTGGAGGCGCGGCTCCTCGCCGCCGCCGAGAATCATCGAGAAGACGACGCGGTCGTCGACGCGCGCGAATTCGCCGAAGCTGACGACGCTCGTGCCGTCCGCCAGGTACAGACGGAAGAGCATGGCGTCGGTCGCGGCGGCGGCCGGCGCCGCCAGACACAGCACGGCGAGCAGAATGAATCGGGCGATCACGGTCCTACAGGGCGGTGCGTCATTGTAATGTGGGAATCCTGTGGACGAACGGTGCAAAAGCTGTTGAGAAGCTGCGCGCATAAATTTATTTTTTGGCGTCGGCGCTTCCGAACCGCGCGTCGAGATGCGATGTGGACGCCGCCTTCGCGTCGCGCTTCGCTTGATTCGCCGCGCATAATCCGTAGAATCCTCACTCCCACACTTCCATCGCAACGTGAACGTTCATCGCTACGAAGAAACCATCGGCGGGCGCGCGTACCTTATCGAAGTGCGGCCCGTCACCAATTGCTGGCGCGCGCAGCTGCTGCGCAGCCCCGGCGTGCCGAGCGCCATGATGCCCTTCTACGGGCAGACGCCCGACGAAGCGGCCCGCCAGCTCACCGCGTGGCTCACGTTGGCACACCGCCGCCATACATCTAAAGAGACGACCTCGACCGGAGTTTAGCCGGGGGGTGTGACAGTCCAGGTCAAAGCCGGTGCAGGCAGAGCCGGTGCAGGCACCGGCCGGGGCCGACGGCTGTGGGACAATGCGGGACTTTCATGAGGCGGCTCGTGCGACGGCTGTATTTCTGGATTTTCCTGGGCATCGTCGCAGGCAGCCTTCTCGGTCTCATCGCACCGGGACCCGCCGTCGCCCTGAAGCCGGTCGCCGACGGTTTCATCAATCTGGTCAGGATGCTCATCGGGCCGATCGTGTTCCTCACCGTCGTCCTCGGCATCGCGGGGGCGGGCGACCTGAAAAAGGTGGGACGCGTTGGCCTCAAGAGCCTTCTGTATTTCGAGGTGGTCTCGACCGCCGCCCTGGTGATCGGCCTGATCGTCGTCAACACCTGGCGGCCGGGCGCAGGGTTCAACGTGGACCCCGCCTCCCTCGACACGTCCTCCGTCGACGCCTACGCGAAGGCGGCGGCCAGCCAGACGACCACGGAATTCATTCTGCACATCATCCCGCGAACGTTTGCCGACGCCTTTTCGGGGTCGGGAGACATGCTCCAGGTGCTCTTCGTCGCGATCCTGTTTGGCTACGCCCTGAGCCGGCTCGCCGCGCGGGCGGAGATGGTGTTGCGCTTTCTCGAGCAGGCGTCGCATGTGTTCTTCGCCATCATGAATCTAGTCATGAAGCTGGCGCCTGTCGGCGCCGGCGCGGCGATGGCGTTTACGCTCGGCGCGTACGGCACGGCCGCGCTGCTGCCGCTCGGGAAGCTGATGGCCGCGTACTACCTGACCTGCTTCGTCTTCATCGCCGGCGTCCTCGGGCTGGTGGCGATGTGGACGGGGTTCAGCCTCCTGCGATTCATTCTCTACATCAAAGAAGAGGCGCTCACGGTGCTGGGTACCTCGTCATCGGAATCCGCGCTCGTGCCGATGATGCAGAAGCTGGAGCGCCTCGGCTGCTCGAAGTCGGTGGTCGGCATCGTGGTGCCCTCGGGCATGTCGTTCAACATGGACGGCACCAACATCTACATCACGATGGCGGCGCTCTTCATGGCGCAGGCGATGAACATCGAGCTGTCGTGGGGCCAGCAGCTGTCGCTGCTGGGCGTGGCGATGCTGACGTCGAAAGGCATGGCGGGCGTGTTCGGCGGCAGCTTCGTCACGCTGGCCGCCACCCTCGCCGTCGTCCCGTCGATCCCGATGGCCGGTCTTGCGCTCATCCTCGGCGTGGATCGGTTTCTCGCCGAGATCCGGACCGTGACCAATTTCATCGGCAACGGGGTTGCGGCCATCGTGGTGTCGCGGTGGGAGGGCGAGCTCGACGCAGAGACGCTCGGCCTCGAGTTGCGGCGCGGCGCAGGCGCAGCCCGCGCGGCGAGCGTCGAAACACAAACGCTCTGACGCAGCCGGCACGACCGGACCAGCGTGTTAGCATGAAGTGTTCGGCGTCGAGAGCCCCAACCAGAATGGGCCTGTAGCGCAGTTGGGAGCGCGCCTGAATGGCATTCAGGAGGTCACCGGTTCGATCCCGGTCAGGTCCACCAAATTTCACGCCGCGCTTGCAACGAACTTGCAACGCGCGGCGTTTTCGCGTACGGGAACCGGCGTCCAAGCTCGCGCGCGTCTCAACTTCTTACGACTTTATCTGGCCGAGTCGAGCCGCCGCTTCCTTCAACTCCGCTTGATCCTTCAGCACGTCAGCGATGTTCTCCAAGAGCGCGGTCAGTACCCTACGAATGTCCGCCGCCTGCTGAAGACATTCCTCGTCCGTCAGGAGGTGCAGCTGCACACTCAGCGGTCGGTAAAGCAGTGTGAGCGGATTCTGGCCGTCGAGGATGAGAAGCTTCGGCGGAATCGCGTCCTTCAAGATCTCAACGGCCGTAGAAAACTGGGTCTCCTTCAGCGCGGCGTCGAACAGGATTAGGTCCTTTACCCCCAATTTTTCGGCCGCCTGTCGAATCTCCGTCACCAGCAGGTGCCACTGGCTATCTACAATTCGTCGGAAGTACGTGGCAGCGCCGATCCCCAGACCCTGCGCCTCGGCACGCGTGCCCTTGCGGTACAGTTCGAGGTCGGCCTTCTCTAGCAGCTTCGCGATGCGCGTTGAGATCGGCGCACTGAACGGCGGGTACTCGCCGAGCTTCATCACCTCGATGTCGGGTGAGTCCTTGTCCTTTCGCGTCAACAGAAACGCGAACGTCTTCCGCGTCTGACCGCAATCGCGGCAGGTGTAAGTCAAGAACTCATAGTCCCAGGGGTGTCGAGTTTGATCGCTTCCCTTGAAGGGTCAAACCGCCTCGGGCCGTCGTCCCGCGCGCAGTGCAGCTCCAGCTGCGGGCACGCCACCTCCCACCACTCGCTCTTGTATTGACCAACCCGCTTTGAGGCAAGGGCCGCAATCTTGATCGGTGTGTTCGGCGGCGTCGATTCGAGCAGCGATTTCCATCTCGCCCTGGCTTCGGCTCTGACGCACGGCCTCACGGCTGATGGCGGCCAGATCTTGATCGTTCGTGCTCATGTCGGTCCCTATTGCTGGTAGTGACGACCGTATCTTAGCCGTTGACGACATTAGAGGGACCCGGGCT
>CAZGLC010000185.1:0-5338 GCA_964526235.1 uncultured Bifidobacteriaceae bacterium
AACCCCTACGACGACGAAAGTCCAGATTTACGCGGTTTCAGGTGAGCGCTGACAGCCAAACGCGATCGACGTTCGCGCGATAGGCTGCAACACGCCGATTCTTCTCTCGAATGATCGTCGAGAGCATCTCTTTGGTGACACCGAGCGTCTCACCCGAATCCTGGCAGCGCCATCTGGGGATCTGGTTCGCGAGGGGTTCGGCGATTCGAACCACGCTGAAGCCGTGAGGAATGCCGTCGAGCATTTCGTACGTTCCGCACGGGTGGGCGTGAACGAAATCGATCAAAGCCTGCGCGGATGCCGCCGCATCGCTCATGTGATGCCGGTAGCTGAAGTACACGAGCACGTCAAGCGGGCGCAACAATGCGGCTCGCTGTTCGGCCATTTCCATGACACGCTGATGGAATCTCGCGACTTCGTGGGGCGGATGTCGCGCGCCATGCTTCGGCCGTTGAAAAAGCTGCGTCACGTCGATCCCGATTCGATCAGTGCCATCAAGAAGCAGAAAATCAGGAGCCTCGTGCTCGACGATGTCGCCCGGCGGAAACCATGGATAGAGCTTTCGAGCCGTCTCGACGAATGCGCGTTCTTTCGTTTTGTCCATTGATCTATTGAGGCAGAATAGCACGAATTTAACCCACAATTGGCTGATATTTGTCTTTTCTTCGCCTGACGTCTACACTGGCTGAACCGTGTCGAGTAAGAAGTACCGAAACAAGCCGTGCGCTTACTGCGGTGAGCCGGCGACAGGTCCTGATCACGTCGTCGCCCGAAAGTTTTTTCTGCCGGGTGATCGCGATGATTTGCCGCAGGTTCCCGCCTGCGATGTGTGCAACGGTCACAAGTCTGCTCTCGAGACGGAGCTACTGGCGCTCCTGCCGTTTGGCGGACGACATGAATCTGCTCAACGCAACTTGCAGGAGATGGTGCCGTCCAGGCTCGAAAAGAATCGGCGCCTACATCGTCGGCTCGGCCAGGGTAAGGGCCGGATCTGGGCCGAGCACGGCGGCCTCCTCGTTCCAACGATGACGCTGCCGGTCGCCGGGGAACAATTGATCAACTTGTTCAAGTGGATCACCAGGGGGCTAGTCTGGTTTCATTGGCGGGTACGGCTGACACACGATCATGAACTGACGGTGCTCACGCTCACTAAAGCTGGCGAGGAGATTTTCGATCGCCAATTCGCGTTGAAGGCGGCCAACCTGGCCCAGCAGGATCTCAAAAATGGAACCTTCTATTACGAAGGCGCCCAGGCTGGCGACGATCCTGCGGTGACAATCTGGCGGTTCTCAATATTCGGCGGGGTGCAGTTCGGTGATCCTGACGTGCCTGGTGAGGTGGCGTCGCGGATCGGGGTCATGACTGGACCACGGACGATCCGCGAAAATGCCGCCCGCGCCGTTCGGTTCGGCGTCCGTCACCTGTGAGCATTCGATCATGAAGCTAGAAGAGATGAAAGTGGCGGCCGTACGCGAAGAGCACATCGTGCTCTTCCTCCCGTATCTGCGGCTGAAAAAGAACTACAGCGTTGCAGGTGTTGACTTCGTCCCGTTGCGAACGGACGACGGCAAGGTAACACCCGGACTTGAATCAGCCGCCGGCCCTTTGGACAAGATTCTGTCGGGGTACATCGATCGCCACGGCAAACCGCTCCAGAACTGCGTCGTCGCGACCGTTCCGGGCAAGGGATGGGATATCGAGAAGAGTGATTTTCCGTCGGTCCGATGGGCCGCGTCTCTGCTCTTCCTAGGGTCGTGGTCGTGTAACAGCTACTACGGCTTTGGATTCGGCCACTACGTCAATTCCAGCAATTGTCGGCTGGTTGGGCAGGGCTTTCGCGGATCGATGCCGGGCTACATTGCGATCTCGACGCGGCGACGCGATGGTTCCAGCATGGACGGAGGCTACAAGCACGGGGAGTTCAAGTTCAGTCTGCCTCTGCAGGTTTCAATCCGAGACGAGGCATCCGTTGACGAGCGCTTGCTTGCGGCGCTCGACACCGCGCAGGTCGCTGGCGGGGTCACCATCGAGCGCCTGCGCACGGTGCTGCCGTTCATCGAACTGGCGAACACGGACGATGAATTCATGACCGAGCACAATGAAGCGATTTTGATGGCATCCGCCTTCGAACAGCTGTTTGACGCTGACGCCAGCAAGTACAAGTTGAGCACCAGGTTCGCTGACCTGTTCAAGCAGTTTGGCCATCTGACTGTCGGCGACGCAATGAAGGTTCGGCCGGGGATCACCATTGACAGGAGCGATCCAGGAAGGGCCGCTGCACAGCCGAATTGGTTTGTCCATCAGAAGTGGATCGAAGAGCTCTACGACGTCCGGAATAAGGTCGTTCACACGGGCGATCACCAAAGTCGGTCTTGGGGATGGGATATTGCTGAGCACTTGGTGATGGCCGCTCATGTTCTTCCGCTCGTTGTAAAGCTGATGCTCGAGCAAGAAAGGCACTACGTGCTGACGGATGACGACCGCGCCGCATGCCTCGCGACAGATCCGCTGCTTATCGCGACGCAGTGGGTTGACGATCGGGACGAGCGTGACGATGACAAGGCGCCTTCCTGGCAAGAGATCCTGTCGAAAACCAAACTCAACGTCAGCTTTGACCGCGCTTGGGAGAACTACAAGAAAAACCATCCTGAAGCGGTCGGCGAGGATGTCTAGGGAAACCGAATCGGCATAGACGTGGCGGCGGGCAGCCCTGACCTGGTCAACTGTCTTCAGCCAATTTGTAAGGCGGTTCCAGCTGGCGCCCGGTCTGGTCCACCATCCTTTACTCGCCTACGGCGAGCTTCGGTTCGGTAAACCAAGCGAGTCTCTGAGAGGTGATCCAAGCGTCATGGCAGCGTCGTGCGTTGCTCTTGCGGACGATCTGATCCGCGCGCTCCGCTGAGTCGACGGGCGCGAACGCACATCAGCCGACGCTCCGGTAATTGCCAAGGACCTGGGAGCGCGCCGGGCGGGTCAAGGGCGCGCCAGCGGCGAGCGCAGCGAGCGGACCCTTGACGCGCCCAAGAGCTCCCGGACAATCGATCACCGGAGCGACGCGGCGATAACGCTATTTGTCCTGGAACACTGCTCGCGTCAGCTCGATCGGGCTCGCGCCGTCCAGGGGAAGGATCGGAGTCTGCGAGAGGAACCGCATCAGCTCCTCTGGCGACTCGGGTTCGGTCCGTCGAGCGTCCCCAGATTGAGCCATGAATACGAAGTCGTTCAAGGTGCCAAGCAAGCTACGGTTCCTGGTCCGCCCGAACGCCAACTCCGACATCCGCATCCGCTCATCAGCGATGTCCGCGGCGGCGACGCCGACGATGGCCAGCCTTTCGCACACGGCCTCTGGAAACACCGTGCTCAGCCGCTTCGCTTCGCGGATTGGAAGGACCACCGGAAGTCGCGACCGTTCGCTGATGAAAAGCAAATGCTGACGACGGCCGATCCGGAGGATGTTGCCGTACCAGTCGCCAAGCCGCGTCGTGGACTCTACGGCCGGCAGATCGCCGGCCTGTTTCAACCGGACCAACAGCTTCTGTGTGCACCGGAGAACGACCATCAGTTCGTGAGCCTACGTACGACATTGTGGCAGCTCGATCGCGAGCACGATTGCTCGCGCGATCGTGATCCGGATCTGTGTACGCGACCGGGTCCGGATCTGGACGCGATCCGGGCCGCGTTTGTCCGGACGATCTGGACGCTGACACGGGGCGTGAGCGACCCGGCTCGCCGGGCCTGTGCCGACCCAGATGCGCGGGAGGCCGGGTCGCTCACGCCCCTCGCCTCCTCCCATCCTCTCTTCAGCGGGCGGCCCGGCCGGCAAAAGGCGCCGGCCGACAAAGACACGGACATTGGCGCAAGTATCGGCAGCTATGAGGCTTCGCAACCAAGGCGTACGGTGGGGCGACGATCGACCGTGCACCTCCGCCATCATCATCCCGATGGTCGATGGGGCTGCTGGCCCGCTGGCTATCGTTCCCCCTCCTCGGCCCCCCTCGTGTCGAGACCTGCCGCGGACGGAGCCTCCAGGGGAAGAGAGAAAACGCCCTCTGAACGCGCCGGTTGGATGAGATCTGCGGGTGACGGCGTTACGATCCGAGAGAGGCGGATCGCCACTATGGAGCTCAGTGATTTCGCGATCGGCGAGACGTTCTGGACGCATGCCGGAGCGTTCCGCTGCACCGACATCGGCACCCGCGTCGTGGTCGCCGTGAAGCTCGGACCGCGCGAGGTCTCAAGGGCCGAAAGCGTGGATGGAGAGCCTCGGATCACCAAGCGGATCGACGACGACCCGAGCTGGTTGAACGGACCGCCGTACGCCATCGAGGAGCTGGTGTTCGACGAGAATGAGCTGGTGGGTTGCTTCCGTACCGAGGCCGAACTGCTGGCCGATGGCGAGGACAATTAAGAGCGTTGCGTGCAGCCGATGCCGTCACGCGACGCCGGCCATCGGCGCCAGGTGGCTGTAGGCATGCGGTAGTACCAGCGGCTCGATCTTCGCAGCTGCTGACTCCATCGCCTTGCCCACCACCGGCGACGAAGCCGTCGCGAGCACCCGCTCCCCGTCCTGTCTCCAGCGTCGATAGAGCACGGCGTAACGGTCAGTGCTGAAGGCCCGTCGACACCGCTCGAAGCGAGCGCGATCAGCAGTCGGGCTCGCGTCTGTTGGAGCGCTGGCAAAGCGGTCGAAGTACCAGCGAAGCTCCGTGAGGATCGGCTCCTTCAGCGGCGACGCGAGTTGCCCCCACGCGGCCTTCTGAAGGTTCTGCACCGCGCCCTCCAGGTGCGCCGGAACCACGATTCGGATAGTCCAGGCGGGCAGCCGCTCGAGCAGCGGCGCGTGGCGCTGGAGGAAGTCGCGGAACTCGTCGCGCAACGGGTCGGCGTGCAGGTAAACGAAGACGACGTGGCCCGATGGATGGATGCCGATCGGCAGGCGATCGGGGAAGTGGCGAACCCGTCGCTGATCGCCCTGACGGATGCTCAGATGCGGGGCGTCGTCGGCTGAAATCCCCCGGCTCGCGAGGTAGCCGAGCTTCTCAGTCGACGACGACATCCAGATGCTTTCGGGGTTCTCGAGAATCGCGTCCAGCAGCATCAGACGTTCGAGTGCGCGAGGCACGCCGGGCGGTCGTCGGAGCCGGCTATCGGGCTCGCCGATCGCCTCATAGATCGCCCGATGACGCACATGATAGACGCGTCCCCGATTGTGCGCGCAGTCGTAAGTCGAGACGAACCCGAGCCGCACAAGGTTGGCGAAGAACTTCCGAGTCTTCTGGCCAAACACGATGCCCGCGAAGCTCGAATACTGGCGCATGACGCAGACCCCGGAGTGGCG
>CAZGLC010000185.1:5438-10066 GCA_964526235.1 uncultured Bifidobacteriaceae bacterium
TGCAGCGTCTCGACCTCGATGTCGAGCGTTCGGAGGTGCCCGTCGCGGTCCTCGTATTCGATGCGGGCGTCGGGAAACTGGACGTGTCCGTCGTTGTCCGGGAGCTCGTGGTCAACGGCCCAACGATGGATCTCCTCCGGCGTTCGATCGGGCCGTCCGTCGCTCTCGGACTTGCCGCGATTGCGCTCCTGCAGGAACTGCTGGTACTCGCGCTTCAGCTCATTGTCGAGAATGACGCGGCGGATGAAGGCACCGTCTTCGCGGAGGCGCTCCGCATCCTTGAGATAGGCTCGATAGACCTGCGCATCGTGCATCATCTCGCGCGGCCGGTGCACGGCAAAACGGGTGTGGCGTGCGCTTCGCGTGCCGGCATAGAACTCCTGCCGGGTCTTTGGCTGCTGCGGTCGGCCGCGCTCGTCGTCAACATCGCGCCGGTCGCCGAACTCCTGCTCCACGCCCGCCAATCGCAGTGCTTCGCGCTGCACGTTGGACCAGCGGTTGCGTTCGAGTACGTCTCGTCCTCGCTCGGTCAGCACGACCAGCGCGCGGTCGTTGCCGGTGGCCGGGATGGTCTCGACGAGCCCAGAGTCTTTGAGGTGCCTCAGATCGCCCCGGTGCGGGTCGAGCGGACGGTCCTGGCCGTCGCGAAGATCGCCGGCGGGCACGACGCGGAAGGCGCCGACGGTGGCGAGCGTGCGAACCTCCGAGCCGCGCAACCGCACGTCGCTGTCTCGCGCCCAGACGCGCTCGCGTTCCGGGCCGCACGGCAGCTCGAGGTCGCGCGGAATACATCGCGCGCATCGAGTGGCTCGCGCTCACGCGGATTGGACAGCCCGCCGCGGCTGCCCAAGCTCAGCTCACGACCGTAGTCGTCGCGTTCGCGTGGGTCGTCACTCCAACGAGGATCGAAGTCCATAGACACCTCCGATTTGAAAAGCTCCTCAGAGAGCGCGCAGAGAATGGCCGCGGCCTGGCGCCGTCTCCAAAATGTCTCCAAAACTCCGGTAGAATGCGGAGGACTGGCGGGGACTCTCGCGGACAACAAGAAGCCGGTAAGTAGTTGGAACTCGAACCCTTAGCACCCAGAAGTCGCGCGCCATCACCAAGTTAGAAAGACGCGTTCTTAGAATTCGAATCCCTGCCTCACCGCCAGTTTCCTACAGACCCATCGCGACGACGCGCGAGGCGGCGCACTCCTTCATGATGTCGATGAAGCGCGCGAACTGGTCGCGGGTGTAGACGAACTCGTTCGGCCCGGTCGGATTCTTCCGCAGTAGATCCATCCAGCCGAGCTCATCTCCGAACAGCCCCGGGTGACCGTTGATCAGCGCCTGCGCACCGGCCGCCTTGGCCGCGTCGAGCGCTCGCGTGAACGCCGTCAGCGAGGCGCGATCGGGCGTGATGTTCGCGCCCGACAGCATCAGCACGGTCAGCGGCTGGCCGCGGTGCTTCACGGGAATGAGGTACGCGAGCGTCCCGACCGTGTGCCCCGGCGTCACCCTGAGCGTGATCGCCGTATCGCCCACCGTGATCGTCTGGCCGTCGCTCACGACGACGTCGCGTTTCGGACGCGGGCGGTTCGCCTGCGCGGGATTGGCGTTCGGGTTCGGCCGTTCGATGAGATCCCAGTCGAGCCCGCTCATCGCGATCCGCGCCTTGTACTTGTCCTGGAAGTACGGCGCGCCGCCGAAGTGATCGAAGTGGCCATGCCCGACGATCACGTACTTCACGTCCGCGGGATTGAGGCCGGCCTTGCGCAGCGACGGCTCGACGATCGTCTCGGCCTCCTGCACGGTATTCAGCGCGTCGATGAGAATGACGCCGTCGCTCGTCTGGATCGCCCACGCGCCGACGGTGTTGAAGCCGAAATACCACAGGTTGTCGAAGATGCGGACCGGCTCGACGGACTGCGGCGGCGCCGGCTTCTGCCCGGCGTTCTGCGCCTCGAGGGCGGGGCGCTGCGGGCCGAGGGGTCCGCACGTGTTCTCGAAGCGCGCCATGAGCCTGGCGTCGCTGCCGGCAATCGCCTTGGCCTTGGCGACGTGCGCCTGCGCGTCCTTCGACCCCGCGTACTGCTCGGGCGTCGGATAGCCGCGCCCGGTCCCGGCCGTGGTGCCTCCCGCTGCCACGCCGCGGCCGCGCCCCTCCTGCGCCGCGACCTGCACGTGCAGCGCGCCCGCCATGCAGGCGGCTACAGCGAGTGCGAACGGGAGCTCGATCCGCATGGCGCTGCTCCTACACGAACCACGTGGTCTGGCTGAACATCAGCCAGCAGACCACGGCGCCGATCACCGTCATCGAGAGTCCCCAGTAGAGGAGCTTGTTGAACAGTCCCTGCGAGTCGACGCCCGCAGGCACGCCCGCCATGCACAGCGCGCCCGTCGTCGAGAGCGGCGACAGGTCCACCAGATGGGAGCCGACGTTCATCGCGGATGCGACCGCGATGGGATTCAGCCCGCCGAGCTGGGCGACCAGACCGGGGACTGTCGGCAGGAACGCCGGCAGGACGACCCCGGACGTGCTGCTGTACACAGACACGACGCCGGTGACGAACGCCACCACCGCGGTCACCGTCTCGGTCGTCGAGAGCTGCACCAGCAGTTCCGTGAAGAGATTCAGCCCCTGCGTCTTCTCCATCAGCGTGATGAGGACCGTCACGCCGGTGACCATCAGCATCACGCCCCACGGCATCGACTTGATCGCCTCTTTTTCGTCGGCCGCACGCGTGAACGTCAGGATCGTGGCCGCCGCGAGCGCCGTCATGCCGACTTCGAGCTCGAAGCCGATCACGCCGACGAGGAGCAGCGTGATGAGCGTCAGCGTCAGGTAGTGGCGCGGCTCCATCGGCTGCACCGGCTGCTCGACGGCCGCGACCGCCGTGTCCCGGCGCGCGAAGAGCTTCAGGCCGCCGAGCGCGAAATAGCCGCCGAACGCCACGAGCGTGTGGCCGAGGATGTTGTTGCGGAAGGTGATCCACTCGAGGCCCGGAAATCCCATCCGATCCATGACGCTGTTGGCGACGACCCCGGTGGGCGAGAAGGGCGAGAGGCTCCCGGCGAGCGCGCCGTTGCCGATCATGACCGCCATCAGGAAGAACGAGATGCCGGTGCGCGACGCCACCGCCATCGCCGGCGGCGCGAGCAGCGCCGTTGCGCCGATGCTGCCGGGCCCGATCGTCGACAGCCCCAGCGCGAGGAAGAAGAACATGATCGGGAGGATCCCGGTATGGCCGCGGCAGAGACGCACGGCACGCTCGGTGATCCGCTCGAGCGTCCCGTTGCCGCGCGCCATGCTGAAGAGCAGCGTCACGCCGACGAGCGTGATGAAGAGACCGGTCGGAAACCCGTCGAGCAGGTCGCCGGTGGACATCCCGCCGAGCAGGACGCCGACGATCCAGGCGAACGCCAGACAGACGATCCCCACGTTGATCGTCGTCACCATGCTGAGGCTGACGGCGATGATGAGGGCGCCGACGGAAATCCAGGCCAGATCCATGGTCAGAGCACGATCGGCTGTCCGGCGAGCACGCCCGAGGTCACGACGGACACCAGCTCGCGCACATTCCGCAGCTGCTCCAGCGACTCGAGCCGGCGGAGCATCGTGTCGATCGCGTCGGGCTGCAGCACGAGGCTGGCGCAGTCGGCGAACTTGCCGTGCAGCTCCTCGCGCGTGAACGGCTTCTCGGGGCCGCCGCGGTACCGCTCGTCGGCCTCCTGCACGAGCGTCCGGCCGTCCGCCAGATCCACCTCGATCGTGCTGCGCATCTTTTCGAATCCGCGCGCCTCGATCCCGGCGTCGCGCACCGTCGTGACCTTCTTCATCATGGCCTGCGCGGGCGCGCTGCGGACGAACTCGTCGGTGAATTCGTGGATGCCCGCTTTCCGGCGGAGCAGCAGGCTCGACATCATGAACGGCAGGCAGAACTTCGCCTCGAGCTCGCTTGTCGCAAACGGATACCGCAGCGGGTTGAGGATGTTCGACCCGGCGCGCACGCGGACGGCCTTCACCTGCTCCGGCTCGATGTCGTTGGCCACCACCAGCTTCAGCATCGCGTCCATCGTCGGATGACCGAGGCTGCCGCACGGATACGGCTTGAGCGACACACCGGGCGAGACGATGCTCGGCGGACTCCCGAGCGCGCCGACGATGCGGTCGGCGTCGAAGCCGGCGCCGAGGGTAAAGACCCGGTAGAAGCCCCAGGGGCTCTCGAGCGCGTCCTTCCCGCCGGTGTGGCCGCGCGAGGCCAGCTCCGCGGCCATCACGCCGTTCTGCGCGGCGCGTCCGACGTGGAGCGGCTTGGTCATCGTGCCGAAGTTCAGGCGGATGCCGGAGCTCATGCTCGACGCGATCGCCAGGGCGTGGCCGAGCGCCTCGGCGTTCAGGCCGAGCAGCTTGGCGGCGCTCACCATCGCCCCGAACGTGCCGAACGTGCCCGACGAATGGAAGCCGTTCTGGTAGTGCGTCGGGTCGATCGCCTCGGCCATCTTGCACTCGACCTCGACGCCGACGAGGTACGCCTCGAGGAACTGGCGGCCCGAGACGCCGAGGCGCTCGCCGACGGCGAGACTCGCCGCGAGCGGCGGAATCGTCGGATGGGTGAGGAGGCCGAAGATGCGATCGGGCGACGA
>CAZGLC010000186.1:0-9907 GCA_964526235.1 uncultured Bifidobacteriaceae bacterium
GCTTCCGCAGCATCGTCACGAAGACGTAGACCGCGTGCGTGGTCTGCCCCTCCTGATTCGACAGGCCGCGCCCGCGGAACGCGTGGTAGGCGCGGTACATCTGCGAGCTGCCGTCGATCAGATAGATGGTGGGACGGGGCATGGCTTCAGGCTTTGGGCGAGCCTCTGTTATTGAAGGATATCATTGCGATTTGTGCGGATTCGGTGGCTCGCGCTCGTGCTCGCGGTGCTCCTCGCCGGCTGCGGCGGGCCGTTCAAGCCCGATTACGAGTACGAAGAGGAGCTGTATCTCTCGCTCGACGGCTCGGCGACGCTGAACGTGTACGCCTCGGCGGCGTCGCTGGCCGCGCTGCGCGGCGCGGCGCTCGATCCCGATCCGCGCGCGCGGATCGACGTCGACGCGGTGCGCGCGTTCTTCGGCGCCGCGGCGCTGCCGGTCGCGGTCAGCCTCTCACGCCGCGACGGCCGCCGCTTCGTGAACGTGAGCGTCGAGGTGGACGACGTGCGCGAGCTGCCGCGGCTGGCGCCGTTCGCGTGGTCGTCGTACCGGTTCGAGCGGCGCGACGACGTGCTCGAGTTCCGGCAGAGCGTCGGGATTGTCGGGATCCGGGAGCCGGGATCCGGGATCCGGCCGTGGCGCGGCGACGAGCTCGTGGCCTTCCGCGTCCATCTGCCGAGCGCGATCGTGTTTCACAACGCGCCGTCGGGCGACATCCTGCGCGGCAACATCCTGGTGTGGGAGCAGCCGCTCGCCGATCGACTGGCGGGGCGGCCGCTCGAGCTGCAGGTAAACCTGGAGCCGACGTCGATTCTCGCGCGAACGCTGCTGCTGTTCGCCGGGACGATCCTGGCGGCAGCAGCAGCGCTCGCGGCGGTGATCTGGTGGATCAGCCGCCGGGGCGGCGGCCAACCTACAGCCGCTCCAGCTCCGCGGTGACCTCCGCGTCCGTCTTCAGATTGTTGGTCACCGAGAACGCCCCGAACGAGCTGGCGATCGAGCGCGCGACCATCCGGTCGACGTTGCTGTTCACGACGCCTTCGAGCGTCACGCGTCCGTTCTCCACGACGATGTGGATGGGCGGATTCGCCATCGCGCCGTAGGTCCAGAAGTTCGAGTTCCCGTAGATCGCCCGCGCAATCCGGAAGCGCAGCTCGTCGTCCCACTGCGAGACCGGCAGCACGGTGATCTCATTGCGCACCTCGCGCACCCCATTGATCCGCGTCACCCGGGTGGCAATCGCATCGCGCTTGTACGGCATCGTCACCTTGCCGGTGAGCGTCACGACGCCCTCGTCTACCTGCGCGTGGATGCTGTCGAAGACCGTGAAGTGCGGATACCGCAGCACCTGCCGCGAGACGTCCTGGAAGATCTCGAGGTCTTCACGATCGGCCGCCCAGGCTGGCGCGCCCATCGCGGCGATCACGATGACCGTGGCAGCAACCTTGGCAAACATATCTCTCCTCCTCGTTGCGTTGGACCGGACCCGGTTCGGGCCGGCACGCCCTCATGCGGAGCAAAGGTGTTGCCAGGACGAGACCGGGCAAAATGGCGCGGATATCCGGGGTGTTGCGCGCGTGTCCTCTCCGGCGAACGGCCTTACAACACGAGGACGGTGGCGACCCCGGCCGCGATGAGCAGGAGCTGCCGGAGCGAGCCGGCGTCGGTCCGGCCCCGGTGCAGGCCCGGAATGAGATCAGCCATCGCCACGTACAGGAAGCTTGCCGCCGCGAGGATCAGGACGTAGGGGAGCAGACGCGGCAGCGTGTCGATGGCGACGAGCGCCGCCACGGCGCCGGCGGCGCTGGCCGCGCCCGACACGACGTTCAGCAGCAGCGCGCGGCCGCGGGAGTAGCCGGCATGCAGCAGGAGCGCGAAGTCGCCGAGCTCCTGCGGAATCTCGTGCGCCGCCACGGCGAACGCCGTGCTGATGCCGAGCGGCACCGAGGTGACCACGGCCGCCGCGATCACCGCGCCGTCGACGAAGTTGTGAAACGCGTCGCCCACCAGCACCGGGACGATCGTGCCGTCGTGCACCTCGCAGTCATGGGTGTGGCAATGGCGCCAGAGCACCAGCTTCTCGAGCAGGAAGAAGAGCAGGATGCCCCAGAGCAGGGTGGCGAAGACCTGGCCCGACGGCAACTGCTCGAGGGTCGCCGGCAGCAGCGCCAGCATCGATACGCCGAGGAGCGCCCCCACCGCGTAGCTCACGAGCCACGGGACGAGCTTCGATCGCGCGCTGTCGTTGATGAGGAGCACGCCCGACGCGAGCAGCAGCCCGCCGAGGCCGCCGAGCAGGCTCAGGCCGATCGCGATGACAAACGTCGACACGCCACCGGCATCATAGCCCGGGGCTTACGAGGCGATATAGCCTCGGCGCGCCCGGACTGCTAGACGCCGATCCTTTACCTCGACGCGGATGGTGTGCCAGCGCCCGTCGTTTTTTCCGGGGCTGGGATATCCCAGGTAGTACTGCTTGCTGAATTCGTCGGCGAGGCGGGCGGTGGCGCCGTCGAGATCGCCGAAGCCGCGGACGATCTCGGTGCGGCCGCCGGTGTCGTCGGTGATCTGGCGCAGCGCGTCGCCGTTGACGCGCTCGTTGGTCCGCGGCTGGCCGCTCCCGCCGCCGCCGATGATGGGCGGCAGCCGCCGCCGCGGCGTCCCGGGAATCGGGAAGGGGAGCGGCACGGGCAGCTGGATCGTCGGTCCGCGCCGCATCGAGACGGCGGCACCGTCGACGCCCAGCGCGTAGACCAGCACCTCGCTCTCGCGAATCAAGTACCGCAGCTCGCCGACGCTGATGCGGCTGTTCGTATCGTTCCCGTCGGAGATGACGAGCATCGCCTTCTTCGAGTGCCTGCCGATGCTCGCGAGCGGCACCGCGTCGGCGATCGCGTCGTACATCGCCGTGCCGCCCGCGGCCGTGACGCGCGCGACCGCGCGGCTGATCGCGCGGCGGTCGGTCGTCCACTCCTGCACGAGACGCGGGCGGTTGGCGAACTCCATGAAGAACAGCTCGTCGTCTTTGCCGAGCAGGTCGTAGATGAAGCGGTCGATCGCCGAGCGCGCGGCCGACATCTTGTCGGGGGTCATGCTGCCGCTGGTGTCGAGGACGACGCCGAGGCTGACGGGCACGCGTTCGCTGCTGAAGTGCGTGATCGCCTGCGGCTCGCCGTCTTCGTAGATGCTGAAGTCGTCCTGGCGAAGCCCGGCTACGAAGCGGCCGTCTCCGTCGGTCACCGTGGCGGTCACGTTGATCAGCTCGACGCCGCTGCGGAAGCTGAACCCCTCCTGCGACTGCCCTTCGACTTCGCTCAGGGCACCCCGAGCGCGAGTCGAGGGGTGCGCCGCGAGCGGCGCGACCACGGCCGCGACGAGGATGAGGGGCGCGATCTTCATTGGGCGCTGACCAGCTGGCGTGCCGCGCGGCGGTCGACGTGCCGGAGCGGTCCCGCCGAGGTACGGAAGCTTACCCGATAGCGGCCGACGTCGGCGAGGTCGGTGACGGTGACGGCGAACGGCGCCTCCTCCCCGGGCTGCAGCACCGGCAGCTCGAGCGCGCCCCGCCCGCTGGCCACGAACTCGCCGGCCCGATCGAAGGCAAGGACGAGCGCCGCCACTTCCGAGAGCGGCGTCCCCGACGCCGGGTTTCGCACCAGGCCGGTGACCGTGAGCGTGCGGCCGTCGCGCGCATGGCGCATCGACACGAGCTCGAGTGCCGCCGCGGCGCCACGGTCCGTGGCCGCGGCGCCGTCATTCCGCAGGACGGTCCCGCCGCCAATCAGGAGCACCGCGCCGATCGCGGTCGCGATCGCCGGCTTCGTCAGGAGGCGCCGATCCGCTGTCGCGCTGGCAAACATCGGTGAGACCGGGATCCGGGATCCGGGATGCGGGATCGGGGATCCGGGATGCGGGATCGGGGATCCGGGATCCGGGATCGGGGATCCGGGATCCGGGATCCGATCGAACCGGGAATCGTCGGATCCCGAATCCCCGATCCCGACTCCAGGCTCCGTGCCGAGCGCCGACGCGAGCGCCGCCACGCGTGCGGCCGACCGCTGCGCAGTTTCCGTGCGTGCGCGCCACGCGGCGAGGCCGAAAATAGCCGCCGCGGCGACCGCGAGGATCAGAAGAGTCACGAGTATCGCATCCATAATCACATCCCAAAGCCTGAAGCCCAACGCCTATCGAAGCGTGAATGCGACCGCGACCTCGACAATCACATCGACGGTTGTCCCGTGGCGCCGCGCGGGCGCAAAGCGCCACCGCCGCACGGCCTCGATCGCGCGCTCCTCGAGGCCGGCGCCGAGCCCGCGAATCACCGAGACGTCGCCCACCGACCCGTCGCGGCGGATCACGATTTCGAGCAGGACGTCGCCGATAAGACCGCGGCGGCGCGCATCCTCCGTGTACACCGCCTTCACTTCGCGCAGCAGCCGCGGCGGCTCGATGCCCGCGCCGGGGCGGAACGGTCCGCCGCCCGTGCCGCCGCCGAGGCCGTCACCAATCCCGGATCCGGCGCCTTCGCCGCTGCCGGTTCCCCGGCCCGTGCCGGCGCCGCCGTTCGTGCCGGGTCCCCGGCTCACCGCGATCTCGTCGCCACGATCGACGGTCCCTTCCTGTTCGATCGGATCGGCCGCGACGGGAACGACAGGCGCGTTCAGCTGCGGCGCCGGCTCCGGCTCGAGCGGGCGTGTGACAGGCGCCGGCACCGGCGGCGCCGCTTCCACGACCGGCGGCACCGAGACGCGGCGCCGGTCGGGCGCGCGGCGCTGAGCGCGCGCCGGCGGCAGCGGATTGCGGAGCCCGCCTCCGCCTCCGCCCCCGCCTGGTCCCGGCGTCATCAGGAATACGAGACGCGTCGGCGGCGATGAGAGCTGCTGGATCGCTTCGGTCCGCGCCGATCCCGCCGAGCACCACACGAGGGTCGCGACGACCACCGCGTGGACGGCCGACGAGGCGCATGCCGCGCCCATGAACTCACGACTCGCGGGTCCGCCGCCGGCCGACGCGCTCAACCGGCGTCCAAGCCGGATCGCCTCGGCGCCGCCGATGTACGAAGTGCCGGGAACGGCCCGGACCTCTCCGGCGGCAAGTGCGGCGCGGACGTCCGCCACCGACACGCCGGCCGCGCGCGCCACCTCGTCCGCGCTGAAGATGTCTGCGAAAACCCTCTGGGACATGAAGTCTGTGGGACCAAGGGCAAAAGCCTTGCCTGCGGCGTTCATCCGGAATTGCGCCAGATTTTCGTGCGGCGGCGGGAGGTGTCCTGATTACTTGACAGCCTCGAGGAACCGGTAGCCCTCGCGCTCGGCGAGGACGCGCACGGCTTTGAAGCCGGCGGCCCCGAGCGCCAGCAGCACCGCTGCCGGGTCCGCGGCGGCGGCCGCATGCGCCCGCGCGAACCATCCGCGCCGGCGTCCCTCGATGACGACGATGCGGCCGCCGTCGCGAAGCACGCGGCGGCTGTCGCTCAGCAGGGGCGCGCCTTGCTGCTCGAACGCGTGCGCGACCCCGGCCGCGTGCAGCACCACCACGTCGAATGCCTCGCCTGAAAATGGAAGCGCGGCCTCCGTCGTCTGCACGTCGACGAGCGCACCCGCCGCCGCGGCGCCGGCGCGCGCGCGAGCGGCCTGGCGATCGTCGGTGACGGCAATCGCGGCGTGCCCGCTCATCCCCACCTTCGCCGCAATCGCGCCGGCGAGCGACGCGTCGTCGATGCCGATCTGCAGCACGCGCTCGCCCATCCGCACGCCGCTCATCGCCACCGGAAGACGTTCGAGGTTCGGCTTGCGCAAGAAAAACATCGAATTTCCTCATGATATAGTGGCCAGCTCGTGACTGCACCACTTCAGATCGCGCCTGCGAGCGGCACGCTCGGCGTGCTGCTCGTCGGCCTCGGCGCCGTCAGCACGACGACGATTGCGGGTGTGTGCGCGATTCGCAAAGGGCTCGCGCCGCCGATCGGTTCGCTGACGCAGATGGGGACGATCAGGCTCGGCCGGCGATCCGAAGGGCGCGTGCCGCGCATCAAGGAGTTCGTCCCGCTGGCCGATCTCCACGACATCGTGTTCGGCGGCTGGGACATTTTCGACGCGGACTGCTACTCGGCGGCCCGCACGGCCGGCGTGCTCGAGCAGGCGCAGCTCGATCAGGTGCGCGCCGAGCTCGAGGCGGTGCGGCCGATGCCGGCGGTCTTCGACCGGCGCTACGTCCGCCGGCTCGACGGCCCGAACGTCAAGAAGGGGAAGAACAAGCGCGATCTCGCGGAGCAGGTCGTCGCCGACATCCGCGCGTTCAAGGAGACGCACCACTGCGACCGGCTCGTGATGGTGTGGTGCGGCAGCACGGAGGTCTACATGAAGCAGACCGACGTGCACGCCACGGTCGCGTCGTTTGAAAAAGGGCTCGAGGCGAGCGACGACGCGATCCCGTCCAGCATGATTTACGCGTACGCGGCGATCCGCGAGGGGATTCCGTTTGCGAACGCGGCGCCGAACCTGACCGCCGACATTCCTGCGCTGCTCGAGCTCGCCGCGCGCACCAAGGCGCCGCTGGCCGGCAACGACATGAAGACGGGCCAGACGCTGATGAAGACGATCATCGCGCCGGGACTGAAGGCGCGGCTGCTCGGCGTCCGCGGCTGGTACTCGACCAACATTCTCGGCAACCGGGACGGCGAAGTGCTCGACGATCCCGAGTCGTTCAAGACGAAGGAAGAGAGCAAGAAATCGGCGCTCGACTACATCTTCCAGCCGCAGCTCTATCCCGAGCTCTACAAGGACCTCTGCCACGTCGTCCGCATCAACTACTACCCGCCGCGCGGCGACAACAAGGAGGGGTGGGACAACATCGATCTGGTCGGCTGGCTCGGCTACCCGATGCAGCTGAAGATCAATTTCCTCTGCCGCGACAGCATCCTCGCGGCGCCCATCGTGCTCGACTCGGCGCTGTTCCTCGATCTGGCGAAGCGCGCCGGCATGTCGGGCATCCAGGAGTGGCTGTCGTTCTACTTCAAGGCGCCGATGCACGCGCCCGAGGTCTACCCGGAGCACGACCTGTTCATCCAGCTGATGAAGCTCAAGAACACGCTGCGCTACATGCGCGGCGAGCAGCTCATCACGCACCTGGGACGCGAGTACTACGATTAGTCAGCCGGCGCTTCTCGGCGGTCTGTTCATCGGCGTCCTGTCCGCACTGCCGATCGTCAATCTCGCCAACTGCTGCTGCCTCTGGATTGTGGGCGGCGGTGTGCTGGCGGGCTACCTCGCGCAGCAGCAGAGCGCCGCGCCGCTCACAGGGATGCGCGGCGCGGTCGTCGGCCTGCTGGCCGGAGTCGCCGGCGCATGCGTGTGGCTCGTGACCGCGCTGGCGCTCGACATCGTGATGGCGCCGCTGCAGGAGCGGATGATTGCCAACGTGCTGCGCAGCGCGGCCGACATGCCGCCCGAGGTCCGTCAGTGGCTCGAGTTGATGAGCGACCGCACGTCGGCGCCGTTGAGGCTGGCGGCAGGGTTCGTCTTCCAGCTGTTCGCGGGAGTCGTCTTCGCGGCGCTCGGCGGTCTCCTCGCCGTCGCCTTCTTCAAGCGGACGTGATCGTCGTGCGCTCGACGCGGTTGCCGCCTTCGGCTTTCACGCGGTCGGCCGCCTCCTGCGCCGCGGCAATGAGCCGCTCGGCTTTCTCCGTTCGTGCGACCGACTCGGCCACGAGCACGCCGACGGAGATCGTCACCGGAAACTCCTGGTCCGATCGAGGGTCGTGCACCTGCAGCCGTTCCTGCACGGTGACGCGCATCCGTTCGGCCAGGCGTTCCGCGTTGTAGCCCTGGATCGCCGGCAGCAGCACGCCGATCGTGTCGTCGCCGACGCGGGCCACCCAGTCGGTGTCGCGGAAATACTTGCGCACGACGATGCCGATGCGCTCGAGCACGCGATCGCCGGCGCCGGACCCATAGCGGCTGTTGATGTCGTCCAGCCGGTCGACGTCGATCAGAATCAGCGCGAACGGCTCGCCAAACCGCTTCGACCGCTGGATCTCCCGTTTGACCGCTGCGGCGAAGACCGCGCGCGTGTAGAGCGTCGTAAGGGGATCGATGATGCTGGAGGCGCCGTTCCCGCCGCCGATGCGCTCGGCTACGGCACCGCACACGTCGAACGCGGCGCGGCGGACCGTCTGGGACAGCGTCGCCCATGGCGCCGACGAGATGCCGAAGGACTCGTCCAGGGTGAGGGTGTCGATCGCCGCCCGTTCCACGAGGTACACGATCGCGACGAGCGCCCGCACGCCGACGCCCGCCCGGTCGGCCAGGTGCTCGAGCTCGGCGACGAGGACGTCGCCGGAATCGAGCGTGCTGTCGCGCACGGCGGCGATCAGGAGGTACAGGGTGCGTTCGACCAGCGGCGCCCGGTCGTCGGCCCCGACGTGCTCGATGCCGGCAAACGGAAACAGTGCGGTCGCATCCCTGACGATCGTGTCCGCACCTCCGTGCAGCGCGCGTGCGACGTGCGCGCGAAGCTCGGTGGCCTCCTGCATCCGATCGGTAGAAGTGTTAGACACCCTGTTTACCGGGGTGTAGACTTCCGCGATCTTCGCACGGCCGCCTGCGGTCCGCACTTACAAAATTGCGATCCCTACCGGATGCGGCAGAATGGACCGATACGACCAAGGATGTGTGGTAATCAATCCTTGGGGGGCTCTACGTGCGCACGATGATCGGTGAATGTCTCCGCCAGGCGGGGATCATCACCGAAGACGATTTACAGGCCGCTCTCGTCGAGCACAAGCGCTCCGGCGAACGCCTCGGCGCCGTCCTCATCCGGCTCGGGCTCGCCACCGAGCGCCAGATTGCGGAGGCGCTCGCCTACCAACTCGGGTTCGAGTACGTCGACCTCGTCGCGCGCCCCCCCGATCCGGCCGCCGTCGTGCTCATTCCGAAAGAGGTCGCGCTCAAGCGCAACTGCATCGGCGTCGCCGTGCAGAAGAACGCGCTGACGGTCGCGATGTCGGACCCGCTGCTCTTCACGCTCGTGCAGGATCTGGAGTTCCAGACCGGCTATCGGATCAAGCAGGTCGTCGCGACGCGGGCCGAGATCATCGAGGCGATCCAGGCGTGGTATCCCGACAAGGCGCTGACGAAGGTGACGCCGCAGGATCGCCCCGGCCGCGACGAGGGCGGGCGCGGCGGGATGCTCGCCCCCCGGACGGGCACCACGACGCTGTCCACCGTCCGGGAAGAAGACGTGTTCGAGCAGACGGCGACCGCGCCCTCCGCCACCGCGGAGACGGCGCCGATCATCGACATGGTCGACCTCGTCATCAAGAGCGCGCTCAACAGCCGCGCGAGCGACATCCACGTCGAGCCGACCGACGGCGACGTGGTCGTCCGCCAGCGCCTGGACGGCCTGCTCAAGCAGACGATGGAGCTGCCGAAATGGGTCCACGACGGGTTCGTGGCGCGGATCAAGATCATGGCGGGACTCGACATCGCCGAGAAGCGCCTGCCGCAGGACGGGCGCATCCGCGCGGCCAGCGATCAGGGAGAAGTCGACCTCCGCGTCTCGACCCTGCGCACGATCTTCGGGGAAAAGATCGTGATGCGCGTCCTCGATCACCGGAAGGGCGTGCCGCCGCTCGAGGAGCTCGGGCTGTCGGCGGCCTCGATGGAGCACATCCGCTACTTCCTGCGCCACCAGCACGGGATGATTCTCGTCGTCGGTCCCACCGGTTCCGGGAAGACGACGACGCTCAGCTCGGCGCTCGCGTCGATTCGCTCGGAGCGGACGAACATCATCACCATCGAGGATCCGGTCGAGTATCAGATCCCCGGCGTCAATCAGACGCAGATCAACGCGAAGATCAATCTGACCTTCGCCGGCGCGCTCCGGTCGATCCTGCGGCAGGACCCCGAC
>CAZGLC010000187.1:0-3339 GCA_964526235.1 uncultured Bifidobacteriaceae bacterium
ATCATTCATTCCACGGCGTTTCGACGGTTGGAATATAAGACGCAGGTCTTTGTGAACCACGAAGGGGATTACTACCGCACGCGGCTCACCCATACTCTCGAGGCGGCGCAACTTGCCTGCGCCATCGCCCGCCTCCAGAATCTGATAGGCGAGATTCACGGCCTGGATGTCGAACGGAAGGTACGGCTCGGCCTCCCAGGCGATGGAATCGTCGAGCTCCGACGGGGTCATCACCGGCAGTGTGATCTTCTTGACGATGACCGCGTTGCCGGACAGCGAAGCGCAGACGTCCTTCGCCTTGAAGGCCTTGTTCTCCTCGAACACACGGCGGATCGCGTCGGCGACCGCGCCGGCGTCGATGATGGCGCCGTCGACGATCGCGTCGGGCGGCACGGGCTGCATGCCGAAGGCGGCGACACGATAGCCGCGGCCCGACGGCTTCAGCTCGACCGCCTTGACGGCGCTCGACCCGATGTCGAGGCCTACGAGATTCTTCGTTCGTCCAAACACCGGTCAGGCCCCCTAAGTCCCGTCGTGTCTCTTTATCGGACGTTCGGCCGGCGGCAACACTCCAAGGCCTGCCGCGAGACGAGGCACGTCGTCGGCGCCTTGACAGTCCCCACAACCCTCCGTATCATTGAGGTTTGCGGTTGCCGGTCTTTCTCCGCACAGATCGGGTTGGCGCCCGGTCGGACCCACCCGCGAGGGATTCCCTTTTCATGCGTACGTTTTTGCCAGGCGCGAAGAGCGCAGACAGCCGGTGGCACGTCATCGATGCGCAGGGCCAGGTGCTCGGGCGCATCGCGACGCTCGTGTCGCGACTTCTCCAGGGCAAGCACAAGGCTGTCTACACCCCGTTCCTCGACACAGGCGACCACGTGATCGTCGTCAATGCGGCGCAGGTGAAGCTGACGGGCCGCAAGGAAGAGCAGAAGATCTACCGCCGCCACAGCGGCTACGAGGGCGGGCTACGCGAGGAGCGCGCGTCGGTCGTGCGCCAGCGGCAGCCGATTCGCCTCGTCGAGGAGGCGGTACGCGGCATGCTGCCGAAAACCAAACTCGGGGACGCGATGTACCGGAAGCTGAAGGTGTACGCCGGTCCGGATCACCCGCACGTCGCCCAGCAACCACGCACGATCGAGGTCGCGTAATTGGCCATCGAATACTACGCCACAGGACGCCGCAAGACTTCCACCGCCCGCGTCTTCCTTCGCCCCGGCAACGGCAGCATCACCGTCAACCATCGCGAATTCGACCAGTATTTCCCGACCGGCGCGCTCCGGACGCAGGTGAAGCGCCCGCTGCTGCTGACCGAGACGGGAGAGAAGTTCGACATCCTGGCGACGGTGGCCGGCGGCGGCGTCAACGGGCAGGCGGGCGCGCTCCGGCTCGGCATCGCCCGCGCCCTGGTGGAGTTCAACACCGAGCTGCGGCGGCAGCTCAAGAAAGACGGCCTGCTCACGTCGGACGCTCGCGTCAAGGAGCGCAAGAAGTACGGCATGGCCGGTGCCCGTAAGCGGTTCCAGTTCAGCAAACGGTAACGCAGGGCGGGTCCCTTCGGACCCGCGGAAGGGAGGGAGCTTGCCCGGTATCGCGATCAAGGACCTGCTCGAAGCGGGGGTCCACTTCGGCCATCAGACGAAGCGGTGGAACCCGAAGATGAAGGAATACATCTTCGGAGAGCGGAACGGCATCTACATCCTCGACCTCAACAAGACTGCCAAGAAGTTCCGCGACGCCGAGGAATTCGTCAGCAACCTGGCGGCGGAGGGAAAAACGGTCCTGTTCGTCGGCACCAAGCGGCAGGCCCAGGACGTCATCGCCGAAGAGGCGCAGCGCTGCGGGATGTTCTTCGTGAACCAGCGCTGGCTCGGCGGCCTGCTCACCAACTTCACCACGATTCAGCGCAGCCTGGGGCGTCTTCGCGACCTCGAGGCGATGGTCACCGACGGCCGTTACGACACGCTCTCCAAGAAGGAGATCGCGCGCGCCGAGAAGGAGAAGCGAAAGCTCCTGAAGAACCTCGAAGGCATCCGGCACATGTCGCGGCTGCCCGACACGGTCTTCGTCGTCGACACCCGCAAGGAAAAAATCGCGGTCGACGAGGCGCGCAAGCTGAAGATTCCGGTCATCGGCATCGTCGACACGAACTGCGACCCGGATGAGGTCGACCACGTCATTCCGGGCAACGACGATGCGCTGCGGTCGATCCGGCTGTTCGTTTCGAAGGTGGCCGAGGCCGTTCTGGCCGGCCGCGGGATGCGCGAATCCAAACTGGCCGAGGAAGCCGCGGCCCAGGCCGAGGAGGCCGCCGCCGCCGATGCCGCCGCCCGGCTGACCCGCGTGACTCGGCCGCAGCGGCCGCGCGAAGTCACCCCGGCGTAGCGGTCAGCGCGTGCGTGAGACACCGCGCCGGCCATGGCCGGCGTTTTGTTTGTACTGGGAATGACACATGGCAACGATTACGGCAGATCAGGTGAAACAGCTCCGCGACCGGACCGGCGCCGGCATGATGGAGTGCAAGGCCGCGCTCGCCGAGGCGAACGGCAACATGGAAGAGGCGACGACGCTGCTGCGCAAGCGGGGGCTCGCGCAGGCCGCCAAGCGCGCCGGCCGCGCCACCGCGCAGGGGCTCATCGGCAGCTACATCCACATGGGCGGGCGAATCGGCGTGCTCGTCGAGGTCAACTGCGAAACCGACTTCGTCGCGCGGACCGAGGCGTTCCAGACGCTCGTCAAGGAAATCGCGATGCACATCGCTGCCGCCGACCCGAGGTGGGCGCGGCGCGAAGACGTCCCCGCCGAGGCGACCGAGAAGGAGAAGAGCATTTACCGGGCGCAGATGGAGGGCTCCGGCAAGCCCGCGCAGGTGCTCGACAAGATCATCGACGGGAAGCTGAACAGCTTCTACTCCCAGTTCGTCCTGCTGGAGCAGCCGTCGATCCGCGACCCGAACGTCACCATCGGCCAGATGGTCGCCGAGGCGACGGCCAAGACCGGCGAGAACATCTCAATCGGCCGTTTTACGCGGTACCGCGTCGGCGAGGGGATCGACTGACTATAATTCTCCCGGCATGCCCGATCTGAGGCCCTCCCCCATCTACCAGCGCGTCCTGCTCAAGCTCTCGGGCGAGGCGCTGATGGGCGACCGGCAGTTCGGCGTCGATCCCGCGGTGACCACGCGCATCGCGAACGACGTCGGCGAGATCCAGGGCCTCGGCGTGCAGGTCGCCATCGTCATCGGCGGCGGCAACATCTTCCGCGGACTGGCGGCGAGCGCGCGCGGCATGGACCGCGCGACCGCCGACTACATGGGGATGCTCGCCACGGTGATGAACG
>CAZGLC010000187.1:3349-9798 GCA_964526235.1 uncultured Bifidobacteriaceae bacterium
GGTCGTGACGCGGGTCGTCACGGCCATCGAAATGCGCGCCGTCGCCGAACCGTTCATACGGCGCCGCGCCATCCGGCACCTCGAGAAAGGGCGCGTTGTCATCTTCGCCGCCGGCACCGGCAACCCCTATTTCACGACCGATACGGCCGCCGCGCTCCGCGCCATGGAGATCAAGGCGGATGTGATTCTCAAGGGAACAAAGGTCGACGGCGTCTACACGGCCGACCCGATGCTCGATCCTCATGCCACGAAGTACCCCGCCATTTCGTATCTGCAGGTGCTCGAGAAGCAGCTCAAGGTGATGGACGCGACTGCGATCTCGCTCTGCATGGACAACAAGATGCCGATCGTCGTCTTCAACCTGCGCGAGGCGGGCAGCATCCGCCGCGTCGTACTGGGTGAGGCCGTCGGGACGATCGTCGGCGCGTAGGGGCCGCTATGGAATTCAGCGATCTGCAGGGCATGTTCGCGGAAGTCAAGAAGCGCATGGACGGCGCGATCGACCGCGTCCGGCGCGACATGGCCGGGGTGCGGACCGGGCGCGCCACGGTCAGCCTGCTCGACGGCATCCAGGTGGACGCCTATGGGTCCAAGATGCCGATCAACCAGGTGGCGACGCTCTCGGTGCCGGAGCCGGCGATGATCGTCGCGCAGCCGTTCGACCCGTCGCTCATGGGCGCCATCGAGAAGGCGATCCGCGCCTCCGACCTGGGCCTCAACCCGGCCAACGACGGCAAGATCGTCCGCATTCCGATCCCGGCTCTGACCGACGAGCGGCGCAAGGAGCTGTCACGCCACGTCCACAAACAGGCCGAGGAAGGGCGCAACGTGGTGCGCCAGGTCCGGCGCGATGCCAACGACCGCCTGAAGAAGCTGCTCAAGGAGCACAAGATCTCCGAGGACGACGAGCGGAAGGGCCTCGAGCACGTCCAGAAGATCACCGACGATCACGTCAAGATGATCGACGAGCTCCAGAAAAAGAAGGACCAGGACTTGTTGGGGCGTTAATCGCCGAACGACACGCCCATCGCGCGGGCGGTCTGAATCAGGTCGTAGTCGAGCGGCACCGTTCTGATCTTCCCCACCACCTCGCCGAGCGGCACCGGCACGATGTCGGGCGGATGGTTCGCGACCATCATGCCGAACTGGCCTTCGAGCAGCAGCTCCACCGCCTTGCCGCCGAACCGGGTGGCCAGCGTGCGGTCGAACGCCGTGGGTGCGCCGCCGCGCTGGAGGTGCCCGAGCACGACGGAGCGCGTCTCCTTGCCGGTGCGCTCCTCGAGCTCCTTGGCCACGCGCATCCCTGCCCCGCCGAGCCGCTCCGGGTGGCCGCCGTGCGCCTCCTGCACGACCGACATCGCGCCGCCCTTCGGCCTGGCGCCCTCCGCCACGACGACGATGCTGAAACGCGCGCCCCAGATATCGCGGTCACGGATGCACTGCGCCATCCTGTCGAGGTCGTACGGAATCTCCGGAATCAGAATGAGGTCGGCGCCGCCCGCGACGCCGCCGTGCAACGCGATCCAGCCGGCGTAGCGCCCCATCACCTCGACCACCATGATGCGGCGGTGCGCCTCGGCCGTCGTGTGCAGCCGGTCGATCGCCTCGGTGGCGAAGCTCACCGCGGTGTCGAACCCGAACGAGCTGTTGGTGCCGACGATGTCGTTGTCGATGGTTTTCGGAACGCCGACGAGCGGAATGCCCTTCTTGGAGAACTCGTACGAGATCGAGAGCGTGCCGTCGCCGCCGATGCAGACGAGCGCGTCGAGGCCGGTCCGCCGGAACATCTCGAGGACGCGCTCGGCGTAGTCGAACGTCCCATCAGCCGTGGTGATCGGCTTCGCGAACGGATCGCCGCGATTGACGGTGCCGAGGATCGTTCCGCCGAGGCGCAGAATCCCGGTGACGTCGCGAAGGGTGAGCGGACGGGATTTCTCGGGATAGATCAGCCCGTCGAAGCTGTCTTCGAGGCCAATGACCTGGACGCCTGTGTTGCAGGCGGCTTTGACGACCGCGCGGATGACGGCGTTGAGGCCGGGAGCGTCGCCGCCGCCGGTCAGCACGCCGATTTTCTTTATGGTGGACATCAAGGAAGGTTGGTGGACGGCAGGGGGATCGAACCCCTGACCTCTGCATTGCGAACGCAGCGCTCTCCCAGCTGAGCTAGCCGCCCGAACCGGAAATCGTTTGGAAAGACTTCCCATGGTAACACGCGCATCGGCCCCCGTCTTGCACCCTTCGCGATGAGCCATTCGACTGGAGGGACCGATGGACATTCTTGGATGGATTCTGTTTGGCTTGGTCGTGGGCGCGCTCGCCAAGCTCGTCATGCCGGGCCGCGACCCGGGCGGGCTCTCGGCTTCTACCGCGAAGGCGAAGCGGCCGGGTTTCTGATGTCGATCATCGGGGCCATCGTCCTGCTGGCGCTCTACCGGATGTTCGTCGCCCGCAGGTACATCGCGGGTTCGTAACCGCAGACACAGTCGCAAGTCACAACGAGTAGAATTTTTCTGACTCGTGGCTTGCGACGTCGCCGTCATTCCTCTGGGGCGGGCGCACCTGCTCGCCTCGTCCATCATTCGCGAGGCCCGTCGCGCCGGTCTCGGCGTCGAGGTGACGCCGGTCGGGAGCCTTCGCCGGTTTGCGCCCGCGGTGGGCGACGTGACGGTTCTCGGCATCGCGCCGCCGGCGCGGCACGCGCAGGTCCTGAACGCCTTTTCACGGCTGCCGACCATCACCGGCGTGCTCACGCGGGAAGGGTCGAGCATCACCGTCGAGACCGGACGCGGTCCGGTAAGCCTGCATCTGGCGGCGCCGGAGCAGGCCGGCGCCGCGCTCGTGTGGCACACGGGCGCGCGCGCGCATGTCGCCCAGCTTCAGTCGCGCGGCGAGCGGCTCGGGGTGCGCTTTGCCGATGCGCGCCTCCTGGGCCCGGATGCCGCGGCCGTCGACTGCGCCTCGGAGCAGGAGTTCTACGCGCGGCTCGATCTCCCGTACATCGCGCCCGAGCTCCGCAGCGGCGGCGGCGAAATCGAAGCCGCCGACGCCGGCACCCTGCCGCGGCTCCTCTCGGAGTACGACATCCGCGGCGACCTACACACCCACAGCAACTGGAGCGACGGACGCGACAGCGTCGGCGACATGGTGAGCGCGGCTCGTCAGCTTGGCTACGAATACATCGCCGTGACGGACCATTCCGAGCACGCCTGGGCCTCGCGGACGCTCGCGGCGGCCGCCATCGGCCGCCAGCGCGACGAGATCGAACGCGTCCGCGCGCGCGCACCCGGCATCGACGTGCTGCACGGCGTCGAGGTCGACATCATGCACGACGGCAGCCTTGACTTCGACGACCAGGCGCTCGGCGGCTTCGACATCGTGCTGGCGTCGCTCCACGATCACGGCGGACACGACGGCGCACGGCTGACGGAGCGGTACCTGCGCGCGATCCGGCATCCGCTCGTCAACGTCATCACGCATCCGGCGAACCGGACGCCGGGCCAGTCGGACGGCTACCCGCTCGATTTCGACGCGCTGTTTGCCGCCGCGGCGGAGACCGGCACGGCGGTCGAGATCGACGGCGGGCCCGGCCACCTCGATCTCGACGGAACGCTGGCGCGCCGCGCCGTGGCCGCGGGCGTCACGCTCGTCGTCGACAGCGACAGCCACCGGCTCGACGCCCTCGGACGGCAGATGCAGTTCGGCGTCGGCACCGCGCGGCGCGGCTGGGTCGAGCCCCGCCATGTGTTGAACACGCACAGCGTCGCCGACGTGCGCGCGTTCATCGCGCGCAAGCGCGCCCGTGGCCATTGATGGTAGGCAGTTCCCACAACATGGCCGGCCTCTTCGCCGCGCAGCCACGCTTCCGTGTCCCCGCTGCTACACTCCAGCTGGCAGCTGGACCCGAAGACGCCGCGTTCTCGCGTCCTTTTCGACCTCGTCGGGTTTGGCGCGAACCTTGAAGGCGAGGCAGGATCCGACCATGACGCCACGAATCGCCATCGTCCTGCTGCTCGGCACGCTGCCGGCGGTCCTCGGCGCGCAGGCGAAAGCCACGCCGGACACCCTCGCCAGGGCGCTGCAGCAGCGCTACCAGGGCATCCGGGACTTTTCCGCGGATTTCGTTCATACGTATCGCGGCGGCGTGTTCCGCACGCAGACCACCGAGCGCGGCACGGTCTCGGTCAAGAAGCCCGGACTCATGCGGTGGATCTACACGACGCCGGAAAAGAAGGAATTCGTGTCGGATGGCCGGCAGGTGTACTCGTACCTCCCTGCCGACAAGCAGGTGATCGTCACGCCGCTGCCCACCGACGACGAGGCGACGACGCCGGCGCTCTTTCTCGCGGGCAAGGGCGACATCGTCCGGGATTTCACCGCCACCGCGGCCGAGGCGCAGGTCCCCGGCACGGTAGCGCTGAAGCTCACGCCGCGGCGCGAGGAGCCTGAGTACGAGTACCTGGTGGTCGCCCTCGACCCCGCATCGCTCCAGATACGGGCGCTGACGACGCGCGACCGCCAGGGGGGCGATTCCACCCTGATCTTCAACGATCTGAAGGAAAACCGGGGAATGTCCGATAAGGAGTTTGCGTTCCGGATCCCTCGTGGCGTCGACGTCATCACGAATGCCGCACGCAACTAGCCGACTCGCCCCGCTGTTCCTGCTCTCACTCCTGCTCGCCGGTTGTGCGACGACGGCCGCCGTGCGCGGGGGCCAGCGCGCGGAGCTGGCGCAGGACTACGATCGCGCCGTCATCGAGTACACGCGCGCGCTCCAGGCCGACCCCGACAACCGCGACGCCCGGCAGGGACTCGAGCGTGCACGCCTTCGCGCGGCGCAGGACCACTTCACGCGCGGCCGCCGCCATCACGCCGCAGGCCGTCTCGAGGAATCGCTCGTCGAGCTGCAGACCGCCGTAGAGCTCAATCCAGGCGACCCGAATGTGAACGAGCTGCTCGACTCGGTGCGCGCGCAGCTGCGCACGAAGGTGGCGATCGCCCGCGGGGGGAAGACGGAGCTCGAAACGCTCATCGAGCGCTCGCGAACGCTCGAGGCGCCGGGGCAGGAGCTGCCCGCCGGCGTCCGGCTGCCGGCCTCGCTGACCTTCCGCGACGCCAGCAGCCGCGACATCTACACGGCCCTTGCCCGCTTCGCCAACGTCAACATTGTCTTCGACCCACAGTTCCGCAACCAGCCGGTCACGATCGACCTGAGGAACGCGACGCTCGAAGAAGCGCTGGCATCGCTCTCGATGGCCACGCGCAACTTCTACCGGGTCACCTCGCAGCGGACCGTCACGGTCGTCCCCGACACGCCGGCCAAGCGCACGGAGTACGAGGAAGAGATCGTCCGGACGTTCTATCTGAGCAACGCCGACGTCAAGGAAACGCTCGATCTGCTGCGGATTGTGATCGACAACCGGCGGCTGGCGCCGATCACGGCCACCAACGCGCTGTCGATCAAGGACACGCCGGAGCGCGTCGCCGCGGCAGGCCGGCTGATCTCCGCCGTCGACAAGGCGCGGCCCGAGGTCATCATCGACGTCGAGCTGCTGGAGATCGACCGCACGCGGATCCGCGAATACGGCCTGCAGATCGCCTCACCCGGATCGCCCGGGATCAACGGCGCCGCCGATGTCAATCGCGACGAGCTGACGCTGCGCGACGTGCGGAGCCTCTCGCAGTCGGGTGTCTTCCTGACGAATCTGCCCGCGCTCTTCTACCGGCTGCTCAAGTCGGACAGCACCACGCGCACGCTCGCCAACCCGCAGCTGCGGACCGCCGAGGGGATGACCGCCTCGGCGCGCTTCGGCGAGCGCGTGCCGGTGCCGGTGACGACCTTTGCCCCGATCGCGACGGGCGGCGTCGCGCAGCAGCCGATCACGTCGTTCAACTACGAGAACATCGGCGTGAACATCGACATCACGCCGCGCACGCATCACGACGACGAGGTGTCGCTGGCGCTGAAGATTCTGGTCAGCAGCATTTCGGGATCCGGGTTCGGCGGCCTGCCGACGTTCGGCAACCGCGAGATCAGCACGGTTATCCGGCTGCGCGACGGCGAGACCAACCTGCTTGCCGGCCTGATTCGCGACGACGAGCGCAATGTGGCCGCCGGCATCCCCGGGCTGAGCGACATCCCCATCGTGGGGCGTCTGTTCGCGCACAACCGGCGCGAGACGCAGGAAACCGACATCGTGCTGACGCTCACGCCGCGGATCGTCCGCGTGCTGGACCTCTCCGAAGAGGACCTCCGTCCGTTCCGCGTCGGCCGCGGCACCGGAACGGGCGGCGGCATCATCGACCTGCCGATCGAGATCCCCGGCGCCCAACCGCCCGGCGCACAGCCCGGAGCGCCGTCGCCCAGTCCACCCCCTGCCCCGCCCGCGACGCCGTCGCCCGCGGTGCCCATTCAGCCGCCCACGTCGCAGCCCGCACCCGGACCGCCCCCG
>CAZGLC010000188.1:0-9796 GCA_964526235.1 uncultured Bifidobacteriaceae bacterium
GCTAGTTCCTCACGTACTTCGTCACCCCTCGGAGGTTCGCTTCCGCGGTGAAGATGTTGCCCGCGGCGTCGACGGCGATCCCCTCGCCCATGGCGCCGTCCGGGCTGTCGGTCATGTGCGGCGGAATGAAGATCGTCACCTTGCCGTCCTTGACGCTTCCGATGCGAACGCCTTTACGCCAGCCTGGATGCCGCTTCGCGTCCGACTCGGAGTCGGCGGTGTAGATCATGTCGTTCTGGTCGATCGCCAGGCCGCTCACGCGGCTGAACTCGCGGTACTCGGTGACGTACTTGCCCTGCTTCGTCAGCACCTGAACGCGGTGGTTGTGGCGGTCGGCGACGATCAGCCGGCCCTGCGAATCGAACTCGAGCGCGTGCGGCGTCCGGAACTCGCCGGGGCCCGCTCCGGTCTTTCCGATCGTTCTGAGGAACTTCCCGTTCCTGTCGAACACCGAGATGCGGCCGACGAGGTTGGGATCCTCGACGTTCGTATGACTCTCGGCCACGTACACATCGCCATTCTGATCGGTCAGCACGTCGGTCGGTTCGGTCAGTGCTTCAGGAGGATTGCCCTTCACGCCCGGCTTGCCCAGGGTCATCAGCACGTTCCCCTGGGGGCTGAACTTGATCACCGCGCTCCCCTTGTTGCCTTCGCCGGGGAACTTCTTGAGGTCCTGAGGGGTGACACTTCCCGAGTCGGCCACCCACACGTTGCCGTCGCGATCGACGTGGATACCGTGCGGCCAGACGAACATCCCCGCGCCAAAGCTCCTGACTTCTTTTCCCGACTCGTCGAACAGGTGAACGGGGTTCGCTTTGCTGCCGAGGCACCCCGGAGTCGTCCCTGGTGAGCAACGGTCGACCGCCCAGACCGACCGGCCGTCCCGATCGATCGCCACACCATTCGAGCCGCCCCACGGGCGTTTCTCTGTCGTGAACTGAGCCCAATCGCGGATGACGCGATAGGGGTTGGCGCCGCTGTTGACGGGCGGCGTCTCCTGCGTGAAGACTCCCGTCGCCTGCAGCACGATCGCAGCGGCGATCGACGCGGCGAGGCACAGTTTCGCGGTACGTGACGCTGACATGACAGCGCTCCTTTCCATGAGGCCGTTCAGGACGGGTAAGGTACTACAGCTACGGGCCGCTGGATCTGGCGGCTGAAACGCGGTGCCGCCAGGCTGCTGAGGAAGCCGACCGCGGCGCAGATCATCAGGTAGATGGCGGGCGCCTCGGGCCTGCCGAGGCCGGCGATCAGGGCGGTGGCGATGAGCGGCGTCGTCCCGCCGAAAACCGACTGCGTGACGTTCTGCGCCAGCGCGATGCCGCTGAACCGGACGCGCGTCGGAAACAGGTCCGCCGTGACGAACGCGAACGTCGCATTGACGAGCGCGCCCCCCACCGCCGCGATCGTCATCAGCAGCATCAGGTCGGCGGCGCGGCCCGCCAGCGCGGCGTAGAAGGGATAGGCCCCGAGCGCCAGGATGATGGTGCCCGCCCGCAGCAGCAGGTGCGGCGCGACGCGCATCGCGAGCCGGCCGGCCGCCAGGATCAGGACCGCGTGCAGCACAACCGCGAACGTCTGCGCCAGGACAGCCTCGCGCGGCGCGTAGCCGACCACCCCGGCAAGATATGCCGGCATGTGCGCGAAGAAGAGACCGTTGAAGCCGGCGGTCGTGCACTGCGCCGCCATGCCGGCCGCAATCGGCCACCGGTGCGTGCGCACCAGCTCCTGGAGCGGCTGCGTCGACACCGCCTTGATCCGCTTCAGCTCGGCGAACTCCGCCGACTCCTCGAACGACCGGCGCAGCCAGTAGCCGGCCAGTCCGAGCACACCGCCGATGACGAAGGCGATGCGCCATCCGTACTGCGCCGCGTCGCCGGGGCTCATGACGGCGCCCGACGCGAGCGCGATGCCGGCCGCCATCGCCACGCCGAGCGTGACGCACGCATACACGACGCCGCAGACGAACGGCGCCGCGCGCGGCGCCGTCTCGACCACGTAGGTGACGGCGCCAGGCAGCTCGCCGCCGAGGCAGAATCCCTGGACGAGCCGCAGCGTGACGACCGTGACGGTCGCCGCGATGCCCCAGGTGGCGTAATCGGGCACCAGGCCGATGCCGAGCGTGGCGGCCGACGCGATGAAGATCGAGGCGAGAAAGACGCCGCGCCTCCCGAACCGGTCGCCGAGGCTGCCGAGCACGAGCCCGCCAACGGGACGCGCGAGGTAGCCGACGGCGAACGTCGTGAAGGCAAGCATGAGCGACACGAGCGGATCGCCGCTCGGGAAGACGGCCCGGCCGATCTCCCGCGCGAAGATCCCGAACAGGACGAAGTCGTAGTACTCGAGGGTGCCGCCCAGGCTCGCGAGCAGCACCATCCGCCAGCCGCCCCGTGTCATTACGTCTTGCGCGGTTTTTGCGCGGGCGGGAGGTGATCCTCCATGTGGTGCCGCACGTACTCGGTTTCGGCGATCTGCTTGTCTTTCGTCTCCTTGCTGTGCGTGTGCGTGTGGCGCGCCGCCTTCACGCGCGCCTTCGTCAGATCGGATGTGCTCAGCGCGAAGCCCGACATCAGCTTCTCGAGATCCCGGCTCTCGCAGGCGGGGCAGACGGGATCGGTCTTCGCCGCCGGCAGCAGGAGATGCTCGAAATGATGGCCGCACGCGCGGCACGCGTACTCGTAGATCGGCACGTCAGCCCGCGAGGATGATAACCGATAGAGTGGCGCCGCGCTCCTGCTTCACCTCGGAGCTCACGCGGGTTGCCATTTTTCAGCGGGACTGGAGCTACGATCCGCACGCCGGTGTGGCCGGGACGGGCCCCGCTGAAAAATGGCAACCCGCGTGAGCTCCGGGCTTCCCGAGGTCGCCCTGGTCTTCAGGCCGCGCGGCGCGAGCGGGTGGCGCCGGGTGGGGCCGCCCCAGCCGCCGCGCAGGCGCCTCACCCGTGATCATGTCTTTGGCGCCGAGGACGGCTGGGGCAACCCGGCGACAGGACCCGCCGCGCCCGTCATCAACAACAAGTGAACTGTGCCGCTTCAAGATTGCTGCGTGGTGGCATCGATCGGCGGGCCCCGAGGACGGCGCGTTCGGCCATCCACAGGCTGGTATCGATCGGCCAGCGCATGGGGTGCGCAGTTCGGATACGCGCCCCCATCGACCCTTCCGCTGAGACGCTATCGCGGCCGATAACGCGGCGACCGTCCCGTCGTCGAGTGTCCGAAACAGGTTGCCGAACACGCTGAGGGCGTCCTGACGCGGGGCCTCCGGCACCAGCCGGGCGACGTGCCGTCTATTCCGGACGAGGACGATCTCTTCCTGCTCGCGCTCGAGGGCGTCGAGCACGGCGCTGAAGTTGCGAGCCACCTCCGTGACGGACAATGTCTTCACGCGAGTACTGTATCTGATTGAATCTGATTCCGTAATGCACGGCATGGACGACTGGCCGCGCGAACCGTGCGAGACGCCAGCGACCTCGCTGGGCTGACTACCTGTTGCCCGTGCCGGTACCGGGCCGGATTCCTGCCGCGGCGCCGTACTGGTTGTCCTCGAGGCAGATGAACTCCATCAGCTCGCCGCCGCCCGTCTTGAGATCGGGCCGCAGCAGGCGCGCCATGAAGTTCACGGTCACCGGACGCGAGAACGCGCCCGGGTCGTCCAGGGTAAACACGTGCCGCAGCCGCCCCCAGTTCACCCGGGTGTATCGCTCCACGGTGTGGAGCTGTTCGGTGTGCGGCGTGCCGCGGCTGTCGAACCAGAACTTGTCGTTGTAGCCGACCGTGTCGACGACGAGCGTGTCGCCGTCCCACCGGCCGATCGAATGGCCGAACCAGGTGGGAATCGGATCCGGCGGATGCGGCCGTCCGTCCATGTGGACGACGCGATGTCCGCCCGCGTCGCCCGTCTCGTGCAGCACGTAGATGTGCGTCAGCCCCTTTGCGGTGTACGACATCGCGAATTTCCACGGATAGGGGTTGACGCGGGGCACGCCCATCGGCAGGCACGCGGTGTACGGCTCGTCCGCCTTGTTGCGCGTGCCGCGGAGATCCCGCGCCCATGGCAGGAGCGGAAGCTCGCCGGGTTTCAGTCCTCCTTCGAGCTCGATGTCGACGTTCGACCCGCCGCCGACCCAGGGACCGGTCAGATCCATCCTGCCGTCCGGAAGCCGCGGCACCGGCCGGCTGGTGGCCTCCGCGTCGGGCACGGTCGGGCTCGGGAGGAAGATGAACGGCACCTCGCCCGCCGCGGGGCCCGGCGCTCCGCCACCCACCTGCTGCGCGTGGAGCGGCGGCGCGAGCGCCAGCAGCCCGAGGACGATGAACAACGCGGGGCCTGGCCGCATCGTCACCGCAGCGGCGCGCCGAGCGTCTGATCCGCCAGCGGAATCGCGATCGAGATGCGATCCTCGTTTCCGACGGCGCGCGTGGTGTGCCCCTTGCCGGTCAAGTCCTCGATGAGCTCGATCTTGCCGGGCACCAGCTCGATCTTCTGACCGCCCGCGAGGCCGATCTCGCCGCGGCCGCTCAGCGTGATCACGAACTGCCGGCGCGGGCCGACGTGCCAGTCGCTGAACGTGCCGGGCGGCGTCCGGCGGAACTGAATCCCGGTCGCCTTGAACATCTCGGTGGCGGTGCCGCTGGTCAGCGGCACGTCCAGTTCCATCGCGTGGGTCTGGCCGTCGGTGCCGGTATAGATCCGCGTCATCTTGATGGTCTTCGGTGTCTGGGCGACGACGACGTCGCGGTCGGCACGGCCGCCCCACGCGAGCACGAACACAACGACAAGCGCGGCCCCGATGAGCGTGCGTACGATCGATCTCATAGCACCCTCCGTTGCTACCGGCTACCGGCTACCAACTACCAGCTAGTTTTCGATGTTCACCGCGTAATACGCGACCGTCTTGGTCGACACCTCTTTCCACCAGTGCGGCGTCTTGGCCGGGATCGTGATGACGTCGCCCTTGGTCAGGTGGTGGGTCTGCCCGCCCTGCACGTCGGACCCGCGAATCTGCCCCGGCGCGGTGTTCTTCGCGCCCATTAGCTTCCCACCCGTCACCATCGTCGCGTCTCCCTCCACGATGATGAAGACGTGGTTCGTCGTCTCGTGCACTTCGGCCTCGCCGGCGCCGCGGCGCTGGGCCAGGATGCGGAGACCGGGGTCCTCGATGATGGCGCCGCCCTTGGCCATGACCGCCGACACCTTGTCGTGATGCACGTAGGTGACCTTCGCGGGCACGCCCGCCGCGGCCGCATACGCCGCCACGATCACCAGTGCCGCCAGCGCAGCAAGAAGTCTCATATCCCCTCCTCGGGTGCCGATGATACCCGTAAACGCCCCGGTTTTCTGACGGGGAAGTTCATCCGTGGATCATCCCAATCACGGCGCTCGTCAATGCCGCAGCGACGATTCCGGTCAGCAGGACCAGCCTGCTGGCTCGTCGGTAGTCATCTCCGGTCGCCAGAGGTGGATCACTCGCATCACCGATCCACAGGTCCGTCACCATGCGCCCGGTGTTCCAGATCGGACCAACCAGGCGTCGTTCGAGGGCTCCGGCGACCGCCGCTTCGCTCCACCCGGCATTCGGACCTGGCAAGACCTGATGCTGCGCCAGCCCGACGCGAACCGCCTTGGCAGCTGAGCACCGCGGCGACACGACCGCCACTGCGGCGATCAGAATCCACGTGAGTCGCGCCGGAACGTAGTTGAGCAGATCGTCGAGCCTGGCGCCGCACCACCCGAAGCGCAGGTAATGCTCTGTCTTGTACCCGACCATGGAGTCCATGGTGCTGACGACCTTGAACAGCACGATTCCCGGCAGGCCCGCAACGGCGTACCAGAACAAGGGGCTGATGAAACCGTCGGTGAGGTTCTCGCTGAGGCTTTCGACCGCGGCGCGCCGACAGGCGGCAGCGTCCATGACGGCCGTGTCCCGTCCGACCAGGTGCGACACGGCCTCCCGCGCCGATGCGAGATCGTCCCGAAGGAGCGCGCGCTCGATCCGCCATCCATGGTGCAGCAGGTCGCCGAGTGCCAGGAGGCTGTACAGCAGGAAGACGTGGGCCGCCCAACCAAGCGTCGTATGAAGTCGTGACAGGCCGGCGACGAGGATCGACAACCCGCCCACCCACACCACGGCGAGCGCCAGGAACAGCAGGATGCCCCCGGCGTAGCCGGTCGCGCCGACAGCCCTCAGCCTCGCCTCGACGGCTTCGAGGGAGCGGCCGATCAACCTGACCGGATGCGCCCGATAGACAGGGTCACCGAACACGAGATCGACGGTAACGGCGATGAGCAGCGCGTAGGCATTGGGATCGAGCATCGAGGTCTAGCGCGAACGCCACTTTTCTGACCACCCGATCGCCAGTGCGCGCAGGATCAGGGCCTTCGTATCACGGCCGGTGTCCTGATGCAGCTGCGCGCGGAAATCGGACCATCGGTCGGGCCGGGCGGCGACATTCACGGCAAGCGTCGCGGCGAGCTGGATCGCCGCATCACGCTCGACCGACGCTGGAATGGTGCCGTGACGGGTACGATCCAGTACCGCCGCCAACGCGTGTGCCGCGGCGCCTACCAGCGGCTCATACGTGACCGCCTTGCAGTTCTTCCGCAGGAGATCGAGGTCGGCGTCCCCCAGGAATGGCGTCATGTCGTCCAGGAAGGTCGCCTCCGTGACGCCGTATCGTCCCAGCGCGTGAAACAGGCCACGCGTGTAGCTGGCCTCTAATCCGTTCTGCCAGCGCAGGGCCTCCTGTGTGGCCGTGCGCACGGCTCGGCCGATGAGCTCGCCCAGCTTGACGTGTGAGCTTGCTGAGGTCAGCGCTGAGTCTCCCCCCGCGGGAGCCGCAATGCAGTACTGATCCGTGCCCGTTCCGGTTGCGAGATCCGGCGACTGACGACTCGGAACGGCCAGACGCTGCAGCGCGGCGCTCTTGCCTTCGGTCATGGTCATCACCGCGCGCGCGAGCGCCGCCTCGGTCAGCGGTTTGTCGATCACCAGCATTGTGTTGATTGTGCCGGCGTAGGCCGGAACCTTCTCGATGCCTGACGCGGTTTCTCTCCACCGGGCGGGATCCCCGGCGCAGGTCGCATTCGTCTCGGCACCACCGGTGACCACCGCCGTGACGCTCAGCGCGAGATCGGTTTCCGTGGCCACGGCTGCATAGTGCATGTTCGCAGCCGTCCCCATCATGGCGGTGGCCTCCGGAGGCAGGGACGCGTCGCGACACACGCGGCGGTGGTACTCCCCATGCCCGATCTCGGTAATCAGACGATGGAGCTCGTGGTGTCCGGCCCCCTCGCAACTCTGATGATTCAACAGGTAGCGGACGTGATCGGATTGCCCTCCGTTTTCGACCGACGTGCTCATGACCCTGCTCGGACCGGTCAGCTCCGCGACAAGAAAGCGGCCGCGCCTGCGAAGCACGAAGTCCGGGCGCTGCATCAGTACTTCCCAGCTCATCGCCCCACCTCGATCAACCCTAACTGCGAAAGGTTGCGGCCATGGCACTCGAACCAGTCGGCCAGTCGCTCGTACTGTGCTGACTTCGCTTCGATCGACGGTGGCGGCACGCCGAACAGTTCCGCACAGACGTCCGGGTTCTCGAGCGCGCCATGGAGGTACGTTCCGATGACGCCCGGCAGCCTGGCGCCGTCCCTCCCTCCGCCCTCGACATGTGCAAACACCGGGACCGTCTGCTCGATATCGGTCCGGCCCATGTGGATTTCGTAGGCCGTGAATCTGGTCCCGCCTGGCGTCACCGCCATCTTCACGTGCGTGGTTTTCTCGCTGTCCATAACCGTACTCACAGGTAAGAGATCCAACCCAGGGGCAAACCGAAGGTCCGACTCGACACCCAACGGGTCGTGAATCGCGCGTCCCAGCATCTGAAACCCGCCACATACACCGACGATCGTTGCGCCGCTGCGATGCTGCGCGATAATCCAGTCGGCCAATCCCGATGCCCGCAGCCAGAGCAGGTCCATGGACGTGTTTTTCGTCCCAGGAAGGACGACGAAGTCGTAATCGGCCTCTGGTGGTGAGGTGATCCAATCGGCCCATGTCAGCAGCCGGAAGTCCGTTGCATTCGAGAGGCACGGGAATCGCACGATAGCCATCCGCGCGTCAGGCGGTGCCGGCGCGCCAGGCGTGGTGCGAACCGACAGGCTGTCTTCCGCATCGAGCGTGATGTCATGCGCGAAGGGAAAGACGCCGAGGCACGGGGAGGACGTTCGTTCCTCGAGCAGGCGCACGCCTTCGTCGAACAACGAGAGGTCGCCACGAAATTTGTTGATCGCGAAGCCGCGGAAGAGTGCGCGCTCCTCTGGATCGAGCAGCCCTACCGTACCGATGATCGAGGCGAAGACGCCTCCGCGCTCGATGTCCGCGACCAGCAGCCACGGTGCCTTGATGGCCGTCACCAGTCCCAGATTCACGAGGTCGACGCTCCGCAGGTTGAGCTCGGTCACGCTGCCGGCGCCTTCGATCACGATCACGTCGAACCGCCGCGCGAGGTCGTCATAGGCGGCCCGGACGTGGGCGCGCAGTTCGTCCGCGTAGCCGTAATAGCCGCGCGCCGGCAGCGTCTTCCACGGGCGGCCGTTGACGACGACCTGGCACCCCGTGCCGCTTGGCTTCAGCAGGATTGGATTCATGGCGGGCTCCGGCTCGAGCCCGCAGGCTTCGGCTTGTGCTACCTGGGCCCGTCCGATTTCGCCGCCACTCCGGCACGGATAGGAGTGGTTGGACATGTTCTGCGCTTTGAACGGGGCGACCCGCACACCGTTCTTGTGCAACCAGGCACACATCGCGGTCGCCATCCAGCTCTTGCCGGCGTTCGACGACGTACCGCCGATGAAGATCGATTTCGCACTCACGTCACGCTCACATCCGGTGACGCACCAGCCACACGAGATAGGGTCCGCCGATGAACGCGGTGATGGCGCCGGCCGGGACTTCCGCCGGCGCAAGGATCACCCGGCCAATCGCATCGCACGATGCGAGCAACACGCCGCCCAGGAAGAACGAACACGGCATGAGCACGCGGTCGTCCGCACTGACGCGCGTGCGCACCACGTGCGGCACGACCAGGCCGATGAAACCGATCGGGCCGGTCAACGCCACCGTCGTCGCCGCCAGCAGGGACCCCGCGACGTACCCCGCGAACATCAGCCGCGAGACGGACGCGCCGCGCGTCGCCGCCCAGGCCTCGCCCACCGCCAGAAGATTCCACTGACGCGCCTGACGAACGATGAGCACCGATAGAACCGTGACGGCCGCCGCATACGTCACGAGCGCGGGATACTCGACCGCGTCAAGACTGCCAATCAGCCAACGCGAAATCGAGAACGAATCCGACATCCCGGCGAGTCCGTGCACGAGCAGAATCATCGCCGAACAGACGCTATTGGTGGCGACCCCGGCCAGGAGCAGTCCCAGAGCGGAGACCTGACGCTGCCTCGTTGCCGCCAGGACCACGAGCCAGAGCACTGCCGCCGCGCCGCCCAGCGCCCCCGCCCAGATGCCCGGCACACCGCCCACCACATGCCACCCGAACGCGATCGCCAGGACGGCGCCGAGCGACGCTCCTGTCGAGACGCCCAGGGTGTACGGCGTGGCGAGCGCGTCACGCAGCATCGACTGAAAGAGGCTCCCGGCCAGGGCGAGAGCCGCTCCTCCGAACAGTCCCAGCAGAGTCCGCGAGACGCGCAGGTGCACGAGGATCGATCGATCCGGCTCCTCGCCGGCCCAGACGCGGCCCAGATCGAGCGGCGCGGGACCGGCGAGCGGCAGGATCAGGGC
>CAZGLC010000189.1:0-2521 GCA_964526235.1 uncultured Bifidobacteriaceae bacterium
GCGGCGTGTCAGCCGAGACGAGTGGGGTATGGCTCGACAAAGTCGAACGAGAAGACCTTGGCGATCCTGGACAGGCCGGTGACGTTGCGCGAGATCAGCGTCGCGCCTATTTCGCGACAGGACCGCGCAATGAGAATATCGAACACGAAACTTCGACGGACCTCACGAAGCACGAGGCCGTCGTCTTCTACCAGCGTTGCCAGCGTCACACCGAGATCCGCCCATGCGGCTGGAGACGGATTCACGAGCCGGCCGCGACGGGTGAAGGGCGACAGGACGTGTCTCTCCAGAATTCGGCGATCGGCGGTGCTTCCAGCGCCGGCCCGCAGCTCGGCCGCCACGACCGTGCTGAGGTAGAGCCTCGGCGCAGCCCACGCACAGAACTCAGCGAACGCAGCCGCTGCCGCATCCGTTCGAGACGCGTCAACGAAACAATTCGTGTCCAGCACGAACGGGCGCCGGCCGGCGGCGGCCATTCGTCAGTCGATGCGGGAAAGCGTGAGACCGCGCAATGTCCTGGCGCCGCGTGCGAGCTCCTTCCTGAAACCTACCAGGTCAAGCGCCATTTCCACCGCCTCCCGCTCACTCGAGGCGCCGAGCGACGCGCGCGCATCGTCCAGAAGCATCGGATCCAGCCAGAAGGCCTTCCGCACCTTTCCGATTCTGGTAGCCCGCGCCTCTGCGGTCGTCACGCGCGTCCGGCGCGCCCGTGAAAGTGTCGCCGATCGCTTGCGGCGGGTTGACGCTGGCACAGCTCCTCCCTTGGTCGTACGCAACATAGTACCATATCGTACGTACGTTCTGCAGGAAGGGCTGCTGTTATGGCAGGGTCTCGAGCAGCGCGAGCGTCGCCCAGTTGGTGGCGGCGGCCGAGATGAACTGATCGACGCCGTGCGGGAAGCCCCTCTCGAAGTAGGCCTGCTGCGGCATCGACCGCGACCGCACGTGCCACGATCCGTCCGCGAGCTGCGTGCGCAGCAGGAACTCGACGCCGCGGCGGTACGCCGGATGTGACGCCGCGATGATCCCCGCCTCCCGCAGCGCCACGAGCGCCTGACCGGTCGCATAGGCGTCGCTCGCAAGCGCCGGCAGGCCGCTCCACCCGCCGTCATCGCGCTGTTCGGCCAGCAGCTTCTGGCCGATCGCGTGCAGGCGGTCGCGATACTGGCCGCTCCAGGCGAGCCCCAGCAGCTGGTAGACCGTCTCCTCGGTCGAGCGCGCGGCCTGGCCGGCGAGCCACTTCGCCGCGGCGGCGACCGGCGCCTGCGCCTGTGGACCGCCGTAGAGCGCGATGCCGCGCAGTGCCACCGCCGTCGCGGTGACGTCGCTCGCTTCCTGCGGCGGCCGGTGCGCGCTCACACGCATGCGCCCGTCGGCGAGCTGCCGCGACACGAGATACACCGCGTATGCATCCGTCAGGGCATCGGCCGGGTGCCCCTCGGCGCCGAGCCCGAGCAGCACGTAGCCCACCGTGGTCGATCCGCCGGCGAGGCCGACGCCACGCAGCGCGCGCTCGCGCCAGCTCTCGAGATACGTGAGCGTATGACGCCGCTGCGAGGCGACGATGGTTTCGTCGACGCGGAGGCCCTTCGTGCGCGCACGCGTCACCGTCCAGGCGGTCAGCGCGTCGTGGTGGCACGAGAGGCATCCGGCCTTCTCGGTGAACGCCACATCGGTGCGCTGGAGGAGCGGCAGCGCGCGTTCGACGGCAGCGCGCGGTGAGTGGCTCGGCATCGGCGCCGGCACGTCAACCAACGCGGTCTTGCCGCGCCGGGCGCCCGCGGCCGTCAGCGCGCCCAGAATCCGCGGGTCGTTGCGCTCGAACGCGAAGTCGAGCGCCGTCCGCCCGTCGCGCGTGGCCGCGTTCACGTCGGCGCCGCGCTCGATGAGCAGCCGAACGATGCCGGCCGGCAGGAAATCCGAGGCGCACGCCTGCATCAGCGCCGTCATGCCCGCCGCATTGGCGGCACCGGCGCCGGCGCCGCGATCGAGCAGCAGACGGACCGCCGCCTCGTCGCCGCGAATCGCAACGGCCTGCAGCGCCTCGTCAAGGCCGCGCCGATCGACCGCATGGACGACAAGGTCGGCACAGGCGCGGCAGCCGGCGCGCAAGGCGTTGCCAAGCGCCGCGGCGGGGTTGTCGGTCAGCTGGCGGCGGGACGCGGCCGTGTCACGCCGCCGCAGCGCGTCCATCAGCCGCACGGCGGCCGGGTCGGGCGGCATCGCCGGCAGCTCGCCCGCTACCTCGTCCGGCCAGGCGGCGCCCTCGTCAATCCAGCGACCGATGATCTCGACCTGCTCCGGCGGGAGCGGCCCGGTCGGCGGCATCTGCTGCCCGAACCGCGGGCCAAGGAGTTTCAGGTAAAAACGGCTCGTGGCGCTGCTGCCCGGGACGAGGACCGGGAACGTGCCGCCGCGCAGCGCCGCGCTGCGGCGGTCGACCCGGAAGCCGTTCATCTGCTGGGTGGGACCGTGGCAGCCGATGCAGTGCTCGCGGAGGATGGGCTGGACGTCGCGGCGG
>CAZGLC010000189.1:2621-9783 GCA_964526235.1 uncultured Bifidobacteriaceae bacterium
CGCGGCGGCAACGGCCAACCACCAACTACCAACCACCAACCAGCCCTCAGAACGTGAGTCTAAACCCGACCTGCGCCGAGCGGTACTGCGCGTTGATCGGCTGCCGGAACTGCGACCGCTGGTTCTCCTGCGTGCCGATCTCGTAGTTCGGCCGGTTGAAGGTGTTGAAGATTTCCGCGATGGCGTCGATCGACAGCCGGCCGGGCAGCGGGATCCGCTGCTGCACCCGCACGTCCGTCCGGTTCTGCGCCGGGGCGATGATCGCGTTGAGCGGGACGATCGTCCCGTCCGGACGCAGCCGGCCGCTGAAGGTCGCGCCCGTGTTGCGCAGGTCGCCACCGTAGCTGCCCGACTCCCGAAGGCCAGCGCCGAGGTAGTGCATCCCGCTCACCTGGAACCCGCGCCCCATCTGCCAGATGCCGTTGAGGACGGCGCGATGCCGCTGGTCATCCTGCGCCAGGCCCCACTCGCCGCCCAGATCGGGCGCCGTCGGGAACGGCACGATGAACAAACCGCTGAACGGCCGCGACTCCGCGGCCCAGAGGCCCGCCAGCGTGTAGGTGGCCGACGCCTGCCACCGGTTGCTGAATCGCTTCGTGTAGCCGGTGACCAGCGCGTGATAGGCCGACCTGGCCGTGTGCGCGTTCATCGAGATGACGCCCCAGTTCGGGTAGGGGCGGTTGGCTCGAACGCGGAAGTCGAGATTGGCCCCGGTCGCGGGATCGAAGAGCAGGTTGATGTTGTCGACGACGTCCTTCTCGAACCGCCCCTGGCTGTAGACGTAATCGGCCTCCACCGCCATCGTGTCGCCGAGCTGCCGTTGGAACCCGATTGACGTCTGCCACGTGCGCGGCAGCTCGAGGTACTCGGGAATCGCGTTGAACTCCCGCACGTCCCGGATGAGACAGCCGGGTCTGTTGCCATTGTTGTCGCAGTAGAGCGGCTGCGCCCCCTCGAAGGTGGGCAGCGGCCGGCCACCGGTCGGGTTGGCGGCGAAATCGGGCCGGCCGTCATTCTCCCAGCGCAGCAAGGCGATCTGCGTATTGCCAATCGACGCACTCCCATCGCCGCTCAGGGCGTCCCCGTAATAGAGCCCCGTCGTCCTGGACCCAGCCGGCAAGCTTCTGCGAGTCGTGCGGGACGACGTAATTGCCGGTGCTGATGGTGTAGCTGCGCACGAGGGGCGAGAGTGCCGCCAGGTTCCAGGTATCAACGTTGAACGCGTCGGGGAACCACGCCTGGAGCTGCGCCGCCGTTGGCGTCGGCCCGTTGCGCGCATCGACGAGGCCCATACACTGCCGGCAGTTCTGCGAGAGCGAGCCTCTGTGCAGATATTCGCCGCCAGTGCGGACATCGTGGCGCCCCTTCGCGTTGAACGAGTACGTGAAGTCGTCGCGGAGGCTCCAGACGTCCAGGTCGCTGCGGCGCGGGAAGTTCTGGTTCCCGGTGATCAGAAACCCGGTGAACGCAATGCGGGGCGATCCGGTCGTCACGCCGCGGCTCCTGGCCCAGTGGTTCGACCAGCTCGTGAGGTTCCGGTTGTCGTATCCGAACTCCGTCTTGCCGCCACGAACCTCGTTCACCGCCCGGTTGCTCAGCACCTGCGTGAACTGCCCGAGGTACTCGTCGTTGTACTCCGCCGTCGTCGCGGTGGCTGCCGGGTGGTTGGTCGCGGACGGCAGACCGAACGGCTCCCACAGCCGTCCGCCTGAGACCTTCCCCATCAGGCGCATGGACGGCGAGAGTTGATAATCGATGCGCCCGCCGCCCTTCTTCTGGTTGTTCGGATCGCGCCAATGACGATGAGCCGGGCGACCGGGCGCGACTTCATGGCGACCTCCTCCTGGGTAGTCGGTAGGCGGTAGGCGGTAACCGGTACCACCTACCGACTACCAGCTACCAGCTAGCTTTAGAACGCCAGCCGGAAGCCCACCTGCGCCGTGCGGTACTGCGCGTTGGTGTGCTGCAAGTACTGCGCGCGCTGGCTCTCCTCCGTGCCGATCGTCCAGTTCGGCCGGTCGAAGACGTTGAAGACTTCGGCGATGGCATCGATCGCCACGCGGCCGCCCAGCGGGATCCGCTGCTGCACCCGCAGGCTCGTGAAGTTCTGCGGCGGGGAGATGATCGCATTGCGTGGCACGATCGTCCCGTCCGGGCGCAGGCGGCCGCTGAAGGTCGACCCGGTGTTGCGCAGATCGCCGCCGTAGTTGCTCGCGTCCCGGATGCCGGTGCCGAGGTAATGGAAGCCGCTCACCTGGAAGCCGCGCCCGACCTGCCAGATGCCGCTCAGCACGGCCCGGTGGCGTTGATCGTCCTCTGACAGCCCCCATTCCCCGCCCAGATCGGGCGCGGTGGGGAACGGGACGATGTGGTGCCCGCTGAACGGCCTGGTGTCGGCGGTCCACATGCCCGACAGCGTGTAGGTGGCCGACGCCTGCCAGCGATTGCTGAACCGCTTGGTGAGGCCGGTGATCAACGCGTGGTAGGCGGAGCGGGCCGTATGGACGTTCATCGAGATGACGCCCCAGTCGGGGTAGGGGCGGTTGCTTCTGACCCTGAAATCACGGTTGACGCCGGTCGCCGGGTCGAAGGTCAGATTCATGTTGTCGAGCACGTCCTTCTCGAAGGAGCCCTGGCTGTAGACGTAGTCGGCTTCGACGGCCATCGTGGTGCCGAACTGCCGCTGGAACCCGATCGAGGTCTGCCACGTGCGCGGCAGCTCGATGTACTCGGGCAGCGCCGTGAATTCCCGGACGTCACGGATGAGGCAGCCGCGCGCGTTGTTGTTGTTGTAGCAGTACAGCGGGTTCGCCTCCTCGTAGGTCGGCAAGGGCCGGCCGCCGGTCGGGTTCGCGGCGAAATCCGGCCGGCCGTCGTTCTCGTACCGAATCGTGGCGATCTGGGCATTGCCAATCGCCGACCCCGCATCGGCGAACGCATCGCCGTAGTAGATCCCCGACCCGCCACGGATGACCGTCCGATCGTTCCACCGGTACGCAAAGCCGAGCCGCGGCTGCACGTTGTTCCAGTCGTCGGGACGGCCGGCCTCCTGGAACGGCGGGAAGCTGATGTCGTTGGCGAAGATGCCCATCCCGACGTCGTAGCGCACGCCGAGGTTCAGCGTCAGGCGATCCGAGATCTGCCAGTCGTCCTGCGCCCAGGCGGCGACCCGTTGGTTGAATTGACCGACCACGAAGTCTCCGACACCGATGGTGTAGCTGCGCACGAGCGGAGAGATCGCCGCCAGGTTCCAGGTGTCGGCATTGAACGGGTCGGGGAACCACGCCTGGAGCTGGGCCGCCGACGGCAGCGGGCCGCCGCGGGCGTCGATGAGACCCATGTTCGCCCGGCGATTGATCGCCACGACGTCACGTAGCAGCAACTCGCCCCCGGTCCGCAGGTCGTGCCGTCCTTTTGCGTTGTAGGAGTACGAGAAATCGTCGCGCACGCTGTACACGTCCTGGTCCAGGGACCGTGGATGGTTCTGGTTGCCCGTGATCAGGAAGCCGGTGAACGTGATGCGGGGCGAGCCGGTCGTGATCCCGTTCGCCCGGTTCCAGTGGTTCGACCACCGGGTGAGATTCTCGTTGTAGAGCCCGAACGCCGTCTTCCCGACTCGCACCTCGTTCAGCGCCCGATTGCTCAGCACCTGCGTGAACTGCCCGAGGATCTCGTCGTTGTATTCACGGGTCAGGAACGTTTGCGCCGGATGGTTCGTGGCGAGGGGAAGATCGAACGGCTGCCACAGCCGGCCCCCGGAGACCTTGCCCATCACGCGCATTTGCGGCGAGAACTGATAGTCCAGTCGCCCGCCGCCGATCTTCCGGTCGTTCGTCCCCTCGAGCGAGACGTTGAAGAACGGGTACGGCGTGCGCCAGATGCTGACGCGCGGCTCCCGCTCGTATTCGAAGTTAGCGAAGAAGTGCAGCCTGTCCCGCAGCACCGGGCCGCCGACGACCGTGCTGTACTGCTGGTTGTTGATCGGCTCCACCTGGCCCAGGACCCGGTTCGGCGCGTTGAAGGCGCTGTCACGGAAGTTGCCGCGGAACACACCGGAGAGCCGATTGGTGCCCGACCTGGTGATCGCGTTGACCTGCACGGCCGTCGACCGGCCCTGCGTCGCGTCGAAGCGGTTCGAGATGAACTGGAATTCCGCGATCGAGTCCTGGCTGTACCTCGGCTGGCCGCCCGTCCCGAACTCCGACGTGACCTGCTGGCCGTCCACGTGGAAATGGAACTCCCGCGTCTCGTTGTTGTTGCGATCCGGCAGCGCCTTCTCGGAGAGTTCCCGGGTCGCCGCCACGGGTGCCGAGCGGCTCCCCGGCGCCAGGAGCGCCAGGTTGATCCAGTTGCGTCCGTACACCGGGAGCTCCTGCACCTGACGGGGATCGACATTGCCGCCCAGCACCGAAGTCGTCATCTCAATCAGGGGCGCTTCGCCCGTCACCGTCAGCGTCTCCGCCACGCCCGCGGGCGACATCTGCAGGTTGATGACGGCGGTCTGACCGAGGAGCACCTCCACCTCGCGATTCATCGCGTTGAAGCCTTGCAGCTCCGCCGTGACGCGAAAAATGCCGGTGCGGACGGCGAGTCGATACGCCCCGAGCTCGTCGGTCACCGTTTCAAAGGCATTGCCGGTGGCCCCGTGGACGGCCCGGACCGTGACCCCGGGCAGGACGCCGCCCGTGGAATCCGCGATCCGGCCGCTGATGAACGCGCTGACCGACGTGTCCTGCGCGTGTGCCAGGAAGGGAACGAACAGAAGGGTGGCAACGACGACGAACCAGGCGACCCTGCGCGATCTCATTGGGACCTCCTCTTATAAAGGCGAGTGTGGTCTCCGATCCGAGAGGCCGACGGCCATGGGAACCTAGTGGCGCCATCCTAGACGCCAGGGGATGGCATGTCAATTTGCTTCTGGATCTACGGAAGCGTGCCCGTCAGCTGCCGGTAGAGGCGGCGCACCGCCGTTTCGCGCTGGGCGTCGTATCCCTGCAGCTTTTCGTACTGCGGCCACCGGAGGGTCGCGACCGCCTGGTCTTCGGTGGCGCCGCGCGCGATTTCCTTCTGCACGCCGTCGCGCACCTCGACGAGCATCTGCCGGAAGCGGCGGAGGTCCTGCCGGGTCTCGCGCGGATCGGCCGGAATCGGCCCGTGCCCCGCGATGACGATGTCGGCCTCGAGCGCCTCCACCACGTCGAGCGCCTTCAGCCAGTCGAGCCCATAGCCGTCGTTGATGAAGAGGAACTGATTGACGAACAGCAGCTCGCTCAGATAGACGATGCGGTCCTCGGGAACGAAGATGATGCTGTCGCCGCGCGTGTGTGCGCGGCCGACGTGCAGGATCTGGATGTCCTTGCCGCCGAGGTGGAGCGTCAGCCGGTCGCGGAACGTCAGCGCGGGCAGCCTCGCCTGCTGCTCGTCCGCCGGGATTTTCTCGCGCTGCATCAGCGCCAGCAGATCCATCCGGTAGTTCTCGTGCCCGATCCGGATCGCGTCGGCGTACGCCGTGTTCCCCTTCGAGTACTGGTTGTGGTGCGTGCCGGAGACGAGCACGCGCACCGGCTGGCCCGTCGCACGGGTAATTGCCTCGCGGGCCGTCCGCGCGACCGCGTCCGACGCGAGCGCGTCGAGCACGACGACCCCGTCGCTCGTGACGATGACGCCGCTGTTGAAGGTGCCGGTGCTGTAGACGTAATGGCCCGGAATGATCTGGCGCAGGACGCCCTGCGGCGGCTGCTGGGCGTGGGAGACGGCCGTGAACAACGCCAGGACGACCGCGCAGATGACGATCGGCATCACTTCCTCCCCTGTTCGGCTAACCCTTGACGCGCGGCCGATTATCGCTCAAAGTCCCCGCAGCCTTTGAGGCGAAGGAGCTCGATATGACGCGACGGTATCTGGTCTGTGCGGCGCTCACGATCCTGCTCGGTGTTGCGGTGGCGGCGCACCCCTCGACTCGCGCTCGGGGTGCCCTGAGCAACGTCGAAGGGCAGCGGCAGGCGGGCAATGGAGGCGAGGGCGGCGCCGAGAGCCGCGACATGCGCCTCGTCGGGCACAGCGACCTCCAGGGCCGCAGCGCCTATCAGCCCGAAATCAAGCGGCAGGGCGACCGGTGGATCGCCTACGTCGGCCACCATGGCGGGAGCGCCATGAACCCGCTCACCGGCCGGGAGGAGCCGCACGGCACCTCGATCGTGGATGTGACCGACCCGCGCAACCCGAAGTACCTCGCGCACATCCCGGGGCAGCCGCTGGTGGCCGGGGCGGCCGGCGAAGCGGGCGGTGCACAGATGGCGCGCATCTGCAGCGGCGCGACGCTGCCGCGCGGCGACAAGACGAAGACCTATCTGCTGCGGACGTACGGCAACACGGCGGATTCCGCGCACGAGATGTGGGACGTGACCGACCCGTCCAAGCCGGCGCGCATCACCGTCATCGTCAGCGGACTCCGCGGCACGCATAAAAGTTTCTGGGAGTGTGACACCGGCATCGCCTACCTCGTGTCGGGCCAGCCGGGATGGCGCGTGCCGCGCATGGCCAAGATCTACGACCTCAGCGATCCGGCCAAGCCGGTGTTCATCCGCGACTTCGGTCTGCCCGGCCAGCAGCCTGGATCGACGGGGACGCCGCCGGGCGACAACGGCCTGCACGGGCCGATCTCGCTCGGGCCGAAGGGCAACCGCGTCTACTTTGCCTACGGCTTCGTGCGCGAGGGCGTGGTGCAGATCGTCGACCGCGAGAAGCTGCTCAACGGACCGAAGGAGCCGACCGAGGCCAACCTGCTCTCTCCGCAGATCAGCCGGATGGACATGCCGCCGAGCGTCGGCGCGCACAACGTCTTCCCGCTCCTGCGGATCCCGATCGGCGAGTTCGCCAAGGAGGCCGAAAGCGTCCGCGACATGCTCGTCATCGTCGACGAAGCGATCGGCGGCGGCTGCATGGCCACCGCGCGGGCGATGATGTGGATTGCCGACATCACGACCGAGACGAGGCCGTTCGGCGCCTCGAACTGGACCGTGCCGGAAGGCAGCGGCAATTTCTGCGCGCGCGGCGGCCGCTTCGGCACGCACGCCTCGCACGAGAACTTCACGCCGATCTACTACAACCGGATCATGTTCCTCGCGCACTTCAACGCCGGCATCCGCGCGGTGGACGTGCG
>CAZGLC010000190.1:0-9661 GCA_964526235.1 uncultured Bifidobacteriaceae bacterium
GCGGTTCATCTGCGGGTCGAACCAGAAGCTGCCGGCAATCGAGTGGATGTTGCCGTCGAAGATCAGCCCGACCACGCGCCCCTGGGCGTCGACCATCGGACTGCCTGAATTGCCGCCGACGATGTCGGTCGTAGCGGCGAAGTTGGCGCGCGAGCTCAGGTCGATCCGCGGCTTCGTGTCGATCCAGCGCGGCGGGAGCTGGAACGGCGGCGCGCCGGTCGTGCGCTCGTAGAGTCGATCGAGGCGCGTGAACGGGTCGACGCGCATCCCCGCCTCCATCCAGCCGTCGACGGCACCGTATGTCAGCCGCAGCGTGAACGTCGCGTCCGGATAGAGCCCGGTGCCGTACACCTTGAAGCGGACGTCCGCAATCTTCTGCTGCGCCACGCCGACGGGTCCCTGCACGTCTTCTTCGTGGATCCTGCGAAGACGGCGGGACTCGGCATCGACCTGCCGGGCGAGCGCAATCATCGGGTCGTTGCTGGCGCGGAGAGCCTCTGCTCCCCCGTCGTACAGCTTCGCGCGGACCTTCGGGTCGGCCAGCGTCGATCCGGTGACCAGCTCGCGCGCCCGCTCGTCGGGCGACCTGGCGCCGAGCACTGTCTTGATGATCGCGTGATCGGGGCCGAGATACTCGCGCATGCGCTCCAGCGAGAACGCGAGCCGCATCTGCTCGAAGTCCGGATAGACGGGCGATTCGGCCTCGAACGACGCCTTCAACCGTGGAAGGGCGCCGTCGGTGTACTCGCGCAACCGGTCGGCGTTCGGCTTCACGCGCTCGTCGGCGGCGCGCACCAGCGCGCGGGCGTACGAAAAGAGCTCGCTGTTGAAGCCGGCGGCGCCTTCGAACCACGTGTACGGCACGTGAATGTCGCGGTAGCGCTGCTCCGCGCGGGCGATGTCGTCCCACGCCGTGCCGGCCGAGGCGCGCAGCGCCGGATTGGCGTTCACGGCGTCGCGCAGCTTGCGCTCCTCTGCCGCCTTCTGGTCCATCATGCGATCGTCGAGGAGCGCGGCAAGCTGCATCCGCCGCACCTTGATCGCATTCTCGATGGAGTCGAGATAGTCCTTCGCCGTCCGCGCGGCTTCGTCAGACGCCTTCGAGTACTGAATCATCCGGCCGCGCAGCTCGACGTACCGAATCAGCCAGAACGGCAGCACCACGTCGCGCTCGCGCTTCAGTTGCGCCACCGTCAGCAGCCGCTGCGTCGTGCCGGGATGTCCCGCCACGAACACCGGCTCCTTCTCGTTCGCGCCTTCCCACCGGACCGTCAGGTGCGTCGGCGTGGACGCCGGCTTCCCGTTCTCGTAGACGCGAAGAAGCGACATGTCGAGGCACCAGCGCGGGAACTGGAAGTTGTCGGGGTCGCCGCCGAACGCCGCGATCGCCTGCTCGGGCGCGAAGGCGAGCCGCACCTCGTCATAGCGCTTGTACTTGTAGAGCCAGTACTGGCCGCCCTGATAGAGGGTGACCGCCTCGCAGGCGAGCGGCGAGCCGGCCTTCTTCGCGGTCTCCTCGCACTGCGATTCGAGGGTCGTCAGGATCTTGTTTCGCGCGGCGGCGACCGCGCCCTGCGGCAGCGCGGCGATCGCCTTCGTCACCTGCGGGGTCACGTTTTCCGTGCTCGTGAGCACCGACGCCTGAGCCCCCTGGCAGCGGATCTCGTCGCTGGCGGTTGCGGCGATGAACCCGCCCGCCATCAGATCCCGCTGCGCCGTCGAGTTATCGGCCAGGCAGCCCGCGACGCAGTGGTGGTTCGTGAGGATCAGCCCCTCGGGCGACACGAACGACCCGGTGCAGCCCGTCTCGAGCCGCACGACCGAGCGCTGCAGCTGCTGGAGCCACGGGTCGGTCACCTGCACGCCGTATTTCTTCGCCACCTCGGCCCTGGGGAAGCTGTCGAACGTCCACATCCCCTCGTCCGCCGCCACACCGACGGCGAGGCCCACCAGCACACACGCCAGAACGAATCGCTTCATGACTGCCTCACGTTACGTCGCTTCGATGATGCCGAGCGGCGATGTCAGCGCGCCGGAGCATGTGCCGCAGCCAGACGCTTCTTGAACGCGGCTTCGGCGTCGTCCACGATCTTGGCCCATTGCCCTGGCGCGAGGCTGAGCGGGCTCGGGCGCGTGTTGGCCCAGAGCGCCTCGAGCTTCCCCTTGAACAGGTTCTGCGGATGCCCGGAGATCAGGATGTCCGGACTCATCGCGCGCAGCGCCTTGTACGAATTGAAGGCGTCCTCCGGCCGCGTGTCGTATCTCGAATCGCCGGTGATCGGTCCCGGCGGGCCGCCGTACACGATCTGATACGTCCTGCCGTTCTCCCGCGTCGTGATGAAATATGTAGCGGCGCCCAGGGTATGTCCCGGAATCCATATCACCTTGATCGTCGCGCCTCCCAGGGTGATGTCGTCACCGCTCTTGAGCACGCGCCCGACCTGGATCGGCTCGTGGCCCCAGGTCTCGTTCGACGACAGGTCGTGGCCGCTGGTCAGCGCCGGGATTTCGGCTTCGAGCGCCGCCACCGTGGCGCCGGTGATCCGCCGCATGGTCTCCATCGTCTCCATGTGGTCGTAGTGCGCGTGGGAGATCAGCATCAGCTTGATGTCGGCCGGCTTGAATCCCAGCTTCACGATGTTCGGAAAGACGACCGCCGCCATTTTCTGCGTCCCGGTATCGAGCAGGATGTGGCCCTGCGGTGTGGCGACCAGAATCGAGGCGATGTTGTTGGCGCCAACGTAGTAGACGTCGCCCATGATCTTGAAGGGCGCCTGCGGCTCGCTGTCGGTGTCCGGCCGTCCGACGCGCTCCATGAACCACGCGGTGTTCTTGCCGCCGATCGCGAGCGGATCGGACGCCGGCGGCGCCTGCGCCAAGATGGGAGCGGCGAGTGCCGCGAAGACGATGACGAACGAGCGACATAGCAACGTCTGCATGGAGAGTCCTTTGTTTATTTGACCCTGCCGCCGAATCCGCGTGCCAGCATCTGCATGCGCAGGAGCGTGCCGCCGCCTGCCACATACAGCGTCCGCTTCTCGCGGCCGCCGAATGCCAGGTTCTGGCATCGGCGTGTAATGCACCAGACCGGAATGACGCCGAGATGATCGCCGTCTGCACTCACCACTTCAATGCCAGCTTCGGTCAGCGCATACAGGCGGCCTGCATCGTCGATGACGAGGCCGTCGGCATTGGAGCGCTGCGGCTGATCCGGTCCCACCGATCGGTCGCGGCCCACGTAGGTGGCAAACACGCGGTGACTGCTCAGCCGTCCGTCCGGCAGCACGTCGAACGCATAGGCATGAATGCCAGCCGTGTCGTTGACGTAGAGAATCTTCTCATCGCGGCTCAACTGCAGGCCGTTCGGCCGCCCGACGTTCTCGGCCACGCGTACAGGCGCGCCGCCCGGCGGCACGTAATAGACGGCGGGCGCCATCGTTCCAGGTGGAAGCGGCGGCATGGGCAGGTCGGAGAAATATACGCCGCCTTTCGCATCGGACACGATATCGTTCGGCCGGCCGAATGGCTTCCCGTCGAACTGATCGGCGATCACCGTTTCTCTGCCCGGCGGCCAGATGACGCGGGGACCGCGGAACCCCGCCTGTGTCTGCAGCGAGATCAACCGCCCCTGCCGGTCGAACGTCTGCCCGAGCGGGCCGTGCAGATCGCCGATAAACGTCGTCACCTGGTCGCGTTCATCCAGCCTGACAACCCGGTTGTTCTGAGACTCGGTGAAGATGAGGCCGATGTCTGGCAGCCAGAGCGGATCGTCTGCCGATCGCAGGCCCCGAACGACGATGTCAGGGAGCGTGCCTCCCTTGATGACGCCCGGGATATCGGGCGCTGGCTGCAATATGACGGTGTTCGGCGCGTTCTGCGCCGCTGCCGATGGCATGAAGCCGGTCAGCAGTGCAACGGCGATAGCGGCTACCGTCGATCGAAGCTGGCGTCGGTTCGACATATACCCCCGTGCCTCGTCATTTCATGTTCGGCTACGGCCGCTTCCGGATGACGGCGTCGAGGGCGTGTTGCGCGCATGTGTCTCCCTGGTCACCGCCGCCTCCGACGCCGATGGCACCGGCGATCTGACCGCCGATCTCGATGGGGACACCTCCCGCGCGTGGGAAGTCGCCGATCCACTCGGGTGCGCCATTGCTTCCCGTCTTGACCCACTCCTCGAGCTCGCGCGTCGGGCGCCGCCAGTGCGCGGCGGTCTTCGCCTTGAGAATCGCGGTCTCGGAATTGGTCGCGGTCGCGCCCTGCATCAAGTGGAAGTCGATCAGGACGCCATCGATGCCCACGACGGCCACGCCGACGGGGACCTTGTTCCGTCCCGCCCACGCGACGCAGGCTTCTAGCCAGATGTGTCGAAGGAACCGATCGAGATCCTTGAGCTTCCCTTCACGCTGCACCGCCACGTCGAGCCAGAACGTCGGAAGGCCGCGCGCCTCCGCTCGTAGCAACAGCAAGGGCTCGGGCGCTCTACTCGAACCGGCACCGACCTGGCGTGGCATGCAGTTTTGAACGTGCGCGAACATGGCCGCTTTGCCCTTCCGAGCACCGCACGCTTGACAAACTCCAAATGAACTCCGCTTCGCCATGTGAAAGGCTCTTGTATCCAGTGAGGCCTAACGGTTAGGCCTCGTAGCTTTTCGCGCGTATCATAGCCCCATGGACCTGCAATTCACGGCGGTATTTCGTAAAGTTCCAGAAGGCTACATCGGCTTCGTGGAAGAATTGCCTGGCGCTAACACGCAGGGGGCCACACTCGAAGAGGCTCGGGCTAACCTTCAGGAAGCCGTCGAAATGGTGCTACAGGCGAATCGCGAGCTGATTGAAGAAGCCGCGGCTGGCGCCGAGGTGATTCGCGAGCCCTTCAAGGTCAATGCGTGAAGCGCCGGGCGCTAGTTCGACACCTGGAGGAACACCGGTGCGAACTGCTCAGGGAGGGCGCCAACCACTCCATATTCGTGAATAGGGCCGCCACCAAGACATCAGCAGTCCCACGCCACACCGAAATCAACGACGAACTCGCCAAGAAGATCTGCAAGGACCTCGCGGTTCCTGCTCCGTAGTTGTGAGCCGCGAGTAACCGGCTCGGACTCAGCATCAAGTGGGTTTGAGTACGTGAATCGCGGTGATGGAATCGTCGTGACCCGGCGCCAGAGGCCTAACTGCTCGTTGAGTAGACCCTCTGGGGGTGCCGCTCCGCAGCCATACACGACACACGCCAAGACCACAGGAACGGCCCTAACCCGCTGAACGACGAAATCCTAGCACCGGTCTGATCGACCGATCGCCTCCGCCGTTGGCTGCAAGTTCGCGTGTCGCGCCCGCATGGTGAGAGGCCGCAGCGGCTGCAGCCAACGGCGACAGGATCGGCCATGGGCAACGTCGGCTAACCCGCTCACGCACCGACGGATGCGGCAACCTCACCGAGGCCTCCGCCGTGACAATATCCTGCGGCGCCTGCTGGCTATAACCGCGGCAGGCGATCCGGAGGGCTCCACACCCCACCACGTGCGTGTCGGTCCCGGGCTGCGGCCTCGAAAGTCCCCGCGGATTGCTTCTGTCCAGTGTTTGAGCGGCCATCGCGACAACCGCCAACAGGAGCAGCGACGTGACGGTAATGGTGTGTATCATGCGGTGTCTTTTACCACAGCCTACGGCCGCTTCCGGATGACGGCGTCGAGGGCGTGTTGCGCGCATGTGTCTCCCTGGTCACCGCCGCCTCCGACGCCGATGGCACCGGCGATCTGACCGCCGATCTCGATGGGGACACCTCCCGCGCGTGGGAAGTCGCCGATCCACTCGGGTGCGCCATTGCTTCCCGTCTTGACCCACTCCTCGAGCTCGCGCGTCGGGCGCCGCCAGTGCGCGGCGGTCTTCGCCTTGAGAATCGCGGTCTCGGAATTGGTCGCGGTCGCGCCCTGCATCAAGTGGAAGTCGATCAGGACGCCATCGATGCCCACGACGGCCACGCCGACGGGGACCTTGTTCCGTCCCGCCCACGCGACGCAGGCTTCCACCAGCTTGCGGGCAGCGTCGCTGCTCACCTCGATGCGGTTCACTGAAATGGACTGCGCGCCGGCGTCGAGCGCGGTTGCGCTGACCACGAGCGCCACGGCAGCGACGAGTATCGTGCGCATGAATCCTCCTCTTTCCAAACCGGGCCTCTTACTCAGGGGACAGACCGATGCGATGAAGCAGCCGCACAAACCGTGGTTCGGACCGAAGGCCATCGAAGGCCGGTTCCACTCGAAGCTCGACCAGTGCAAGCTCACGCTCCTTATACGCCTTCTCGAGCCGCTCCAACGCCCGATCTTTTTCACCGAGGCGAGCATGGATACCCGCAAGTCTGCGCGATGATATCCACGATTCGTGCTCGTTGCGTTCGGCCAACGCGATCAGCGTTCGCCAGAACGCCCGCATGCCCGAGCTCTCGTAGGCTCGGTGAATGCTGTCGACATCCTCTCGAGAGGCTCCGGACAGCGACATCCAATTCAGGTATTCCGCGACCGCTTCCCGATGCATGCCCTTTTCCTCGTACGCCTCGGCCAAGCGCCACCGTGCCTGCGGAAAAGTGGGATCCATTTCGATCACCCGGCGAAGCTCGATGATTGCTCTGTCGTAGTCACGACCACAATAGAAGATTTCCCCGACGTTGGTGCTAATGATGAGCGAAATGGGATCGAGCTGCTGGGCCCGCAGGATTTCCCTGATGGCTTCCTGCTTCCTGCCACGCCACATGAGAAAACGGCCGTATCGTTCATGCGCGGTTGCATAGGACGGGTTGAGCTCAATAGCCCGCGTGAACTCCTGTTCCGCGCCAGGCCAGTCCCATTCAAAGCGTGCCTTGACGAGGCCCAGAGAGGTATGAGCCTCGCCAAGCGTTTCGTCTAATTGCAGGGCACGGACAGCCGCGTCCCTCGCCTGTGGCATGTGCTGGGTGGGAGGGGTAGGCCCAAAACCAAGGAGGTAGGCGTCGGCTAAGCCGGCGTAGGCCAGCGAATAAGTTGGATCCGCTTCGACCGCTTTTTGAAAATGTTCTATCGCTTTCCTTTGCCCGTCGGCTGTCCTTTTGTTCCAGAAGTATCGACCCTGCAGGTACAGTCGATACGCTTCTGCACTGTCGGTGTGGTGTGTGCTCAACCGCCTCTGGTCGTCAGTCGTCAGTTGCTGCTGCAGTTGCTCTGAAATGTCCTTTGCGACCTCTTCCTGCAACCCGATGATGTCAGACAGTTTCCTCTTGTACTGTTGCGCCCACATCCGACGATCGTCCTTCGTATCCACCAGCTCCGTACTGATGGAAAGGTCATCTCCCCACTGAATGATCCGGGTCGAAAGCACCGCGCGTACACCGAGCTGCTTACCTACTACCTGTGCGTCGTCGGCGGGCCGGCCCTTGTAGCGGCTGACCGACGCAAATGACGCGACCTTCAAATCAGGCAAGTGTGCGAGGTTGCCGATGATGCTTTCCGCGATGCCATCCGCAAGGTATTCGGTATCTGCCATTTCGCCGACGACCGTGAAATGCAGGACCGCCAGCGAATCGATGGGGCTCGGCTTTCCATTCGTGACGAAGTAAAAACTGGCGAGGGCCGCCACAGCGAGAGCAAGCGCAACCCCGCTGCGCGAGGCGATCGTGCCAATCCAACCGCGATCGGCGGGAGCGCTGTCATCTTCGGCTGTCTTCGCGCCGTCCTGCACGCTGCGGCCAGCTTCCGGTGCGCAACATTCTCTTACCTGGACGGCGAATCGATACCCGACCTTGGGCACCGTCTGGATGTATGACTCGCCGTCCTGAGTCCCGCCCAGGGACTTTCGCAAAATCGAAATGTTTTGAGTGAGATTGCCTTCCTCGACGAAGGTATCTGGCCAGACTTCCCGCATCAGCTCGTTCTTCGTGACCAGTCGGCCGCTGTTTCGCACCAATACCAGCAGCACCTCGAATGCTTTGGCCGAGAGAAGCACCGGCTTTCCGTCACAAAGGAGCAGGTGCTCTCCTGGATCGAGCCGGAACCCGCCGAATTCATAGACCACGTCTGGCGTGACGGACAGGCGCAGGGAATTGTTTGAGAATTGCCTGAGATTTTCCGAAGGATTTTCGGATCCTCTTTGCATGACGCTTATGCCAATGCGGTCAACGAGTGGGGTCGGATTATACGGATTCGCGAGGTCCCGAACAACATTTCACAAGGAGGCGGTCGTGGGCCCGAAGAAGGTTGGAACCGTCGCAGCTGTTCTGCTGTTTCTCCTGGTGTCGTCGATGCCAGGTGTCGCGCAAGTCGCGCCCGCGTCAATCCTCGAGATCGACGTGGAAAACCTCGTCAATTACCTCGGCGACATCTCCGATGTTTCGACATTCGCCGCGGATCCCGGGATCCCAACGCGCAAAACGGTAAGAAACTTCGCACCTGTCATGGTCTTGGGCGACATCGTGGCCGTGAATGGCCACCCCGCGAAGGGCGCGTTCGTCTTTCATTCGCGGCAGGTCAATCTGAGGACGTCTCCCATCCCCGGAGAGGCGATCGCTGATATCGGGCGCCTGAACGTCAATCAACAGACCTTTGAAATCCTCAACAGCGACGGGACTCCGCTGGGAAGCATCATGGCTTCCGGGCTGGGGGGCGGTTCTGCCCCTCCCGGTGCGCCGCTGGCAATCACGCAAGGCAATAACGCCATCATCGGCGGCACGGGGGCGTTTCTCGGTGTGCGCGGCCAGGCAGGCCAAGGGGCGGCTGGCGTGACCTCCCGGCAGACGTCAATGGCCGAAGATCCGGCCAACCGTCGGCGCTTTGGAGGCGGGAGAACCCGGTTCATCCTGCACGTGATTCCGATGTCGCCGCCGCAAATCGTGACGACGGCGGGAGGGCCTGGGATCGCGCACACGAGCGACTTCTCGCTCGTCACGGAGGCGAAGCCGGCGGCGGCGGGCGAGCCGTTGTCGCTGTTTGTGACCGGTCTCGGCCCCACGCGTCCCGCGGTCGATCCGGGCGCACCCTTCCCGTCGTCACCGCAAGCGGCCGTCATCGCGCCCATCCAGGTCACCGTGAACGGCCGACCGGCAGACGTCCTGGGAGCGGTCGGCATCCCTGATCGGACTGACACGTACCAAGTGAATATCCGCGTTCCTGCGGGCACAGCATCAGGAACAGCCCGGGTTCAACTGAGCGCAGCCTGGATCGCCGGGCCGGTCGTCACGATCCCAATCGAATAAGGGAGGGGCTTTCAATCATGACGAATACGCGCATCCTCATCGTGGCTGTCGGATTGGTGGTCCTTGCGCGGCCCGTGCCGGCCGACGCCCGTCAAGGAATCGTCGCCAGCGGAGTCGTGGGCGCCGCATCCATTGAATCGAGTAATCAGGTCGTGGTCGCGGGTGCGATCGGGTACCGTGTGACTCGTCTCGTCGGTTTCGGGGTCGAAGTGACGTCGATCCCGACGCTGAAGCCCGAGGTGGCTGCAGTCGACGTCACGAGAACACCGGTGCCCGCGTTGACAGTCGCGGGCACAGACGGCCGCGCCACGATGTTCACGACGAACGTGCGCCTCGAGATCCCCCTGACCGCACGTGTCATTCCCTATGTCACCGGTGGCGGCGGCGTCGCGAACGTGAAGGAGACCTTTACGATTACGGTGCCGTTTCCGCCGGGCGTTC
>CAZGLC010000191.1:0-9575 GCA_964526235.1 uncultured Bifidobacteriaceae bacterium
GCGACGGCGGCGCCGCCTGCCGCCCACCACAACTCGACGCGGCGCCGCACGAAACACACGCCCGCGCACAGCGCCACCGCCGCCGCGAACAGCAGTTGCCAGTACAGCTCCTCGGTGCTCTCGTACACCTGCGCGCCCGGAATACGGCGTCTGATGCTGGAGATGATGCTGGCGGCGACGTAGCCGTCGGGTTCGCGGCCGATCTCGAAGTACTGCCCGCCTCCCGCCCGCGCAATCTCGGTCAGCGACACGCGATCGAGCCGTGCGTGGATGGGCGCGCGTCCCATGGGATCCGGGATCACGCCTCCTGCGGCGGTGCCGACGCCGACGGTGTACACGGGAATGTTCCGCGCGCGCGCCATGCCGACCGCGCGCGCCACCGTGCCGCTCCACGCCTGGCCGTCCGAAATCACGACGAACGCCTTCGGGTTGCTCGACGCGCCGAACAGCTGCTCGTCCACGTCGATGAGCTGTAGCCCCCACGCCAGGCCGGTCTCGATGTTCGTGTCCCACGTCGGGTCGTCGGCCAGCGGGAACGGGGGCGCCTCGCCGAGGTGATCGATGAAGAAGAAGAGCGCGTTCGGATCTTTAGTGAGGCGCACCTGCGGCGCAGCGTGATGCGCGAAGAGCGCCAGCGCGACGCGGTCGCCCCGCCAGCTCAGCATCTCGCCGAAGGCGCGGAGAAACACGATCGATCGCTGCCACCGCGTGGGCGCCACGTCGGTGACGTGCATCGAGGCGGAACCGTCCTGCAGGATGACGATGTCGGCGCTCGCGCGGCGCACCGCAGACACGCGGGCGACCGGCCGGGCCAGCGCAAGCGTGCAGAAGACCGTGGCGAGGCCGACGGCCACCCAGAACGCCAGATCGCCAATCACCGGATGACGCTCGGCGACCGGGAGCACGCGCCCGCGGGCAAAGCGCCGCGCATCGGCGCGCCGCCGCAGCACGCGCCAGGTCCAGACGCACAGCAGCAGACCGGGAACCGCAAGCAGCCACAAGTAGAGCGGTTCGGCGAAGCTCACGGTGCGGGGATCGATTCCGAAGACCACGATGCGACTATCCCTTTCGCGTGACGGGCGGCGCTTGACCGGGCTGCGTGTTCTCCCGCTCTTCCTTCTCGAGCGGCACGTACAGCTTGAACTCCTGCTCGAACTGCGCATCCTCGAGCGCACCCTCGAACCCGAGATTGCCCTCCTCGTCGGCGGGCGGCAGCGTCCGGCGCCGTCCCTTCAGCAGCTCGTCGCGCAGCCGGACGACGTACTCGTAGTTGTAGGCGGCCGCCTCCGCGTACGGCCCATCGTCGGCTACTCGCGCGTTCCCCAGGACGGTGCGGTAGGCGGCGATCGCCGCGTCGAGCATCCGCAACGTCGCGGCGCGGTCCTTCGCCTGCCGCTGCCCCTGGCGGTACACGGCGTCGGCGACGATGAGCTGCAGGTGAATGTTGTCGAGTGCGACGTCGGCGACGGGGTCCGTCCGTTCGGGCGGCGCGAGCGCCGCGTAATCGCTCCGCCAGTAGGCGAGTGCCGCCTGGCGGGCACGGAGGTCGTTCGCAGGGCGCTCGCCGATCGTGGGCACGTGCCGGGCGTACGCGTAATAGCGCTCCGCGATCCGGAACGACGCGTCGGCGCTGTCATAGTCCGAGGTGAGGAACGCCTGTTCCGCGCGGGCCAGCTCGCCGTCGAGCCGGCTTGCACCGAGGCAGGCGGCTCCGGCGGCGGCCAGCACCACGGCTGCGACAACAGGCCCTGTTATCCCTTTCATTCCACCCTCCACCCACGCGATGCCTAGGGAAACGTGCTGAACGCGCGGACTCCGAGCTTCAGCGTTCCCGCCACCAGCCACAGCGCCACCGCGATGAGCGCATACCCCGAGAATCGCGGCTCGTACGCCGTGTACTCGCGCACGTCGATGCGTCCGGCCGCCACGCGGTCGACGTCGCGCACCGCCTGCAGGATGGCCGACTCGTCGGACGCTGCGTAGAAGCGCCCGCCCGTCCGCTCGACGGCTTCCTTCCACAGCGGATCCTCGCGGACCTCGCCGAACTTCCGGTTGAAGCCGGTCCGGATCATGTAGACAGGAATCGCCGACTGGCGCGCCGTGGCCACGAGTTGGTCGATCGACCGTCCCTGCAGAGCCAGCCGGTTGTCGATGCCGTCGGTGAAGACGACCATCAGGTTTCCAGACGCATTCGCGAAATCAAAGGCCTTGAACAGCTTCGCGCCTTCGGCGATCCCTTCGAGAATCGTCGTGCCGCCGTCGCTGAAGCGCGCCCAGTTCACCGGATCGCTGATCAGCCGGAGGCTGAGCAGCACGTTTTCGTAGTCGGTGGTGAACGGCGTGACGACGTAGGCGTAGGTGCCGAACTGGATGAGCGCGATCAGGTCGCGGTAGGGTCCGTCCATGCGGAGCTTCAGGAAGTGCTCCGCCGAGGCGGTTGCCGTGAAGAACGTCCGATCGCTCCGCGGCCGGAGCGCCGAGGTGCGAAACGGCAGGATCATGCTGTTCGAGCCGTCGACGACGAGCGCGATGCGGCGGCCCTGATAGGTGAGCTCCTCGCGCGTGAACGCGGTGACCGGATCGGCGAGCGCGACGGCGAAGAATGGCAGGCCGGTCAGAAACAGCACGAACGGGGCGTGCCGGACGGCCGCCCATGGCGCGCGCCGCATCACCGGCAGGAGTGCCGGCAGCGCCACCGCCGCGCGGCGCCGGCGCGCGCCGCGGAGGCTGCGGACGACCGCCAGCAGCACGGCTGCCGCCGCCAGGACGACGAGCACCAGCATCGCCGTGTCGGCCGCGGTGAAGCGCAGATCGGACCAGCGGACGCGCAGCCACTCCTCGAGCGTGCGGCGGATGACGATCAGGAGGTCGGCTATCGGCGCCATGGCACCATTCCAGCCACCCGCGCCGGCCAGCGCCGCGCCGTGCGCAGGCGGCGCAGCGCGTCGCTGCCGCGGTCGAGGATTCGATCGAGGTCCAGGATGTCGGTCGCGCCGTTGCGGCCGTACCGGACGGCATTGAGTCCGGCCAGCGCGTCGCGAATCGCGTCAAGGAGCTCCGGGCGTACCTGAGCCGGGCGCGCGCCGTTGCCCGCCGTACGCAGGCGGTCGATCGCCTCGCCGGTGATCGCCGCCGACACGAAGACGCGCCGCCTGCCGAGCACGCCGTGCCGGACGGCAAGCTGCCCCTCGCGCGGCGTCGCGCCGTCGGCGGCGGGCTCCTGTGCGAGCGGCCGTGACAGCGCAATCGCACCCGCGACCCGGAGCGGCGCGATGGCGCGCGCCGCCAACCCGGGCGACCAGCCGTCCCGCGTTGTCTCGGAGCGGACGCCGTCGATGTCACGCATGCAGCAGCCGAGCACGGCGCCGGCAGGCGCCGTGGCTTCGACGGCTGGGCCGCGCGTCCGCAGCCGCTCAGCGCCGCGGACGGCGGCGACCAGCAGCAGCACCGCAGAAAAGCCGAGGAGAATGGCCCCGGCAACCATCTCGATGCTGGAGCGAAACCGCCGCGCCTCGACGTCGCCGAATGTGCCCGCCAGCGGATCCCGGATATCTGCTGCCTGCGCCGGCAGGAGCGACAGAATCCGCACCGGAATCGCCGGGAGCACGTAGTTTCGCTCGTTGCCTTCGACGGCCTCGCTGCTGCCGGTCTGGACGCGAAATCTGACCGTGGCCTCGGGGATCGACACGTCGCGGCCGAAGAATTCCTCGCCGAGCAGCCGCAGCGAGTACGAGTACTGAACGTACCGCCAGGGCGGCATGACGACGTTTTCATGCCGCGCGCCTTCGACGACTTCAAACGGGGCGAGCTGGATAGAGCCCGGCTCGATCTCGGTCAGGTTGGGGACGGCCGTCGCGCGTTCGGTCTCCATGACGCGGCACGTCAGCGTCAGGCCGAACGGCTCGCCGATCCGGACGGCCGCCCGGTCGGTTCGCCACCAGCAGCTGATCGGGGCGACGCCGGTTCCTTCCGGCGGGGTCGGCTGCGCGGCGGCGCCGGCGTGCCACGCCAGCCATGCGCCGAGGACGAGGGCCATGCGGGATCTCACGACTGTGTTTTCCTCAAACGCCGTTCGGCGACGAACTGGACGAGCGCGTGCTCCATCTCCCACCGATCGAGCCCGACCCGCACCAGGTCGAGATCAGCCTCGCGGGCGAGGCGCTGCAGCTCCTGCTGCCACTCCTCGACGCGGGCGGCCAGCCGGCCGAGCTCCCGCCGCGAGAGCATGCGCGTTCGCCCGGTCTCCACGTCGAATACCTCGACCCAGCCCGCCGACACATCCGGCAGGTCGTACGCGAAGCGTGCGTCGACCATGATCAGGAACACGTCGTGGACGGCGTTCAGCCGCGAGAGCTCCGCCAGCAGCCGCGGAGCATCCTCGAAGAGGAAATCCGAGATCACGGGAATCAGGGACGGGCGCCGCAGGTGTGCCGCAATCGTCTCCGTCAGATTGCCGCGCCCCGCCTCCGCCTCTCCATCCCTCCCACGCTGATAGAGATCCAGGCAGTGCAGGACGTGTGGCTTTCCGATGCGGGGCCGCACCGCAGCGACCGGACGGAACGCCTCGTCGAAACTGATCAGCCCGAACAGGTCCTGGAAGAACACTGCCGACAGGCCGACCGACGCCACCGACCGGGCGACGGCCGCGGCAATCGGCGCGCCGGCGGCGCCGCACCGCGTCGAGGGCGAGGCGTCGGCCACGGCGATGATCGCGGCGGTGCTCGGCTGCTCGAACTCGCGCGTGATGATCGGGCTGAAATTCGTCAGCGACGACTGCGCCCAGTCGATGGACGACAGGCGATCGCCAGGCTCCCAGTCGCGGACGCCGACGAAGGTGAAGCCCGGCCCCTTGAACGCGCTGCGGTGGTCGCCGATCGTCCGCTCCTTCATCTGCTTCAGGATCAGGAGCTCGATCTCGGCGATTTCCGACAGGTCGACCAGCGGCTCCCCGGCCGCGCGCTCGATCATGGCACCGGCACGCGGTCGATGACGTCGTCGATCACCATCTCGACGGTCACCCCGTGGCTCGCCGCGTGAGGCCCGAGCCAGACGCGATGCGAGAGGATGTACTTCGCGAGGTCCTGCACGTCCTCGGGATAGACCTCGGCCCGCCGGTGCCACAGGAGCGCCCAGACTTTCGCGAGGCGCCCCCAGCAAATCGTCGCCCTCGGCGACGCGCCAAGGTCGACGCACTTCTCCACGAGCTCCGACGGGGACCGGTGAGGCCAGCCGGTCTCGGGATGGTGCGGCCGCGTCGCGCCGACGAGGCGCCGGATGTACTTTTCGAGCGCCTCGTGCAGGTACACCTCGCGCGAGATGACCGCGCGCAGCTCGATGATCCGCTCCTTCGACATGAGCGGCTTCAGGTGCACGGCCTTGAAGTTGAAGCTGACCAGCCGCTGTTCCTCCTCGGGCGGCAGGTACGGCACGTTGACGATGATCGCAAAGCGGTCGACCGCGGCTTCCGAGAGTGGGAACGTCCCCTGTCCGAGCTCGACCGGGTTCATCGTGGCGATTGCGAAGCTGAACGCCGGCAGCTCGTAGGTGACTTTGCCGACGGTGACCGTGCGATCCTGCAATCCCTCCAGAAACGCGCTTTGCGATTTCAGCGGGATGCGATTGATCTCGTCGAGCAGGATCACTTCCGCCGAGGCCAGCGGGCCGAACTCGGTGAGGAACTCGCCGGTAGCCGGGTTGATCATCTGAAAGCCGACAACCTCGGTCGGCTGGAGGTCGGCGCGCCCCTGAATGCGCGCGAACTTCGCGTTGCTGATCGCGGCGAGGATGACGCCGAAGAACGTCTTGCCGACGCCCGGTACGCCGCGCAGCAGGAGATTCCCCGCGTTCACCTGCCGCTTCTGCTCGCGGTCGTAGGTCGTTGGGATCTCCGACAGCAGCACGACGTTGGCGAGCGCCTTCTCGGTCTCGTACCCGACCAGCGCTTTGCCTGCCTCGCCGACGATGGCGTCGTGGAGATCGATCGCTTCCTGGAGCTCGGGATGCACTGGCGGAGCATTATAGGCGGGCGGCGAGCGGCCAATTCAGCTAGAATCCGCGCGGGGAAGACGCGCATGACCCGGCTGGTTCTTGTCGTCCTGCTCGCGTGCGTGGTCGCGCCCGCACAGGCCCAGTCGCGGACCTCGCCCCTCGAGGGCATGTGGAGCGACCCGCCGACCACCCCTGAAGGCCTCTTCTGCTTCTTCGCCTGCACCGACACCGGCATCGCGCGGCTCAATGCGCTGCTCGACAACCCGGCCAACGACGCGCGCCCGTTCCAGGAGCTGCAGGGTGAAGCCAAGCGGTTCGAGCGCGAGCACCTGCGCGACCTGCTGACGCCCGCCGCGCGCACGCGGTATCCGTTCGATCCGGCCGACGACCCGGGATTCCTGCGCTGCGAGCCGTGGGGCATGGCGCGGCAGATCTTCGCGCCGCACCAGCTCGAGGTCCGGCAGCGCGGAGCGACCCTGGAGCTGCGTTACGGCGAGTGGGACGGCCGGCGGACGATCTACTTCGACGCCCGGACACCCGGACCGACGCCGACCGCGATGGGGCATTCGGTCGGCCGCTGGGAGGGCGAGACGCTGGTCGTCGAATCGTCGGCCATCGCGGCGAGCATCATCATGCTGCCCGACCTGCAGGCGATGGGCGAGCACAGCGATCGGCTGCGCGTCGTCGAGCGCTATACTCGATCGGCGGACGGCGCGGCGCTGCACCTCGTCGCCACGCTGACCGATCCGCAGACGTTCCGCGAGCCGTTCGTGCTGAAGAAGATCTGGCGCTGGGCGCCGACGCAGGAGATCGCCCCGTACGACGCGTGCGAGCGGCCGACGGAGTTCAGGAAGGGCGTGAGGCCATGAGCGGGCTGCGCGCGGCGGCCATGGTGCTGGCGATGCTCGTGCTAACGGCGGCCGACGCGATTCCGCACCACGCGTTCTCGCCGGTGTACGATGAGAAGCGCGTCATCACCGTCGCGGGCGTCGTCACGGAGTTCCGGTTCGTCAACCCGCACGCCATGATGTTGATGGACGTGGCGGACGACAGTGGCAACATGGAGAAGTGGACGGTCGAGTTCGCCGGCCGGCTCAACCTGTCGGAGTTCGGCTGGACCGCCGACTCGATCACGCCCGGCGAGAAGGTCACCGTCACCGGCAACCCGACGCATACGAGCTCGCCACGGATGTTCTTCCGCCGCATCGTCCGGGCCGACGGCAGCGAGCTGCTGCCGGGCAACGCACAGCGTCTCGACACCATTGAAGAGCAGCGCCGCCGCCGGCGCCAGAGCACGCAACAACAATAAGGAGAGGTCACCATGAAACGGATGCTCGTCACCCTCGTCGCCGTCGTCGCGCTGGGCGGGGCCGTCGCCGCCCAGCAGGGCCGCGGTGCACCGCCCCCCCCGCCGCCGCTCGAAGCCGGCGCTTCGCAGGCCGACGTCGACCTGGCCCTGCTCGCCGCTCCTCCGAACCTCGCCGGCCAGGCGACGGTCATCAAATGGAAGCCCGACTTCACCTACTCCACGCTGCGCAAGGGGACGAACCGCCTGGTCTGCTACGACCGATCGGGACAGCCCAACCAGGCGCCCTTCTCAACGGAGTGCACCAGCCTCGGCAATCTCGAGCGCGTCGCGCAGAACATGCGGTTCGAGGCGATGGGCGAAGCGCGGCAGACGGCGCTGGAGGCGGCGGAAAAGGACGGCACGCGCGTCAAGCCTGAATACGGGTCGATGTTCTACAACTTCGGCGGCCCAACCCGCGAGAACGCTCGCGGACATGCGACGGTCGCGGTACCTGGAGCGACGACGCAGTCGACCGGACTCCCGGACAACAACAAGATGGGCGGGGCGTGGATCATGAATGCCGGCACCTCGACCGCGCACATCATGATCCCGGGCCACTGACGTGAAACCGCTCGTCCTGAGCCTGCTGCTCGTCGCCGCGCTCTCCGCGCGTCAGGAGACGCAGACGTTCACGGGCGTCATCACCGACGACATGTGCGCCTACACCGGCCACGCGGCGATGAGGATGGGGCCGACCGACGCCGACTGTACGCGCGCCTGCGTGAGCGCGCACAACGCGAAGTACGTGCTGCTCGACGGGAAGACGGTGTACGGGTTGAGCGATCAGCGGACGCCCGACAAACTCGCGGGCGCGAAGGTGACCGTCGTCGGCACCCTGGACGGGAAGACCAAGATCATCCAGGTGAAATCGATCAGCGCGGCGAAATAGCCGCGCGTGGACGGTCAGCGGAATCGAAGATAGCGGCTGCCCAGCCGCTCGAACGCGGCACGATCGGCGCCGACCACGTCGGCGTCGATCGATTCGGCCGTGGCGACCAGCCACGCGTCGTTCTCGCCCATGCGGCGTGCGGCGCGACGCTGCAGGAGCGCACATCGCCGCGCCTGGGCCAGATGAACCCCCTGTATCGTGAATCGTTGCAGTGACGCGAGAATCGCCGCTTGCTCTGCTGCGCCCTCGAGGAGTTCCGCGACGCTGACGACTGAAACCACCAGCCGCCGCCCGCGGAGCGAGGCGAGGAAGCTCTCCGCCGGCCCGGGGCTACCGCTGGCGGTCTCGCGCTCGAGCGCCACGAGAAACGAGGTGTCCAGCAGAGCGGGGCGGTTCACGATTTCCGTTGCGCCAGGCCCAGTCCTTTACCTCGTGACGCCTCGACCAGTTCGATCAGATCTTCTCCCGTCTCGATCGCTCCAGCGCGATCGATGAGGTCGCGGATCACGTCTGACTTCGTCGCCTTCCGGCTGCGCGCCCACCGGGCCACGCGCGCGGCGCGCTTCTTGTCCAGCTTTACTGTGATCGTGGGCATGGTAATACGCTGATATTACCACGCGCGGAGCGCCACGGGGTACGCGTGCGCGTCGAGGATCTACGTTGCCGAGCGTCCTGAGAGAAGAGATCGCCGCGGAAGGGATCGTTCGTGAACTTTTCGAATATCGCGCGGGATTGCGGGGTGTCGGCGCCGACCGTCAAGAGCTACTTCGAGATCCTCGAGGACACGCTGCTCGGGTGTTGGCTCCGGCGTACACGACACGTCCCAAACGCCGGGTCATTGCCGTCCAAGTTCTCTTTCACGGACGTGGGCGTCGTGAATCAGCCCGGCTCCTGTGGAGGTGCCCGCCACCACGTATAATCCTGCTACTGCCGCAACCATGTCCCTCGCGCCTGGCGCACGACTCGGCCCCTATGAGGTCGTCGCGCTCATCGGCGCCGGCGGCATGGGCGAGGTGTATCGGGCCCGGGACCCTCGCCTGGGGCGGGAGGTTGCCGTCAAGGTTCTGCCGGCGGGTCTGTCGGCCGATCCCGATCGCCTCCGGCGCTTCGAGCAGGAAGCGCGCGCGGCTGCGGCGCTGAACCACCCGAACATTCTCGCGGTCTATGACATCGGTCAACACGACGGGGCGCCCTACATCGTGTCGGAGCTGCTCGACGGCGGGACGCTGCGGGAGCGGCTCGCCGGCGGCGCCCTGCCGGTGCGCAAGGCCGTCGAGTGTGCGGTGCAGGTTGCCCATGGCCTCGCCGCGGCGCACGAGAAAGGGATCACACATCGCGATCTGAAGCCGG
>CAZGLC010000192.1:0-1928 GCA_964526235.1 uncultured Bifidobacteriaceae bacterium
TCGAGGTTGTACCGCCAGAACCGGGTCGTCAGCCGGCCCGGCGTCCATCGGCCGGTGTGTTCACGGTGCTGGTAGACAAGGAACAGCGTCAGCGCCGCCAGATAGCCGAGCTGGAACGCCAGGTCCGCCCAGGCGTCGATGCGCTGCATGGTGAGGAAATCGAAGAGGAAGCCGGCGACGAACGTCGCCGGCGTGGAGTGGCGGCGCAGCAGCCGCCACGCCCCGGTCCATCGCGCCGCGAGCATGCGCACGCGTCCACGGTGCCGCCAATCGGCGCCCGTGTCAACGGACGTGGTCCGGCTGAAGCCGGACGCCACGTTCGTGCGCCGCCGCTAGATTCGACAGGACGCGGCCATCAGCGTCACGGCTGGGGAGTAGCCCGGGCCCGCGTTATGAGATCGACGATTCGCCTTGGCTCACTGCTTACGCGTGCGTTGTGCCTCTTGAATGATCTCAACCCAGAGATCCAGTGTGGGATCCTCTCGCTCAGGTCTAGCCAAGTATGGACGCATCTCGGTCTGATATCGGTCGCGCAAGACCGCAACATCGAGAGGAACTGTCACCCCTAGATACTCGACGTCACTGCGATCCCGATCCGCGTTTCGCGTCAACTTGGCGAGCGCAAGATCGTACGGATCGAGCGCCAATAGCCGAATGTTGCGGAGCATGCCCGGATACATTTCGATCAGCCGTTCCCCGTACGCATCGGGACAGGGAGCCACTGTGACGATGTCCAGATAGACGCCATGCACTTGATGCAGCTTCGATCCTTTTCCGGCGAGCTCCCCAAGCCGTTTCTGTATCTGGCCAGGTACGACCGCAAGCACATCGATGTCGGCTGTTGGCCGCGGCAAGCCGTACAGCGCGGTCACGACGAAACCGCCGCAGCAGTGCCACTGGACGGGCGCTGAAACCAGTTCGTCGAGTTCAGCCAGAAACGACTTCCAAGGTTCCGGTGCGTCAGGCTGCATACGACAGGTGCTCTGATGCCAAGCCGCTGAGCAAGTTCCAGTGCTCCGCCAAGCGTGGTCGCGTCCGCCGCAGCCAGCGGCGTTCGGCCTCCGTCATGGATTCCCTGCATAACGTGTCTTCACGAACGAGGCGTGATTGTTCGAGCTGTTTTTCCACGCGCGCGAGCTTTGATGCTGTTGCTTCTGGCCCTTTCTGGACGGCAACCTCTCGTGCGAGTGCTACCACGAACCCGCAGCGATTCTGGAGATCGTGGAGCTTCAACTCAGGGACCAACCATTGCCAGTCCAGATCCGGAAACTGCCACACCATCCAAGGGAGTGCCTCAGCAAGTCGGGGTTCGAGGTCCGGCATATTCAGCGCCGCGAACAGCAGCTGCGCAGGGTTTACGTGACGACCGAGCTTCAAGTATGCGAACCCCGGATATCCAAGTGCAGCCAACGCCGCAGCCAAATTGCCGGCGTCGCCGACTTGCAGCGCCTCGTCAACCGGCAGCTCGGTGGGAGGCACCTCCACCTGGCGCTGGAGCCTTTGTAGAAGCCGCGGCGACAACGTGCGCCGCTCGTTTTCCACCAGGGAGAGATACGCCTGCGACACGCCTAGGCGGGACGCAGCCTCCTCCTGAGTCCAGCCCTTTCGCTGCCGCGCATCCTTCAGCCAATGGTCCGCCATTCGCTCCACCATGTTGAATATTACAAGTGTATGTAATGTATTGCAACTACCACAACTACTGTAGGTTAGCGACCGCTTGTTGGGCTATGCCGTCCGCGATTCGCGAACTCCCAAATACTCAGCCGAGCTGGTCACAATGTCATGGCGGAGCCTTTTGGGGCCTTCTCTGCGCTGAGCCAAACGAAGATTGCGCCCGACCGCGTGGAGCTCACCCGGACTTCACCAGTGCCAGGTGGCCACACCGTTGCCGGTGGTCCGTCTGCTGTGGGATCTGATCAACGCGCGTA